>NZ_JAUMTY010000017.1:20203-24031 GCF_030530965.1 Corynebacterium sp. | reverse complement strand
GGATCCAGCTCGGGCCACAGACTGTCCATCAATTCGATGACTGCAGGCTCCTCTTCCAGATCTTCCCGCAGCGCAACTCGGTCGCCGGCATCAAGGAGATTATTCCCGCCTAATGGGTCTTCGCCGATTTGATCGGCAAAGGCGTCGGCGAGAAGGTCCAGGAATTTGTCTTGAAAAATACCGCGAGCCTGGTTGTGCGCTTTTCGCGAACGACGAGCCCGCGTCCGCGCAGCTCGAACCATCGCGGGCGTGACGTCCAGGTGATGGCCATCCACACTCAACGACGTCGTTTCGTCGGGGACGAGCTGATAGTTCTTCACGGCATTAGTCAGGATCTCCACCATTTCAATGGATCCTTTGACTTCTCTGCTGAGCTCAGAGTCAATTCGCGACGACGTTACTCCGGGGTAGAGATCGCCGATGGTCGACAGGACAACGCCACCTTCACCCAGCGTCGGAAGAACGCGGGAAATGTAGTCGATAAACGTCCTGTTGGGCCCGATGACTAACACGCCGGTGGGAGAGAGGACGTCTCGCCATGTGTACAGCAGATATGCGACACGGTGGAGGGCTACCGCCGTTTTCCCAGTTCCGGGGCCACCTTCCACAACAGTGACTCCGCGGTAAGGATCACGGATGATGGTATCTTGCTCGCGCTGAATTGTTGCGACGATGTCGGTCATATGCCCCGTGCGGGCTGCGTTGAGCGCTGAAAGCAGAGGGGATTCATCGCCAGCACCGCGTGGGGATGAGTCCGCGTTAACGTCATCCGCGTTGAGCGCTTCAGCGTCAAGGTACTCGTCAGTGACTCCCGTTACAGTGCGTCCGTTCGTCCGCAAGTGGCGTCGTAGAGCCACACCTTCCGGGTGTGCAGTCGTCGCCAAGTAATAGGGCCGTGCCCCCGGGGCGCGCCAATCCATGAGGAGAGTCCGATAATCGTCATCCTTATCGGACAACCCGATCCGCCCGATGTAGCGTCGATCCAGCTCAGGGTTGTCCGGAGATGGGTTTTCCGGTTCCTCGCCATCGGTTTCGACAACATCGATACGGCCGAAACACAGGCCAATTTCGGCTGAGGACAGCATGGTAAGCCGGTCATGCAACGTGCTATACGCCGTTTCTCGTTCGACGAGGCCACGAGGATCATGAGTACGCCGGCGTAGAACTGAACTCAGTTTTTCCTCAGAGAGTCGACGTTCACGATCGACGTAGGTGAAGAGTGAGTCGAGAACACGCTGCTCGTAGGCGATGGCGGATTGTTCAGAATCGGTCGTGGGGGTTCCCACATTCTCTCCAATAAACGTAGGGGTCTTTCGAAGCAATCATCCGTGACGGATCAACCCCGTGGGCGTGAGAACTGTTCGCCCACGGGGTAGGTTGCGTTGATCACCACCCACGCTCACGCCATTCGGCGAGATGAGGATATTCGGCACCCAGTGTCGTATCGTCCCCATGGCCCGGGTGGATACAGGTTGACCCATCATACACATCGAAGAGCTTGTGGGTGACGTCGTCTAATAAACGGTTGAAGTCCTCCGATGACGACGTTTTTCCGACCCCGCCGGGGAAAAGAGAATCGCCAGTGAAAACGTGAACGGGCGCTTTAATACCGAGCGAAGATTGCGGGTCACAGGCTATGGCCAGGCCCTCACGTGTGTGGCCGTGGAGAGTAATGCCGGACAAGTGAAGGCCAGCTAGCTTCTCACTGGCGAGGTCTAACCTTTCTCCATCCTTGACGACGCGGTCAGCATCGGCAGGTAAATCAGGTGCATCCCCGGCGGATGCATGATGCCGTGCCCCAGTCTGCTGGAGAACTTCTTGGAGGGCTCCGACGTGATCATAGTGTGAATGTGTAGTGATAACGTCCGTTATTTTCACGCTTGCGGCACCGGCGAGATCGAGGAGGAAAGGCGCGTCAGTTGCCGCATCAATGAGGACCGCATCGTTATCCACTGCCAGGAGATAGCAGGAATTGTCCATGGATCCCACGGAAGTTTTGATAATAGATACGACGCTTGCCTCGGATGAGGTGGGCTGTCCATCGCGGGATTGAGGTGGGGCTTCATAGACCAATCGCTGAGCCTGCCGAGGGCCGTCAATATGCCCTGTGTACGAGCCAAAAACTATATGTTCGTTGGTGCGAGCTGCCGCGTTATCCGTGTCTGCGTGTGATCTTTCCGAGTTTTCTGGAGTGTTGCTGGAAGTACTCATGCGTCCACCCTAGGTCTTTTTCGTGACGCTGTGTGCGGGGTGGCCTGTACTGGTCGTAGAATAGCGCGGTATTCGTTTCACAAACCATTAATGAGCGGTATAAGGAGGGAAATCTGTGGCAGATCGACTGATCGTCCGGGGAGCCAGTGAACATAACTTAAAAGGCGTTGATATCGATTTACCTCGAGACGAACTCATCGTTTTCACGGGTTTATCCGGATCCGGTAAATCATCCCTTGCCTTCGATACGATTTTTGCTGAGGGGCAGCGTCGTTATGTCGAGTCATTGAGCTCTTATGCCCGTCAGTTCCTAGGCCAGATGGAGAAACCGGCGGTCGATTTTATTGAGGGACTCTCACCGGCTGTTTCCATTGACCAGAAGTCAACGAACCATAATCCGCGTTCAACGGTGGGGACGATCACCGAAGTTTATGATTACCTCCGGCTTCTCTATGCGCGCATTGGCATCCCGCACTGCCCGACCTGTGGTGCAGTTATTGAGCGCCAGACACCGCAACAAATTGTTGACCAGATTATGGATATGGAGCAAGGACTCCGATTCCAAATCTTGGCCCCGGTTGTGCGGACACGAAAAGGGGAGTTTGTTGACTTATTCGAGAACCTTTCAGCACAGGGATATGTTCGCGTCCGCGTAGATGGAACGACTTATCACATTTCCGATGTCCCTAAATTGGAAAAACAGGTCAAACATAATATCGAAGTTGTTATTGACCGTCTGTCAGTAAAGCCGACTCAGAAGCAGCGGTTAACTGATTCTGTCGAAACCGCATTGAATCTTGCTGATGGGGTAGTCATCTTTGATTTTGTCTCCTTAGATGATGATCATCCTTATCGTTTCCGACGTTTTAGCGAGAAGATGGCATGCCCGAATGGTCATCCACTAGCCATTGATGAACTAGAACCGAGAACGTTCTCGTTCAACTCGCCATACGGAGCTTGTCCCGAATGCGATGGGTTGGGGAGCAAGCTCACCGTTGATGAATCGTTAGTGATTCCTGACGATACAAAGCCACTGGTCGAAGCCATCGCGCCGTGGGTGAGTAACCATTCAACGTTCTATTCGAAAATGGTGGAGGCGATAGCCCAGCAGTTGGGGGTTTCTCCGAGCACGCCGTGGAAAGACCTGACCGCGTCTCAGAAGCGGACGATCATGCATGGATCGAATCATCAGATTTCCATTCGTTATCGCAATGCTTATCGGAGAGTAAGGAAATATAGCGCGCCGTTTGAAGGGGTCATGCCATTTCTTCATCGGCGGATAGACCAGGCAGAGTCTGATTCGCAAAAACAGCGGTTCACGGCATATATGCGTGAGGTACCGTGCCCGAAGTGCCATGGGGCTCGTTTAAAGCCCGAGGTCCTCTCGGTCAAGATCGCTGGAGATTCTTCGGATGGCACCAACCAGGAGTTATCCATCGCGGAGCTTAGTGATTTATCTATCTCTGACGCTTCGGTGTTCTTAAATTCGTTAACGCTCTCCTCCCGTGAGGAAATGATTTCCGGCCGAGTGCTCAAGGAAGTGCAGGCGCGACTGACTTTCCTTCTCGACGTCGGACTGGAGTATCTCTCACTATCTCGTTCGGCTGGAACCCTTTC
>NZ_JAUMTY010000017.1:0-20103 GCF_030530965.1 Corynebacterium sp. | reverse complement strand
TTCTCGACGTCGGACTGGAGTATCTCTCACTATCTCGTTCGGCTGGAACCCTTTCAGGTGGAGAAGCTCAACGTATTCGCTTAGCGACGCAGATCGGCTCAGGCCTGGCGGGCGTGCTCTACGTTCTTGACGAGCCTTCGATTGGCCTCCATCAGCGCGATAATCAACGATTGATCGCCACTCTGGAACAGCTTCGCGATCTTGGAAATACTCTCATCGTTGTCGAGCACGATGAGGAAACAATTCGAACAGCGGATTGGCTGGTCGATATTGGCCCTCGTGCTGGTGAATATGGTGGGGAAGTGGTCTATCAGGGCCGACCGGATGGCATCGAGAAGTGTAAAAACTCGTTAACCGGTGACTATTTATCCCGTCGACGGGTGTTGGCCGTTCCGGACAAGCGTCGAGAACTTGATAAAGACCGTCACATCACAGTCATTGAGGCTAAAGAAAATAATCTAAAAAATATCGATGTGTCTTTCCCGCTCGGTGTTTTAACCGTCGTCACTGGGGTATCAGGGTCAGGTAAGTCGTCTTTGGTGAATGGTGTCCTGGCATCGACATTGCAGAGAGATTTGAACGGTGCTCGCGTCGTTCCAGGCCGTCACCGTCGAATTGAGGGGCTGGATCAGCTGGACAAGTTGGTGCAGGTTGATCAGAGTCCGATCGGTCGGACACCGAGGTCAAATCCGGCTACTTATACGGGAGTGTTTGACAAGATTCGTAATCTTTTCGCCGAAACACAAGAGGCAAAAGTGCGCGGCTATAAAGCCGGTCGCTTTTCATTCAATGTTAAAGGCGGTCGGTGCGAAGCATGTCGAGGCGACGGGACAATCAAGATTGAAATGAATTTCCTCCCCGACGTGTATGTTCCGTGTGAAGTCTGTCATGGCGCGCGGTATAACCGGGAAACTCTTGAGGTCAAATATAAGGGTAAAAACATTGCCGAAGTCCTCGATATGCCCATTTCTGAGGCTGCCGACTTCTTTGAACCGATCACCTCTATCCACCGGTATCTTGCAACTCTTGTCGACGTTGGTCTGGGTTATGTCCGTTTGGGGCAGTCGGCAACGACGTTGTCCGGCGGTGAAGCTCAGCGCGTTAAATTAGCTTCCGAACTGCAAAAACGCTCTCGTGGGCGGACGGTTTATATCCTTGATGAGCCAACGACCGGGTTGCATTTTGAAGATATTCGGAAGCTTATGCTGGTGATTCAAGGTCTCGTAGATAAAGGGAACTCCGTCATCGTTATCGAGCACAACCTAGATGTCATCAAGATGGCAGATTGGGTCATCGATATGGGGCCAGAAGGCGGTGCCGGCGGTGGACGTGTCGTTGATCAGGGGACGCCTGAAGATCTCGTGGACCGTCGGGAAGAAACCGGTTCCTATACCGCGAAATATTTGGCGGATATGCTCCCTGGAAAGAGTGATTAATTAGAGCTACAGCCGAGTTACAGACCGGTCGGTCTAACTGATTGGGATCGGGGTTTCTATACTCGATCCCATGAAATTGTTGAAACACATCACTGAGGCAGTTGGTGATACGCCCCTAGTGCAACTGCAGTCTGTTGTTCCGGATGGAGCAGGCTTAGTCGCTGCCAAAATTGAATACCTTAACCCGGGCGGAAGTTCTAAGGACCGCATAGCGAAAAAGATTATCGATGCTGCGGAGAAAGAGGGAAAACTCAAGCCCGGCGGAACCATTATTGAACCGACGTCGGGAAACACCGGAGTCGGTTTAGCCATGGTTGCCCAAGAGCGCGGATACCAGTGCATCTTTGTTTGCCCCGATAAAGTGGGAAAGGACAAAATCGATGTCCTGCGCGCTTACGGCGCTGAAGTCGTTGTGTGCCCGACGGCCGTAGAGCCCGATAGCCCTGACTCGTATTATTCCGTGTCAGATCGTCTCGTTTCCGAAACGCCCGGAGCCTTTAAACCTGATCAGTATTCCAACCCCAATGGGCCGGCTAGCCATTACGAATCCACCGGCCCAGAAATTTGGCGGGATATGGACGGGGAAATTACTCACTTCGTAGCGGGAGTGGGCACCGGCGGAACAATTACGGGCACGGGCCGTTTCCTCAAAGAGGTTTCGGACGGAGCAGTCAAGGTCATTGGTGCTGATCCCGAGGGCTCGGTCTATTCGGGTGGTTCCGGACGCCCGTATCTCATCGAAGGAGTCGGTGAGGATATGTGGCCCGACGCCTACGACCGCAACCTCCCCGATGAGATCATTTCCGTGACCGATGCTGAAGCCTTTGCGATGACGCGTCGCTTAGCAAGGGAGGAAGGTCTTTTAGTCGGTGGATCGTCGGGAATGGCCGTTGTTGCCGCAATAAAGGTTGCTCAACGCGATCCGGATGCCAAAATTGTTGTTCTTTTGCCTGATGGTGGCCGGGGATACTTAGGCAAGATTTTCAATGACGAGTGGATGCTTTCGTATGGTTTTGATACCGGACGCCCCCGTGAACAAGAAGAGCCGACGATAGCCGACATCCTTCGTCGTAAGAATGATTCAGCCTCGTCGCTTCCCGCTTTCGTTCATACTCACCCGAATGAGACCATCCGTGATGCCATCAATATTTTGCGGGAATTTAACGTATCGCAGATGCCAGTCTTAGGGGCCGAACCTCCGATTGTGGTGGGAGAAATTCGTGGCGCTGTCACCGAAAGAGGCCTGCTACGAGCTGTGTACGAGGATGGTCATTCGTTGTCGGATTCGGTGTCGTCCGTGATGGAGGACGCCATGCCCCTCGTCGGCGATCAAGAGCGAGCATCTGAAGCGATCAAGCAACTAGAAAGTGTGGATTCACTGATGGTTCTCGCTGACGGTGTTCCGGTTGGAGTGGTAACTCGTCAAGATCTGCTTGGTTTCGCCAAAAAGTAAAGCATATAAAGAGCGAAGCCTAGTGGGAATAAAACCACTACGTTCTGAAGAAAGGGAAAACATGAGTGACATAGAAAAGGGAGACGTTCGAGACCGAGGATTGGAGACGTCTGCCGTTCACGCTGGGTGGACGCCGGAAGCTGCAACTGGAGCAGTTAACCCACCTATTTATGCAACGTCTACCTATGCTCAAGACGGAGTCGGTGGACTGCGCGGCGGTTACGAGTACTCCAGGACGGGAAACCCGACCCGTACTGCGTTGGAAAAAGCAATCGCTGAGCTGGAGCGAGGCAAGTACGGACGTGCCTTTGGCTCTGGAATGGCGGCTAGTGACGCAGTTTTGCGGGCCATGCTCAAACCCGGCGACCACATCATCATCCCCAATGACGCATATGGCGGAACATTCCGCCTCATTGACAAGATTTTTGCGAAGTGGGGGATCGATTACACACCAGTGGCAATTAACGATCTCGACGAGGTGCAATCCGCGCTCACTGATCGGACGCGGATGGTATGGGCTGAGTCCCCAACCAATCCGCTCCTAACCATTGCGGATATCCCTGCTCTGGCTAAAGTCGCGCACAGCGTGAACGCTCGGTTGGTGGTTGACAATACGTTTGCTACTCCGGCTTTGCAGCAACCGTTATCCCTCGGCGCAGACATCGTCGTCCATTCGACTACGAAATACATCGGTGGGCACTCTGATGTGGTTGGCGGAGCAGTAGTGACGTCGGATCAAGAGGTCGATGATGAGGTCGCTTTCCTACAGAATTCCGCTGGTGCGATTGCTGGGCCCTTCGATTCATTCCTTACTCTGCGTGGGTTGAGGAGCCTGCCAGTCCGGATGGAGCGACACAGCGCGAATGCCCAGGCCATAGCTGATCGTTTAGTTGATCACCCCGCGGTTAAAGAGGTCATTTATCCAGGGTTGGAAAGCCATCCCGGGCACGCGGTTGCCGCTGCTCAAATGTCTCACTTTGGTGGCATGGTCTCTCTTCGACTCGCTGACCACGATGCTGCGCAGCGTCTATGCAAGAACACATCGGTCTTTACACTCGCCGAATCGCTTGGCGGAGTTGAATCACTGATCGAGCACCCAGCAGCCATGACCCACGCGTCGACAGCGGGATCAGTGCTGGAAGTTCCTGATGACTTGGTTCGGCTTTCGGTTGGTCTAGAATCTGCCGAAGACCTTATCGCCGACCTATTGCAGGCACTTGACTAGTTACCACACCTGGCCGGTAGCACACCTTCAATCGACGCATCCCTGGAGCGATTAGCTAAAGATTTGGTAGTAGTCCACGACCCTGCTATCCTGATCGACACGACCGTCCGACGTGGTGGAAATCCACGCGGGCTACAAGCGGAGGATGCTCCCACCACGTGACCGCCGAAAGGTTGGACTCTGGTAGAAGGTTACCGATAAGTTCTGGCTTACGTTCAGAACTTATGTGTTGGGCCTTGGTGGCATCCCCGTCTTACAGAGTGGATCTGTAAAGCGGGGATTCTTTTATGGCGCAGCAAAGGAACCTACTCCTCAGGTGTTGGCACTCGTGCATCATGCGCACTCGTGAAAATGCCTGTGAGTCCGGTTCAAAGGTTTATCCAGCGCTTGTAGCACGTCAGTGCGGCCAGACCAGTCAATGTTCATCCCTATTGAGGAGTCTCACATCAGCGCTGAAGCTCGCATTAATGAGCGAATTCGTGTCCCCGAAGTTCGACTCGTTGGTCCTAGTGGCGAACAGGTTGGAATCGTGCGTACCGACGATGCTCGCAAGCTCGCCTATGACGCCGATCTTGATCTTGTCGAGGTTGCGCCACGTGCAAAACCGCCTGTGGCCAAGATCATGGATTACGGCAAGTACAAGTACGAGCAAGCACAAAAGGCTCGCGAATCTCGCCGCAACCAGCAGCAGACCGTCGTCAAGGAACAAAAGTTCCGGCCCAAGATCGACGATCATGATTATGAGACTAAGAAGGGCAATGTTGTCCGGTTCTTGGAGAAAGGCTCCAAAGTGAAGGTCACAATCATGTTCCGTGGTCGCGAGCAGTCTCGTCCGGAATTAGGTTTCCGGTTGCTCGAGCGCTTGGCTGATGACGTCGCCGATGCCGGCGTCGTTGAATCTCGGCCCAAGCAAGATGGTCGCAACATGACTATGGTTCTCGGTCCTGTGCGTCGCAAAGGTAAGAAGTAGTCCTTCTCACAACTACAGGGCAGTGCATGAACTGCTGAGAGATTCCCGTGCGTTTCTTTCGGCGAGTGCTCTGCCCAGTGTGGCGTGAGCCGAGAAGTCGTAGATCGAGTCACGACGATCTCGGCAGCGTGCAAGACCAACTCATTCAATTTGTGCAAAGGAAAATCGGCAGTGAAGCAGAAGACCCACAGCGGAATTAAGAAGCGCATCAAGAAGACGGGCTCCGGCAAACTCCGCCGCGAGCAGGCTAATCGCCGTCACCTTCTCGAGGGCAAGCCATCGACCCGCACCCGTCGTTTGAAGGGCGATACTTCCGTTTCCCGTAACGACACCAAGCGCGTTAAGCGGCTCCTGGGCGAGGGCTAGAAATCACCCGCTCGATAACACCCCCGACTAGATAGAAGGAAGTAACACTGTGGCTCGTGTGAAGCGTTCAGTTAATGCTAAGAAGAAGCGTCGCGAGGTCCTGAAGTCCGCCAAGGGCTACCGCGGACAGCGTTCCCGCCTGTACCGTAAGGCTAAGGAGCAGATGCTCCACTCGAAGACCTACGAGTTCCGGGATCGTCGTGCGAAGAAGGGCGATTTCCGCAAACTGTGGATCACTCGTATTAATGCAGCGGCCCGCCAGAACGACATGACCTACAACCGCCTCATCCAGGGTCTCCGACTCGCTGGCGTAGACATTGATCGCAAGAACCTCGCTGATCTCGCAGTCTCGGATGAGCAGGCATTCTCCGCATTGTGTGCGGCTGCTAAAGACGCCTTGCCCGAGGATGTTAACGCCCCGGCGAAGTAGTTTTTAGCTTCCCTCGGCTCCACATCATCAGCGTGTGTCATCGCATCTTCCTGTGATGGTCACTGCTAGTACATCGTGGGGGCGGGGTATGTTTTTTCGTCGCTCCATTGAGAGCGACGTTTTCTTTATATTGAGTGAAGTCGGGTTAACCACAAGCGAACTCGGGTTTCTACGACCATTGTCTGACTCGATACATTGCCCATAGCGGCCCGCCGTCCACAAGAATTGAAAAGAATTGCTGAGTGATGTGCGATCACGTGGATAACATTTCCGAAACGTCTACCGATTATCCCCACCATCGTTTAACCGATGATCGACCAGATCAGGTTTTTACGGTACGAACTCCGAGGATTATCGCAGCCCGGAAGCTACTTAAGTCGGCTGGTCGACGAAAAGAAAAGAAGTTTCTTGTCGAGGGCTTCAACGGGGTAGAGGGTGCTTTATCGGCCGGGGTCGCCAAAGAAGTATTTGTGGCCGATAACGCCTGGGGCAAGTTTTCTACGTTACGAGAGCTGGCTCGCGAACAAGATATTCCGGTGAGCGTAATCGATGATAAAGCTGCTTCAGCCTTGTCTGAGACAGTAAGCCATAGCGGAGTATTCGCCACCTGCCAATTACTCTCCACATCAGTGGAATCATGTATCAACCGCGCGCGAAACGGGCGTGGTCTCGTCGCCGTCGGAATTGATATGTCTGATCCGGGTAACGCTGGGACGTTTATCCGAACGGCCGATGCCGTTGGTGCGGACTGCGTCGTATTCCTAGGAAATTCGGTTGACATTCACAATGGCAAGACTGTGAGATCGGCGGCGGGGTCAGTTTTTCGCATACCCATCGGGCGTGAGCGAGACATAACAAAATCCCTCGCCGATTTATCCTCAGCTGGATTCCAGATAGTAGCGACGACTATCGACGGTGAGACCTCCCTGGACGACGCTGCCGACGACGCTGCTCAATGGCGTATTCGGCGTGCGCAGAGAACAGAAGGCGTGGGGGGAACAGAAGATACGGGGGCGTCGTCTAACCCTCCGATGATGACTCGTCCCAGCGCCTGGCTTTTTGGCAACGAAGCCCATGGGCTGTCAACAGGTGTCGCCGACTTTGCCGACGTCAGGGTCCGCATTCCGATCAGAGGAAGCGCTGAGTCGTTCAACGTCGCTGGTGCTGCTGCGATTACGCTTTATGAGGCTTCACGCGCTCTTAGTTCGTCCCAAGGTATTGATAGACTCTGATTCAGATTATCGACGTACGTCACTAGTTACTCGTGAAAGGTTTCACCTCCGTGTCAGAAATTGATGTGTCCGAAGCATCACTGAATGCCGCCGCTGATGCTGCGATTAGTGCATTTGATCAAGCGACGACGCTGGACGATCTAGCACAAGCACGTAAGGAGCATCTTGGGGATTCCGCGCCCATCCCGCTGGCACGACGATCGCTAGGTTCCCTGCCGAAATCAGAACGAAAAGACGCCGGTCGGGCAGTGAACAAGGCTCGTGGGCGCGTCGAAAAGCGTTTTGCAGAGCGCAAGGCTGTGCTTGAGGAAGAACGTAACCAGGCTGTATTGCGTTCTGAGCGCCTGGATGTCACGATCCCGTCAACGCGTCGGCCCGTCGGGGCGATGCATCCGATCACTCAAATTTCTGAGCACATTCAGGATATTTTCGTCGGCATGGGGTGGGAAATTGCCGACGGCCCCGAGGTCGAAGCCGAGTATTTCAATTTCGATGCGTTGAATTTTGTACCCGATCATCCTGCGCGAACGCTGCAGGATACATTCCACATCGCTCCGGAAGGCTCGGGCCAAGTACTTCGTACTCACACCAGCCCGGTGCAGATGCGGACCATGTTGTCCCGCGATTTGCCCATTTATATCGCGTGCCCTGGACGGACATTCCGCACGGATGAACTGGACGCGACGCACACACCGGTCTTCCACCAGGTAGAAGGCCTAGCAGTGGATAAGGGCCTCACGATGGCGCACCTTCACGGAACGTTGGACCATTTAGCGAGAGTCCTTTTTGGGGAGAACACTAAGACGCGTTTCCGGACCAATTATTTCCCTTTCACTGAGCCCTCCGCGGAGGTCGACGTCTGGTTCCCAGAGAAGAAAGGCGGAGCAGGTTGGATTGAGTGGGGCGGTTGCGGAATGGTGAATCCCAACGTCTTGCGAGCTGCCGGCATAGATTCGGACGAATATTCAGGTTTTGCATTCGGCATGGGGCTAGAGCGGACATTGCAGTTTAGAAATAATCTTCCTGACATGCGTGACATGGTTGAAGGAGATATCAGGTTCACCAGGCCATTCGGGATTCGGGCATAGCCTCCGCACCACTACTTCGTCTGCTATTCATCTTTCTTCTTTAAGGAGTCTTCCATGTTCATGCCCCAACGTTGGATTACTGAAATCCTGGACTACGCAAATCCCGGCTGGTCAGTTACACCAGAAGAGCTCGATTCTGCCTACGTTCGTGTTGGGTTTGAAACTGAGGGATACGAGACAATCCCCGAGACGACGGGGCCACTTGTCTTAGGCCGGGTGGAAAAAATCGAGGAGCTTGAGGGTTTTAAGAAACCAATTCGCTACTGTGATGTCAACGTTGGTAAAGCTAATGGCTCGGGCGAACTCCAACACATTATTTGTGGGGCGCGAAACTTTGCCGAGGGGGACATCGTTGTGGTGGCCCTGCCCGGCACAGTTCTTCCTGGCGATTTTTCGATTAGTGCCCGCAAAACGTACGGCAAAATGTCCGAAGGAATGCTGTGCTCTGCGATGGAGCTGGGATTGTCCCGGACTCAGAACAAAGGCATCATCACTCTGCCTGCAAAGGCGGGACAGCCCGGCGACGACCCTCGGCCTTTCCTCAGGCTCTCCGACACTATTTTTGATGTCAACATCACCCCAGACCGTGGCTATGCTCTGTCGGCCCGTGGGCTAGCACGAGAAATTGCATCCAGTTTCAACCTCACGTACGTCGATCCCGCTGGCGAACCTGCAGCCGCGGAACTACGTGTCCAGGTGCCCGATGTGTCTGGGGACGCTCTTCCGGTTGATGTTCGTAATACAGCTGACGTCAAGCGTTTTGGAATCCGCGAGGTTCGCGGAATTGATCCGTCGGCGGAGACTCCATTTTGGATGGAACGCCAACTGATGCTGTGCGGCCAAAGGCCAGTGAATTTGCCGACCGACGTCACCAACTACGTCATGTTCCTGTATGGCCAGCCCATGCACGCCTTCGACGCTGACAAGATCAAAGGCGGCTTAACTGTACGGGATGCGCAGCAAGGCGAAACGCTGACCACGTTGGACGGGGTCGAAAGGAATTTGGATCCTGAGGATCTCGTCATCGCGGACGAGACCGGAATTCAGTCAATGGCTGGTGTGATGGGCGGTTCTACGTCGGAAATTAGTGATTCGACGACGTCTGTCTACCTCGAAGCTGCGAACTTTGATGCGATGACTATTGCGCGGACATCGCGGCGTCACAAACTGTCGTCCGAGGCTTCCCGACGCTTCGAACGTGGTGTCGATCCCGCATTGGTAGAAGTTGCTCTTGATACCGCGGCGGCGCTCATCGCTGGGATCGCTGGGGGCGAGATCGCGTCCGGGCGGACCCTCATTGGCGACGTTCCCACTATGCCGACGATCCAGATGGACGACGATTATCCGTCACAGATGGCGGGCGTCGATTATCCGAGGGGAACTGCGGAGAAGCGTCTGAAGGAAATCGGATGTGGTGTGACTCGAGCCCAGGAAGGCGAGGGCGCAGCTCCGCTGCTCTCCGTTACTCCGCCGACCTGGCGTCCCGACCTCACTATGAAGGCCGACCTGGTTGAAGAGGTTCTGCGACTCGAAGGCATTGAGGACATTCCATCTGTCGTTCCTCAGTCGCCGGCAGGTCGTGGGCTCACCCCCCGGCAACGGCGGCGCCGTGCAGTCGGACATGCCTTGGCGTGGAGTGGATACACTGAGACTCTACCCAGCCCCTTTATCGCAGATGACACCTTTGATGTCTGGGGTCTGGAGAAGAACGATCCACGGCGGAATGTCGTTAAGGTTCTTAATCCGCTGGAATCGGGGCACAGTTCACTGGGAACAACACTGCTTCCGTCGTTGCTAGAGTCATTGAAACGCAATATCGACCGTGGTCAAGCCGATGTTTCTTTGTATGGTGTCGAACAGGTTTCCTTTGATGAGGGCAATGGCCCATCACCCATGTTGGATGTGTCGGGCCGGCCCAGCGACTCTGAGGTTCACGCACTTATCCATTCGTTACCGAGCCAGCCATTGCATGTAGGCACTGTCTCGTCAGGATTGTGGACGAGCAATGGTCCATGGGGTGCAGGTCGTCCGGTAGACACGATGGATGCAATTGAGTCCGTACGCGTGGTCGGACGTGCCGTGGGTATCAACTTCGAGTTCGTGAATGTTGACCATCTACCGTGGCACCCGGGCCGTTGCGCTGGAGTTTTCTTGCAAGGTTCTCCGAATTATGAGCCTGAAAGTGCAATTGGGTTCGCAGGGGAGCTTCATCCTCAGGTGTGTGAGCGTTT
The DNA here is from genome assembly GCF_030530965.1 of Corynebacterium sp. GTDB lineage: Bacteria > Actinomycetota > Actinomycetes > Mycobacteriales > Mycobacteriaceae > Corynebacterium. The sequence goes on along the minus strand of NZ_JAUMTY010000017.1, from coordinate 9,672 downwards.
GGGAATTCCGCCGAGGACTGTTGCTGCGGAACTTGATCTGGATGCTATCCCGTTCGTCCGTGAGGCAGTCTCTCCTCAGCTCTCTCCGTTCCCGGCGGTGCTTCAAGATGTCGCGGTCGTCGTCGACAACTCGGTGCCTGCAGAGAAGCTGCGTCGATCGTTGATGACGGGTGCGGGGGAGCTGCTGGAATCGATTGAACTCTTTGATATTTACCGTTCCGAGGCATTGGGCGAGAACAAGGTTTCAATGACCTTCGCGCTGAAATTTAGGGCTTCAGATCGGACTCTGACTGAAGAGGAGTGCAACGAGGCCCGGCAAGCGGCAGTGGCTCATGCCAATGAGGAGTTAGGGGCCACCCTCCGTAGCTGAATAATTTGCACACGAGTGCATATATAAGTACTGTCCGTCATATGACAGTTTCAGTGGCAGTAGCCGGAGCGACGGGATATGCGGGTAGCGAAATCCTCAGGCTCCTTCTCTCCCATCCTCAGTATCGGGCCGGTGCTATGACCATTGGGGCATTGACAGGCGCTTCTCACGCAGGTCAAAGTGTTGAAGCCCTCATGCCCCACTTGGTGGAATTGCACGGACGCACCATTGAAAAGACCGAGCCTGCCCGCCTGGCTGAGCATGACATCGTGTTCCTTGCGCTGCCACACGGTCATTCAGCGAAGATCGCGCAATCTTTACCGGATGAAACGCTAATCATTGACTGTGGGGCCGATTTTCGTCTCGCAGATAAAGGGCAATGGGAAGCGTTTTATGACTCTCCTTATGCGGGATCATGGCCGTATGGAATTCCCGAGATGCCCGGGCATAGGAAGAAAATCGCCAGTACTCGGCGCATTGCTGTCCCCGGATGTTTTCCGACCGGCGCGACGCTGGCTGTACTTCCAGCCTTGACCTCGAAGCTCATCACCCCAGAAGTCTCCATTGTTTCTGTCACGGGTGTGTCGGGTGCTGGTAAGAAGCCCTCGGTGGACATGTTGGGGTCAGAAACAATGGGTTCAGCGCGGGCGTATAAGGCGGGTGGGAAACACCGCCACACCCCAGAAATCACTCAAAACTTACAAGAAGCGTGTGACGAGCCTGTTCAGGTATCTTTCACTCCTGTTCTTGCGCCGATGCAACGGGGGATATTGACGACGGCATCCGCCCCAGCATCGGACGAATTGGTAGCTCTCACTGAAAAAGACCCTGAGGCAGCTCGGGACGCAGTCAAAGCGGCATATCGGTCGTTCTATAGTGATGAAAAATTTGTCGTTGTTTTAAACGGCGATCAGCAACCGGCAACTCAATCCGTGTTGGGATCGAACGCAGTCCATATCCAGGCCGAATACGATGTGGCAGCCCGACGAGTGGTCGTGACCTCAGCTATTGACAATTTGGTCAAGGGAACTGCCGGAGCTGCTATCCAATGCATGAATCTTGCACAAGGGTGGCCGGAAGATTCCGGATTGAGCGTTAATGGGGTTGCGCCATAATCCCGAGGACCTTGGCTTCGTAAGGGTTTCTTACTCCACATTGTCGAGTATTTATTTAGCGCTTGTCCATGTTTAGCACCGGATTATTTATTTTTAAGGAATAGTTGTGTCATCACTGGGGATCACCGCACCGATGGGGTTTCGAGCTGCCTCGACCACGGCAGGTATTAAGGAATCAGGCAAACCCGACATGTGTCTCGTCGTTAATGATGGGCCGCATGATGTAGCAGCAGGGGTATTCACTCGAAATAAAATTCGGGCTGCACCTGTCGAGGTGACGAGCGCCAACATTAGCGACGGCCATCTACGCGCCGTGGTTTTTAATGCCGGTAACGCGAATGCGTGTACAGGTGAGCGGGGGATTAAGGACGCGCGCGACATGGCTTCCGCTGTGTCCTCATTTCTGCACTGTGATGCTCACGACGTGGCTGTGTGCTCGACTGGGATCATCGGCGATCATCTCCCCATGGAGTGTGTCAACGCGGGGATTGATGTATTAAGCCGTGGCATAGATTCGGCAAATGCTTCGTCGGACGACGCCGGTACGGCTGCGGCAGAAGCGATCATGACGACCGATACTGTTCCCAAACAGGCAGGCTATGTGGGCGACGGCTGGGGGATCGGAGCAATGGTTAAAGGAGTGGGAATGATTTCCCCTTCCTTGGCTACGATGCTCTGCTGCATCACTACCGACGCGGTCGTGGACGCAGACACGGCCCGCGATGCGTTGCGTGGAGCAGCCTCAACAACGTTTGATCGCTTAGATATTGATGGATCGACCTCGACGAATGACACGGCCTTACTTTTGTCGTCGGGCGCCAGTGGTGTTTCACCTAGCCCGGAAGAGTTTGCGCACGCGCTTCATCAGGTCTGCAATGACCTTGCCTCACAGATGCAAAGCGATGCTGAGGGTGTGACTAAACGAGTCTCGATAAAGGTCATCGGTGCTGCTAACGACTCTGAGGCGCTGGTCGCGGCCCGAACCATCGGGCGCGACAATTTAACGAAGTGCGCCATGTTCGGTTCTGATCCCAACTGGGGCCGTGTGCTAGCTGCTGTAGGAATAGCCGACGTGGAGATGGATCCGCATGGTATCTCGGTGTCATTTAACGACCATGTGGTGTGTAGGAATTCTGCAGCTGTCGAGGGGAGTCGGGACGTCGATATCTCAGGTCCGGATATCTCCGTGGTCGTGGATTTAGGCACAGGGAGCCAAGGAGAGGCCACTGTCCGTACCACCGATCTTTCTTTCTCATACGTTGAAATCAATTCAGCGTACACAACGTAGGCGCGTCATGACGTCGAAAATCCAGGGCCAATCTTTATATTGACTTCTTTACGATGTGCTCGGTGATCATGGAATTAGTGATGATGAAATTAATGCTTGCGGGTGAGGGACAATAATCATGGTGAAGTCATTAACGGCCGCGTTAACTCCAGAAATGCGGGCACATACTTTAGCTGAGGCTCTTCCGTGGCTCACTCACTATCGAGACACCATTGTCGTCATTAAATATGGCGGCAATGCCATGATTGACGATGATTTAAAGCGCGCTTTTGCGGAGGACATGGTCTTTCTTCGGACTGTCGGCGTTAAGCCAGTCGTTGTCCACGGTGGGGGACCACAGATTAACGAGATGCTTTCGCGTCTAGGGCTTGAAGGCGAGTTCAAAGGTGGATACCGGGTCACCACTCCTGAGGTGATGGAAGTCGCCCGAATGGTTTTATTCGGGAAAGTGGGCCGAGAACTCGTTAACCTTATCAACCAATTTGGTCCTTATGCGGTGGGTACGTCAGGTGAGGATGCGAGCTTATTTACTGCTCGGCAACGCTATGCCGTCGTAGATGGAGTTCAGGAAGACATCGGATTAGTCGGCGATATTGTTGATGTCGAGCCATCGACGATTGTGGATTTAATCCAGGCTGGGCGGATTCCAGTTGTGTCGACCATTGCGCCAGGTAACGACGGTCATGTGTACAACATCAATGCGGATTCTGCGGCTGCTGCACTGGCACAAGCATTAGGCGCCGAGAGACTACTGGTCTTAACGAATGTCGAAGGACTTTATACCGAGTGGCCAGATAAGGAATCCCTCGTTTCAAAGATCACGATCTCTGGAGCTCGTTCAGTGTTTCCCCGGTTGGAATCCGGCATGATCCCGAAGATTGAATCTGCGGTCGAGGCAGTTGATCACGGCGTCAAAGCGGCAAGCATTATCGATGGCCGCATTGCTCATAGCGTGCTTTTAGAATTATTAACTTCGGGTGGTATCGGCACGATGATTATCCCCGATGGTGAGGATCCTGTCGTCCGTGCTGATCACCTCATTTATCGCCATTCTTACGGGATGGATGAAGAAGGAATAGTTTATGGTGCGGATCGTCGTCCCTACAGAGGGGATAGCCCGCAGAAGCCAACGGACCCTGATTCCGCTCAGTGATCCTAATTCAGTTTCAAAGCTCTACTTCGTAACGCCCCGGTGTGCTCCACAAATCTGATGTATCGAAAGTTGTGACATGAATACTCCTGTAGAAGTCGATGGTCTTCATCCAGAGAAATCCTGGAAAGACCGTTGGTCGTCGACGATGATGAACAATTATGGCGAACCGCCATTGCAATTGATCAGCGGTCGCGGTGCCCGAGTGAGGGATTCCCAGGGGAAAGACTATGTCGACTTTCTTGCGGGTATCGCGGTTAATTCACTGGGGTATGGGAATGAAAAAGTAGCGAAAGCTGTCGCCACTCAAGCGAGTAGCCTTACCCACACATCAAACCTTTTTTCCAATAAGCCATCATTGCTTTTAGCTGAAAAGTTGAAGGAACGGCTGTGGGAAGGCCGTCGTGATGAAAAGGATCACGATGCAGACAGTGATCGCACTATCTCAACCACTCGGGTAGCGTTTTGTAATTCGGGAACAGAAGCTAACGAGATGGCTTTTAAGTTAGCTAGACTCACGGGTAAGCGTCGTATATTGGCTGCGCTGAATGGGTTTCATGGTCGGACAATGGGGTCATTGGCTATGACGGGCCAACCAGCCAAACGCGATATTTTCGGCCCGCTCCCTGGGGGAGTCGAGTTTTTCCATTACAACGACACGTCCTATCTAGAAAAACTCGTTGAGATCCAGCCGGATGAGGTCGCCGCGATTATCGTCGAACCAATTCAGGGCGAGACCGGCGTGATTCCCGCGTCGAGGGATTTTTTGAGAGATATCCGTCGGATCGCGGACCGTGTCGGCGCTCTCATGATTTGTGACGAGGTGCAGACGGGTAACGGCCGTACCGGAGACTATTTTGCATTTCAGGATGCGGGAATTATTCCCGACGTGGTGACCACGGCTAAAGGATTGTCAGCAGGACTTCCCATAGGTGCGTGCGTGGCGACGGGGAGAGCGTCCTCTTTCTTTACTCCAGGGGCTCACGGCTCTACGTTTGCTGGCAATCCGGTCGCGGCATCTGCTGGGTTAGTGGTCCAACAATACTGCGACGACGGCCTTGTGGATCACGTCAAGAGTATTGGTAGCCGATTGCGTACGGCATTGTCATCGCTGCCTCATGTTGTTGAGGTGCGGGGGCGGGGTCTCATGCTCGGGGTTGTTTTAGATTCGCCCGTTGCTAAAGAAGTCGTGTCAGACGCGCGTGACCGTGGAGTAATCCTCAACGCCCCCGCGGAGGCGGTATTGCGTGTCACTCCACCTCTGGTTCTCACTGATGAAGAATGCGACGAAGGCGTGAGCCGACTGAAAGAATCGCTAGAGAGTGTAGTGCGAGATCAATGATGCGTCATTGCAACTTAATACGGTGTCCCTGGGGGAGGGTAAAAGACTCAGGTAATAGTAGAACCATCAAGATCGTTTGATATACAGTTACATTTCGGTATTTATATATAGACTTAATTATGAGGTGTGAATAATGGAGAAGATCCGACATTTTCTCAAAGACGATGATTTATCATCATCAGAGCAAGCTGAGGTATTAACGCGCGCTCTTGAAATGAAAAAGAATCCCTTCGGGTTTCGTCCATTAGAAGGGCCACAGTCCGTCGCCGTCCTGTTTGATAAGACCTCGACACGTACGAGGTTTTCCTTCGATGCAGGAATCGCGCAGTTGGGCGGCAATGCCATTGTGGTTAACTCTGGTAGTTCCCAAATTGGTAAAAAGGAAACGTTCGAGGATACGGGGGCAGTGCTCTCTCGTTTCGTGACAGCGATCGTGTGGCGAACTTACGAGCACAGTAATCTCGAACGTATAGCGTCAACAGCGACTGTCCCCGTGGTCAATGCGCTTTGTGATGATTATCATCCGTGTCAAATTTTAGCGGACCTTCTCACAATTATTGAGCACTGTACTCCTCACAGTGAAGTGAGCGAATTGCATGGTTTAAAGGCCGTGTATCTGGGGGATGGAAATAACAACATGGCGAATTCATATCTGCTTGGATTTGCCATGGCAGGTATCAATATAACGATTTGTTCTCCTAAAGGTTTTCAACCACACGCCGCTATCGTGAAGCGGGCTCAAGGTCTTGCCGCAGACACAGGGGCATCCGTCGTGGTGACTGACGATGTTGACGCAGTAGCCGGAGCAGATGTCGTCATTACCGACACGTGGGTTTCCATGGGCTTTGAAAATGATGGCCTCGATCGTCGAACACCGCTCCTGCCATACCAGGTCAATGACGAGGTGATGGCACGAGCGAAAGAGAACGCGATTTTCCTCCATTGCCTTCCGGCCTACCGGGGTAGCGAGGTGACGTCGTCAGTCATCGATGGCCCTCAGTCACGCGTTTTTGATGAAGCAGAAAACCGTCTTCACGCGCAAAAAGCACTCTTGTCGTGGGTTATAGAGCATAATCCTTATTCGTGATTGTCGTGGGAGACTTCGTGGTTCTCGTCGGTTTGAGAGAGGTTGATTAATGTCGAAACATGCGCCATCGACGCGCACTGCCCGCCAGGCTCGAGTTTTGGAGATCCTGCAATCTCATCATGTCTCGAATCAATCGCAGATCATCGAGTTGTTGGCACAGGACGGGGTGGAAGTCACTCAGGCGACGTTGTCACGGGATCTCGATGAAATGGGGGCGCGGAAGGTCCGTTCCTCTGACGGGGCAAGTTTTTATACCGTCGACGGCCCCGACGCGGAGCCCGATTCGGACGGCCGAATGGATAAGCTACGTCGAACCTTGGCGGAGCTTTTGGTCTCGACGGACTTCTCTGGAAACTTTGCCGTGCTTCGTACGCCTCCGGGAGGTGCCCAGTATCTCGCTAGTGTGATTGACCGTGCTCCTTTGACGCAGGTCGTCGGCACAGTCGCTGGTGACGACACTATTTTCGTGCTGTCCCGTGAACCGATGAACGGTGAGCAACTCGCTCGGTATTTCGCCGGAGTTTCGTCATACTCGTCTCGATGACTAAACTTATCCGCATATTTGAATAATACTCACAGATGTTTGTGGCTATCGGCCGCTGACCTCGAGTTATCTACTTTTCGTTTACTCAATTTTCAAGGAGAGTCTTGTGACTAATCGTGTTGTTCTCGCCTATTCCGGTGGCCTGGATACATCGGTAGCTATCCCGTATTTGTCGAAGATGACGGATGGCGAGGTCGTCGCAGTGTCCATCGACCTGGGCCAAGGCGGCGAGGACATGGAATCGGTGCGTCAGCGTGCTCTCGCCTGCGGTGCGGTTGAGGCAATCGTCGTCGATGCAAAAGATGAATTTGCTGAACAGTATTGTTTGCCGGCCATTAAGGCAAACGGTCTGTATATGAAGCAATACCCGCTGGTATCTGCGCTTTCTCGGCCGTTAATCGTGAAGCATTTGGTGGAAGCCGCTAAGGAACATGGTGGCACCCACGTTGCCCACGGCTGCACCGGCAAAGGAAATGACCAGGTCCGGTTTGAAGTAGGTTTTGCCGACACCGCGCCTGACCTGAAGATTATTGCGCCTGCACGTGATTATGCGTGGACCCGCGATAAGGCAATTGCCTTTGCTGAAGAGATTGATTTGCCCATTGAACAATCGGCAAGTTCGCCTTTCTCCATTGACCAAAACGTGTGGGGCCGGGCAGTCGAAACAGGATTCCTCGAGGATTTGTGGAACCCGCCGACGAAGGATCTGTACGCATACACAGAAGAACCGTCACTGGGAAATGCTCCCGACGAGGTCGTTATCTCCTTCGAAGGCGGTAAGCCCGTCGCTATCGACGGTCGGCCTGTCTCGGTGCTTGAAGCGATCGAAGAGATGAATCGCCGCGGTGGCGCCCAGGGTGTTGGTCGGCTCGATATGGTCGAGGACCGCCTCGTCGGAATTAAGTCCCGTGAAGTGTATGAGGCTCCGGGTGCAATGGTGCTCATTCGGGCTCATGAAGCGCTGGAAGACATCACGGTTGAGAGGGAGCTCGCGCGGTATAAGCGGGGTATTGATGCCCGGTGGTCTGAAGAGGTCTATGACGGACTGTGGTTCGCGCCGTTAAAGCGTTCGCTTGATGCCTTTATTGACTCAACACAGGAAAATGTTACGGGCGATATCCGTCTTGTTCTCCATGAAGGCCGGATCACGGTGAACGGCCGCCGGTCGGATAAGTCGCTTTATGATTTCAATTTAGCGACGTACGACACCGGGGATACTTTTGATCAGACGCTGTCGCGTGGCTTCGTGGAGCTGCACGGTTTGTCTTCGAAGATTGCCTGCAAACGAGATCGTGAACAATAGTCACGATATTTTCTTCGCGTATTTGGCATAGTGTCTTTTCGGGAAGCAAAGCTCACTGTGCCTGAGATACCGGGTCTGAGGTAGTGGGCATCAAAGGAGAAATAATGGGAATTTCGGCGCATAAAACGAATCAGGGCTCTTTGTGGGGAGGCCGGTTCTCTGGCGGCCCGAGCGATGCAATGTTTGCCCTGTCCGTATCCACCCATTTCGATTGGGTTCTGGCACCATACGACGTTTTAGCGTCGAAAGCTCACGCCAGGGTTTTGCACAGCCGAGGTCTTCTTAGCGACGACGACTTCGAAACGATGATAAACGGTTTGACCCAACTCGGTGACGACGTCGCGTCGGGCGCTTTTAAGCCGGATCCCACCGATGAAGATGTCCATGGCGCCATGGAACGTGGTCTCATTGAGCGCGTGGGGTCCGAGGTCGGCGGACGCCTTCGTGCAGGTCGCTCGCGCAACGATCAAGTCGCCGCCCTTTTCCGTATGTGGGTGCGCGACGCCGTTCGAAATGTCGCAGCCGAGGTCATTGAATTAGTTAACGCCCTCGCTGACCAAGCCGAGGCGCACTCCCACGACATTATGCCTGGTAAAACTCACTCCCAGGCTGCTCAGCCCATCCTGGTTGCTCATCAGCTTCTGGCTCATGCGCATCCGCTGGTGAGAGATGTCGACCGGCTTAAAGATCTGGACAAGCGCTTGGCGGTGAGTCCGTATGGTTCAGGTGCTCTTGCAGGTTCCACTCTCCATTTGGACCCAGAAGCTATTGCGGAAGAGTTAGGGTTCAATTCCTCGTCAGAGAACTCGATTGACGGAACGAGTTCCCGAGATTTTGCGACAGAAACTGCTTATGTGCTGGCACAAATTGGTGTCGATATGTCGCGTCTTGCGGAAGAGATTATTTCTTGGTGCACACCGGAATACGGTTATGTCACCCTTGATGATGCGTGGTCGACGGGATCGTCGATCATGCCGCAAAAGAAAAATCCTGATGTCGCTGAATTGACTCGTGGCAAAACTGGACGCTTGATTGGTAACCTTGCGGGTCTTATGGCGACGTGTAAAGCACTCCCATTGGCCTATGACCGCGATTTACAAGAAGATAAAGAGCCCATAGTTGACTCAGTTAATCAACTTCTTTTGCTCTTGCCCGCTATGACCGGTTTGGTCAAGACGTTAACCTTCCATACCGACCGAATGCGTGAATTGGCGCCTCGCGGATTCACACTGGCGACAGATCTCGCGGAATGGCTTGTGCGTCGTGGTGTTCCGTTTAGAGAAGCTCACGAGGCATCGGGATCGTGTGTCCGGATGGCCGAAGCTCGAGAAGTCAGCCTTAAAGACTTGACTGACGAGGAATTGCGCTCGGCTCATCCGTCGTTAACGCCAGAGGTGAGGGAAGTGCTCACCGTGGAGGGCTCAGTTGCATCCCGCGACACTAAGGGAGGTACCGCGAGACCACGCGTGATGG
>NZ_JAUMTY010000016.1:1367-43651 GCF_030530965.1 Corynebacterium sp. | reverse complement strand
AAGAGGATCCGTAAACGGGCTGCCACCAGCATGGTTGCCAAGGCACTTCCGCTGGGCATTGGCGCTCTCATGGGCGGTACCCTCAACAGGAAAATTGCCTCGAAAGCCATCGAGCACGTCAGCGCAACGCTAGGCGAACCGCCGCTCGTGTGGCCCGACACTACCCGTGCCCTGGAGCAAGGTGACGCCGGATCATCCGACGCTGCCACAGCGTTAGAAAACGCATGGGAAAAGATGGCCCAGAGCGGCGATGACAAGAGTAACGACACAAGCAGCAGCGACTAACGAGCAAGCGCTAATAATCATTGGAAACAAGGAACACGACAACGACGAACACCAAGGACACCTCCACTGGCGCCGTCGCCAGTGAGAAGACTGATGCCGAAGCCCCACGAAAGCATGATCTACGTGGACTTTTCCGCGTATGCATGATTCACCCGTACTACACGTGGGGAGCGATGGAAGCCACATTGGCCGTCACCATCGCAGAAATCTTGATTCCGCTTGTCACCGCACGAGCCGTCGACACAGCGACGGAACAAGCGCGCCCGACCGCCTTGTGGTCGTGGATAACTTCCTCGACCGGGTGGACGCCGCTGACCGCGGTGATTGTTGTCATGGTGGTCATCGCGCTCTTGAGATACGCGTTCCAATTCTCGCGACGCTACCTAGCAGGGCAGATGAGCCAGTGGGCGCAGCATGAACTCAGGATTCGTGTCCTTGGCAGCCTTGTCCGCCTGGGCGGTAAGGATCAGGACGACATCCGCACGGGGCAAGTTGTCTCTCGTTCAATTTCCGACCTCAACATGGTCCAGGGGCTCCTAGCGATGTTTCCTCTCGCGGCAGGAAGCGTCGTTAAGTTTGCCATCATTCTTGTGGTCATGTTCACACTGTCGTGGCAGATGTCGCTGGCCGCGGTGATCGTGACGCCGATCCTGGTCATCGTCGGTTTATGGAGTAAGCGTTCGATTTTTGCGTCGACCTGGACGGCCCAGCAGCAGGCCGCGAATGTCGCTACACATGTTGAGCAAACCGTGACGGGTGTGCGGGTTGTTAAGGGATTCGCGCAGGAGGAGCGCGAGATCACCACTCTGGACAAACTGGGCCGGACGCTGTACGCGCTGCAGATGCGCGCTGCTCATCAACAGGCGAAATTCTTGCCGACGCTTGCTGAGCTGCCGAACCTCGCGTTGGTTGCCAATGTGGCGATCGGTGGTTGGCTGGCGTTGAACGGTCATATCACCATTGGTATTTTCCTTGCGTTTTCCACGTATTTGACGACGTTGACCGGCATTTGTCGCATGTTGTCCAATATGGCGATCTCGATGCAGATGGCTTTGTCCTCCGTGTCCCGCGTTTTCGATGTTGTCGATCTGGAGGCGGATTCTGATCCCGCTTCTCCCTCGCGCATTCCCGACGGGCCGCTGGGGATTTCGTTCGATAACGTGTCTTTCTCCCAGCCGCAGACAGACGCTGAGATTCAGACGGGCGTCGAGAGTGATCGGCGGGACAGTGACCCAGCGAACTCGTCGGACGCGTCAAAACCTGCGGGTGAGCGTATTCTCAATCACTTCTCCCTGGACATTGCCCCGGGCGAAACCACTGTGCTAGTAGGCCCACCCGGCGCGGGTAAAAGTATGCTCGTCCAACTCGCGGAGGGATTTTATCGGGCCTCAGAGGGGACAATTCGATTAACAACCTCTGGACGTCCCTCCCCCACTCACGACGGCACCCACAACGATGGTGACGTCGGCCGATCTGGATCCGACCACGAGTCCGTCGATATCACCGATATCCGGAAATGCGATCTACGGCACGCGGTCTCCGCTGTGTTCGATGAGCCCTTCCTATATTCGCGGTCTGTGCGCGAGAACATTGCGCTGGCGAATCCGCGGGCGACGGATGAGGACATCATCTCCGCAGCTAAGGATGCCAGCGCCCATGACTTCATCATGGAGCTGGAGGACGGCTATGACACGGTCGCTGGGGAACGCGGCCTGACGCTATCGGGTGGTCAGCGGCAGCGGATCGCATTAGCGCGGGCACTGGTCTCCGGTGCAAGGGTGCTGATCTTGGACGACGCGACCTCAGCTATCGACGCCACGACTGAGGCCGCCATCATCGCAGCCTTGAAGGCGCGGAAAGGGTCCGTCACGCTGCTCCTTATCGCGCACCGCCATTCCACCCTTGCACTGGCCGACCACATCGCACTCGTTGAGGCCGGCACCGTCACCGCGTACGGAACTCTGGACGAACTCCAGGAATCGAGCCCGCACTTTTCCGAGCTCATGGCCTTGCCACGCCACGACGCCGACGCATCCGTCGTCCCGTTCGACGACGGGCACGAACCGGACCTGGCGACGCTCTGGCCCGCGGATCAGGACATGGATGAGCCCGGCGCGGCAGCCACCGCGGGGGACGACCTCTCTGCGTCGGGGGCCGCGCTGGCTGGCAGTGGCCTAGGCGCTGGCCTGGGCCAAGGAAGCTCCGCCGCCGGAATGCCCGCCACCCCTGAGGTGCTGGCGATGGTGGAGAAGCTCTCCCCCGCTACCGAACAGCCCAAGATTGACGCGGAATCGTTCCGCAACGACTCCACACCGTTCAGTTTGCGCGGGTTACTTGGCACGGTGAAATGGCTACTCGTCGCGGTCATTGCCACGTTATGTGCCTTGGTCACTGCCGACGTCGTCTTCCCGACCCTCGTGCGTCACGCCATTGACGCCGGCGTCGGCAATAAAGATACGGGCGCTCTGGTCACCGCAACCGTGTTGGGGCTGATCATCGTGGTGGCGGCATGGATTGCCAGCACGATTAACACCATTTTGACGTCGCGGGCAGGTGAACGGTTGCTCTATGGGCTCCGTTTGCGGTCCTTTGCTCATGTTCAGCGCCTCGGGCTCGATTACTTCGAGACGACTCAGTCCGGTCGGATCATGACCCGCATGACCACCGATATCGACTCCTTGTCGAAGTTCCTCCAAGAGGGTTTGGCCCAGGCCATCGTGTCGGGGGCGACCTTGATCGGTGTCAGCATCATGTTGCTGGTGACCGCCCCTCGCCTGGCGCTGGTGGCATTGACGTCGTTACCCATTGTGATTGTGGCCACGGTGATCTTCCGGCGAATTTCGTCGCGCTTGTATTCGGAAGCTCGCGGCCAAATTTCGACGGTGAATGCGGATTTCCAGGAGCTGGTTAATGGCATCCGCACCTCGCAGGTGTACAACCAGCAAGACTCCGATGTCGAGCGTTTTACGCATAGTGCGCTGGAGTATCGGCGGTTGCGTATGCAGGCGCAAACGGTGGTCTCCATTTACTTCCCTGGCATTAATGCGCTCTCCGAATTGGCCTCCGCTGCCGTCGTGGGGGTAGGCGCGGTCATGGTGCTCAATGGCACGGTGACAGCCGGTGTGCTTGTGGCGTTCATGATCTACATGAACCTCCTTTTCGCGCCCATCCAGCAGCTATCCCAGGTTTTCGACATGTATCAGCAGGCCGAGGTTGGGTTGCGACGCATTAGTGACTTGTTGTCGCAGTCGACATCGGTCCCCGACTCTGGACGCGAGACACATGTTCCGGAGGGCTCCTTATCCTTAGACGACGTCACCTTCGCGTATTCGAACGGTGTGGACGTCCTCCACGAGGTGTCAGAGACTATCGACGAGGGCTCCACGGTGGCAGTCGTCGGGGCGACGGGCGCGGGTAAATCAACGATTGTGAAGCTCTTGGCCCGTTTTTATGATCCGACAGCTGGCGCGGTGCGGGCGGTGGATACCGATATCCGCGACGTCACCCTGGCGGCGTGGCGTGGATCGCTCGGATTCGTCCCACAGGAATCACACCTTTTTGCGGGGACTATCGCCTCGAATATCGCCTATGGCAAACCTGAAGCAACGCCGAATGAGGTCATTCATGCCGCGCGCTGCATCGGCGCCCTCCGCGCCATCGCCGCCATCCCCGGAGGCTTCCTTGCGCCGGTGGGTGAAGATGGGCGCGGGCTGTCCTCCGGCCAGCGTCAGCTCATCGCACTCGCGCGCGCAGAACTGGTAAAACCGCAGCTCATGCTTCTCGACGAGGCGACGTCGACACTTGATCCGGCCACGGAAAAAACGATTCTTTCCGCTAGCACGCGGTTGATGTCGAATCGAACGAGCGTGATTGTGGCCCACCGTTTGGCTACCGCGGCACAAGCGGATCGCATTCTCGTCATGGATGGGGGGCGGATCGTCGAGACGGGGAATCACGATGAACTTCTCGCCCGCCAAGGAATCTACGCTGACCTGTGGAAACATTCGGTCTCCGGAGGAAGCGACACCTAGTTGACACCAACGGGGGCACCCTCTTGTGCGGAAAAGACCTCCAAAAGGGCCCCGTTTTGGGCGACAAAAGGCATAAGCGGTTACTCTGTAGAGAAGTGAGTCACAATCGACGAAATGAGGCGAGCACCCGCTGTGAACAGCGATAATTCCTTCGGCCAGAACCAGTGGCTGGTCGACGACATGTACCAGCAGTTCACGAAGGACCCGGAGTCAGTGGATAAGGAATGGCGCGAGTTCTTTGAGAAAAATGGCGCCCCCGAATCGTCGGCTGGCACCGAACCCTCCGGAGCTCACAAAGCTACCAATAGCAATACTGCTGCAAAGAAATCTGATACAGCTTCTTCCGGATCTGGCGAAGCTAAAACTATTAAGGGCAAGCGCGCTGAACACCAGGCCGCAGAGAAGAAGCCCTCTCAACAAAACGTGGCAGAGAAGACGGCCGACCGGACAAAGTCACACATTGAGGAGCCTTCTGCCCACACCCGAAACACGAACCAAGCATCGGCACCTGCCGCGGCGAAGCCCGCCCGTCACGACGAACCGAAGGTTCATAAGCGCGCACAAGTGCAGCGCGAATTACGGGCCAAGAAAGAGGCACCTTCTCAGAAGCGTGACCACGTAGATATTCCTTCGTCCTTGCCTGAGGCTGGGTCGAAGAAGATCCGTGGCCCGCAGAAGGCCATTGCGAAGAATATGGACATCTCGCTGGAGATTCCGACGGCAACGTCGGTGCGCGATATGCCCGCGCGGCTCATGTTCGAAAACCGCGCCATGATTAATGAGCAGCTCAAGCGTACGCGTGGTGGGAAGATTTCCTTCACACACATTATTGGCTACGCGCTGGTCAAGGCCGTTTTAGCTCACCCGTCGATGAACAACCGCTACGAGGTTGTCGACGGCAAACCCACCATCGTCACCCCAGAGCACATCAATTTGGGCCTGGCCATCGACATGACGAATAAGGATGGCAGCCGCAACTTGGTTGTTGCCTCCATCCCGGCCGCGGAGACGCTGTCCTTCTCCGAGTTTGTCGACGCCTACCAAGACATTGTCGTCCGCGCCCGCAATGGCAAGCTGACGATGAAAGATTTCCAAGGCGTCACCATTTCGCTGACGAACCCGGGTGGCATCGGCACTCGCCACTCGATTCCCCGGTTGACGAAGGGACAGGGAACGATCGTCGGCGTCGGATCCATGGATTACCCCGCGGAGTTCCAAGGTGCGTCAGAAGACCGCCTCGCGGAATTAGGCGTCGGCAAGCTAGTTACTATTACATCGACTTATGACCACCGGATTATTCAGGGTGCGGAGTCCGGAGAATTCCTCCGTGAGCTGGGCCGTCTCCTGATTAACGACGAATTCTGGGATGACATTTTCAAGTCACTGAAGATCCCGTATGTCCCCTTCCGGTGGGAGCAGGATCTGCCCAACATTGGGGTGGATAAAAATACGCGCGTGATGCAGCTGATTGAGGCGTATCGGTCGCGTGGTCACTTGATCGCGGATACCGACCCGCTGCAGTGGCACCAGCCGGGGCTTCCCATCCCCGACCACCGCGATCTCGATTTCGCGACGCATGGGCTGACCTTGTGGGATCTTGACCGACGCTTCCATGTCGGTGGATTCGCTGGGCAAGAGGTCATGACGCTTCGCGAAGTGCTCAGCACCTTGCGGTCTGCCTACACCCTCAAAGTCGGCTACGAGTACAACCACATTCTGGACCGCGACGAGCGCCTCTGGTTGGAAGAGCGCATTGAGGCCGGCCAACCCAAGCCGTCACGAGCTGAGCAAAAGTACATTCTGCAGAAGCTCAACGCTGCGGAGGCGTTTGAGAACTTCCTCCAGACGAAGTACGTCGGGCAGAAACGATTTTCCCTCGAAGGCGCGGAGTCTCTTATTCCGTTGATGGATGCCGCCATTGACACTGCCGCTGCTCAAGGGCTCGACGAAGTTGTCATCGGTATGGCTCACCGCGGGCGTTTGAACGTCCTGGCGAATGTCGTCGGCAAGCCCTTCTCGCAGATCTTCACCGAGTTTGAGGGCAATATCGACCCCGCCTCCCCCGGTGGTTCCGGTGACGTGAAGTACCACTTGGGTGAAACTGGCCACTTCATCTCCATGTTCAATGACGGTGAAGTCGACGTCACCCTCACGGCGAACCCGTCACACCTGGAGGCCGTGAACCCCGTCGCGGAGGGCATTGCTCGAGCCAAGCAGGACATTCTGGACCGTGGCAATGAGGGCTTCTCTGTGATGCCCATCCTGGTCCACGGCGACGCTGCTATGACGGGCCTGGGCATCATGCAGGAAACCGTCAACCTGTCGCAGCTTCGTGGTTACACCGTCGGCGGTACTGTCCACATCGCAGTGAATAACCAGATCGGGTTTACGACGACCCCGGATTCGGGCCGGTCTAGCCAATACGCGACGGACCTGGCCAAGGCATTCGGGTGCCCCGTGTTCCACGTCAACGGGAATGACCCTGAGGCTGTGGTCTGGGTTGCCAAGTTGGCCGTCGAGTATCGACGCCAGTTCGGTAAAGATGTGTTCATTGACCTCATCTGCTACCGGCGCCGTGGCCACAACGAGGCTGACGATCCATCAATGACGCAGCCCGAGATGTACCAGATCATCGATAACAAGCCGACTGTGCGTGACATTTACACCCGCAGCCTGGTCGGGCGTGGTGATCTCTCTGAGGATGAGGTCGAGATCGTTAAGCGCGACTTCCGCGAGCAGCTGGAAACCGTGTTTAACGACGTCCGCGCCGCAGAGAAGGGCGGCAAGCCTGCTGAGCAGTCGGGTATTACCTCGGCACAGGAGCTGCCTCGTGGGCTGGATACTTCGATTACGGAAGAAGAAGTTGCTGCTATCGGCGATGTCTTCACCAACCCGCCCGAGGGATTCCACCTCCACCCGCGTGTTGCTCCTCTGGCGAAGAAGCGTGGCGAGATGTCGCGTAACGGCAAGATCGACTGGGGCTTCGGCGAACTTCTCGCATTCGGTTCGTTAGCGCGTGAGGGTAAACTCGTTCGCCTGGCCGGTGAGGACACCCGCCGCGGCACGTTCACCCAGCGTCACGCGGTCTACATCGACGCGGAAAACTCCGATGAGTACAACCCGCTGCAGAAGTTGGCGCAGGACGGCGACAACGGTGGCCGCTTCCTGGTTTACAACTCCGCGCTGACTGAGTTCGCGGGCATGGGATTTGAATACGGCTATTCCGTCGGCAATCCCCATGCCGTCGTCGCGTGGGAAGCACAGTTCGGTGACTTCGCCAACGGTGCGCAAACGATTATCGACGAGTATGTGTCGTCGGGTGAGGCCAAGTGGGGCCAGCAATCGAGCTTGATCCTCCTGCTGCCGCACGGCTATGAGGGCATGGGCCCGGACCACTCCTCCATGCGTATCGAGCGCTACCTGCAACTGTGCGCCGAGGGTTCGATGACGGTGGCTCAGCCGTCCACGCCGGCGAACTACTTCCACCTGCTCCGGCGTCATGCTTTGGGTGATCTTCGCCGTCCGCTGATCGTTGCGACGCCGAAGTCGATGTTGCGTAACAAGATGGCGACCTCCTCGGTGGAGGACTTCACCCAGGTCAAGCGCTTCCACTCGGTGATTAATGATCCGAACTTCGTCGATGCCGACGGCAACGCCACCGGTGATACGTCGAAGGTGAAGAAGATCCTGCTGGTGTCCGGCAAGTTGTACTGGGATCTGGAAAAGCGGCGTCAGAAGGATGGCCGTGATGATCTGGCCATTATCCGTCTGGAAATGCTGCACCCGGTACCGTTCCGTCGCTTGAAGGAAGCGTTCGACATGTACCCGAACGCCACCGAGATTCGGTTCTGCCAGGATGAGCCTGCTAACCAGGGACCGTGGCCATTCCTCGCGCTGCATCTGCCTGAACTTGTGCCCGACATGCTCCCCATGCGGCGTGTGTCCCGACGGGCTCAGTCCTCGACGGCCACAGGTGTATCGAAGGTTCACCAGATCGAGGAGAAGCAGCTGATCGAAGAAGCTTTCGCGGACTAAGGCGCAACACTCCTACTCCACGAAACCAGTGGCCCGTCACGTACTCACGTGGCGGGCCCTTCGTGTGTTCTGATGCGGGATGCGCCTACTGGCTGCGCGTGATGCACACTCCCCTACCGGCTGCTGAGTACGCCTAGTCTTCTTTGGAAAATGCCAACCCTTGTGATTGCAGATAGTTCTTCGCCACACGGTCGGCGGGCGCAGACTCCGCTTTCTTGTAGAGCTTATCCAAGTCACGCGTCGAACCAAGGTTGCCTGACACCCACGTGAGAGTGCGTCGGTCCTCGGTGCTCATCGTGGGCTTGAGATACACCGGCACGATGTTCTGCGGAAGCGTGACCTCGTCCTCGGGAGTATCACTACTGGCGTTCCGCGTCTCCGTTTCCGTGGAGCACTGCGCATTCGACGCGTCCGTCACGCTGATATCAGAAGGCAGGGATTGCGCGATCTTCTCCCACACCTTGCCTATCGTATTGCCCGGGGCTTTGCCCTGCCGGACATTCTTCTTCATCTGGTCGAGAATTGTGCTGGCCGCATTCTTATCCAGATAGTTCAGCAAATCACCCGCGCACACCAGGACGAGCGTATTTTTCCCGGCGCGCACAGACTCAATCGCGTCCTGCACATTATCTTCCGACGGCTGCGTTTTGGCTTTTCGCGGCGTTGGACGCCCAGCGTTGGTGGTGTCGAACACCTGGTCATAAAGCGCGGCGGTAATGTCGTCGTATTTCCCGACGGCTGCTGAGATCAGCACGGGGTCGGTGTCGGTGTAGGGCAGCTTCTGCACGGTGGACACCGCGGTTGACGAACCCCCTGAGTGACCGTCGTCGCCAAAATCTGCTGTGACATGGCATGATGTCAGTCCACTAAGGGCAAGGGCGGCCACCACACTGGCAGCAACGCTCTTTGTCATTCTGGTGACTTTCTTCATGCTATGACCACCACATCCACCACAGAACAATTGCAATAATGACCAGCGCCCCCACCGACCAAAGAGCCGCCCCAAGGCTCCTCGAGCGGTCCGCACGGTGAACCATGAGAACGGCCACGACCGCGCTCACAGCATGGGCAACGACCATTTGTCCCCCATGTGTTGTCCAATCAGTGCTCGGCACCAGCTGGACCACGATTAAGACCACCGTGGCCAGCACCATTCCCGACGCCAACCCTGCGGCTATGCCGCGAATCAACGACACGAGAGGGGTGACCCGAGTTTTCTGATACCACTGCCGCGTTTCCGCAATGTCATACTGTCCGACCATCGTCTCGAGTTTAGCCAACCTGGCCGGTAAACCAACCTACGGCTCGGCATGGGCCACCACGCCCCTCAAGAGACACCCCGCACGCGACAAGGTGGTGAGGTTTTCTCACCGGCGCTCGGTAGCATAAGTAACTATGCCTCGGAATGATGACTACCCCGACACCGGTGAGCTAGTTCGGGCTGTGGAACATGAAGCCGTCATGAACGCGCCGGACTGGATTATCAACACCACCGACGCCACTCATTCCCCAGAGCCCTCGCACCATCCCGTGGCGCGGTGCGCGGTTTTCGTTGAGGGGCGCAAAGTCGATGGCCCCTTCACCATTGCGTCGGCTCTGGACCGTGTTCACCAGGAAAACCAGCACGATTCTTCCGATCCCCACACCTCACACTCCGAGGAGGACCCCACCCCACGGGCGTTTGTCTGGGTGTCGCTGGTCTCTCCCACCATGGAGCACATGGAGCCCATTGCGCGACTATTTCATCTCCATTCCTTGACCGTGGAGGACATCGTCAAAGCCCGCCAGCGTCCGAAGCTCGAAATCCTGGGCGATTATGTTTTCATCGTCGCGCGCACGGTTCATTACGACCCGTCCCCCGTCGACAGTACGAATGAGTTCATCGAGACCAATGAGCTCCATATCATCCGGGGCAAGGATTTCGTCCTCACTATCCGACACGGCGACGTGCCTATTCCCGACAATGTTCGGCAACGGCTTGAGCGTTCGCCTCAGTTGACGTCGGTGGGGCCTGCGTCGGTGGCGTATGCCCATTTGGACTGGCTTGTCGACGATTACCTCCACATTGCCGAGGAACTCGAGGAGAAGGTTGACACCATGGAAGACCAGGTGTTTATCCCGGATTCGCCGGTGCATATTGAGCCGATTTATATGCTCAAGCGGGAGAACCTTGAGATGCGGCACGCTCTCGACCCTATGACGGCGGTGCTCAAAACCCTGACCGTGACCAAAGGGACCGCGGGTAAGAGTGTTCGGTCGTTGTATGGGGACATCCTGGATCACCACACCATTGCGGCTGATCGGATCATTAGCTACGACGAACGCCTGTCGACGCTGCTCGATTCCGCCGTCGCCAAGGTGTCGTTGCAGCAGAATACGGATATGAGAAAGATATCGGCGTGGGCTGCGATGGCGGCGGTGCCGACACTGATCGCTGGTATTTACGGCATGAACTTTGACAATATGCCGGAGACGCATTGGGCCGCCGGGTACTTCATTGTGCTCATTGTCATGTTGTCCGCGTGTGTCGGTTTATGGATGATTTTCCGACGAAACAAGTGGCTGTGAGGGCTACTTACTTCCTGGTCTTACTTCCTGCTTGACCAGTTTTTGCGCGACAAAATTTCGCGGCCACGCTGTGCTGACCGGGGTTTACTCAGAACGTCGTATCGGCCCGCAACGATCTGCGTCGTCGACGCAAAATCTCGGCGTCCCTTCATCGCACCATACGGAATAGCGACGGAAATCAGGCCGAAGAGAGCACCCATGGCCGCACCCAAAGCGAGCGGGCCAAGAAACTCGTTGGTAAAGAGTCCGACGAGGAGGCCGAAGAAAACACCCATCCACGCGCCTGAGATCGCACCGCCAGAGAGCACCTTGCCCCACGACAAACGTGATGTGACACGTTCAACCTGCATCAGGTTCACACCGACGATGGTGATGTCATCCACCGGGAAATCTTCCTCGTCAGAGAGAGAATCCACCGCGTGTTGTGCAGATTCGTAATCCTCGAAGCTACCGATGGGCCATCCTTCGGGGCGTTGAGGAAGCCCTTGGGAACCTTGTGCGCCCAAGGTGGCACCGAAACCTGAGGCAGAGGGTGTAGTCATGCCCTTAGCCTACTGAAATACGGCTATGAGGTAAACACCCAGTACACTGTCGGACGTGAGTGCCGTGAATCGAGTTTTTGCTGGTCGCCTAGCGGGAATGGTTGTCCTTGGCCCCGATGGTGAATCGATTGGTCGCGTCCGCGATATCGTCGTCACCATCCGGCCCCGTGGCATGGCTTCCCGCACGATTGGCCTAGTTGTTCAAGTTGCTGCGCAAAACAGACAGATCTTCGTCCCTATGCTTCGCGTCGCGTCGATCGATCCGCGGGAAATCACCCTTGTTTCAGGTTCTGTCAACCTTCGGCCGTACCAATCTCGCGCCGGTGAATTGCGCGTCATGTCCGAGTTAGTGGGCTCCAAGATCCACATTGACGATCCTGAGCATGAGGATTTACATGGTCGCCCGGTGGATATCGCGGACGTGGAGATCGAGAAGTCGCGTACCCGTGACTGGATTATCAGCCGCGTGGCGGTGTCTAAGGAACGCAACCGGTTCGGCCGTCGGCCACCCCTGTCGGTGGTGGAGTGGAACCATGTTCATGGTTTATCCGTCTCCGGTGCGGGTCCTGCTGATGCAACGGCGGAAATCCTTGCGGAATTCGACGACATGCGCCCCGCCGACATTGCTCAAATCCTGCATGACCTTCCCAGCACCACACGGAATAATGTGGCCTCTGAGCTGGAAGATGCCCGCCTGGCCGACATCCTCCAGGAGCTTCCTGAGGACGAGCAAATGGGCGTCCTGGAAACGTTCGACATCGAGCGTGCCGCCGACGTGTTGGAAGAGATGGATCCCGATGACGCCGCGGACCTCCTGGGCGAGATGCCTGATGATAAGGCCGATGTCCTCCTTGAATTGATGGATCCGGAGGAATCGGAGCCTGTCCGCCGACTGATGAGTTTCTCCCCAGAGACCGTGGGTGGTTTGATGACATCGGAGCCGATCATTTTGACTCCGCAGGCCACGGTGGCTGAAGCTCTTGCCCATGCGCGCAACCCTGATTTATCGACGTCGCTGAGCTCGATGGTGTACGTGGTGCGCCCGCCGAAAGCAACGCCGACGGGTAAGTACTTGGGCACGGTTCACATCCAGAAGTTGCTGCGTGAAGCACCGTCGACCCTGGTCTCCAGCATTCTGGATCCGGATCTTCCCCCACTTTTTGCCGACGACACCCACGAGACGGCTGCTCGTTACTTTGCAACCTATAACCTGGTGTGTGGTCCGGTCCTGGATGAGGACAATCACCTGCTCGGCGCCGTCGCGGTGGACGACTTGCTGGATCACCTCCTCCCCGAGGGGTGGCGTGAGCAGGAAATCCGCCCTGAGGCGGGATCATCGGGCCACCAGGCTGGCACGTTAGGGCGCGCTGCTGGAGCGCACGGTGCCCCCGGCCGCAGTTCTCGTGCCCAGAAGGCGGGGTCGGTCATCGTGAAGAAAGCTGGTGAGCGGCGACGCGACCGCCAACAGGGATCCACTCCGCAGGGTCCGTCGGCAGGGAATTCTCACTCAAACTAACCCACGAGAGGGGCTTATTATATGGCTGATTCGTTTGCTCGAACTGACCTGGACACTCCGGTCCGCGCTAAGCGCCGCTCGTTACTGTCGATGGATGGTGATGCGGTCGGTGTTGCTGCGGAAAAGGTTGCGCGTTTCCTCGGAACCGGTAAGTATTTAGGCTGGCAGACCATCATTGTGACGGCCTGGATCCTCCTGAATATCGGTGGAATGTGGTGGAACTGGGACCCGTACCCATTCATCCTGCTTAACCTCGCCTTTTCCACGCAGGCGGCCTATGCAGCTCCCCTGATTTTGTTGGCGCAGAACCGCCAGGATGACCGCGACCGCGTCACGCTGAACGAAGACCGCCGCCGTGCGGCCCAAACAAAGGCGGACACGGAATTCTTGGCACGCGAGCTCGCCGGGGTTCGTATCGCCCTGGGAGAAACCGTGACCCGCGACTACCTGCGGCACGAGCTCGAGGACCTCACCACAGTCCTTCAGCGCATTGAGGGCCGTCTGGATGACGCTGCCGCGGATGCGCCGGTAGACCTGGAATACATGGGCGATGATGAGCGTCGCGCGGGATTGGACAGCCCTAGCGGCCAACACAATGAGTCGTCGTAGGATGGTGGCGTTATGGCATCTGAATCTACAATCACCGAATCCACTGTTCGCGACGCATTAGCCCAGGTCAAAGACCCCGATATCGGCATGCCGCTCACCGATTTAGGCATGGTGAAATCGGTCGCCGTCGACGGCGCTGATGTTTCGGCGGAGATTTATCTCACCATCGCCGGTTGCCCCATGAAGAACAAGCTTGTCGACGATTCTCGCGCAGCGATCGAGGCCATCGAGGGTGTTGGGAACGTCACCGTCACCACGGATGTCATGAACGACGAGCAGCGCCGCGAGTTGCGGAAAAAGGCCCGCGGTGGCGTCGACGAGCCGGAGATTCCGTTTAGTAAGCCTGATTGTCACACGCGCGTGTACGCCGTGGCCTCCGGCAAGGGTGGCGTCGGTAAGTCCTCGATGACTGTCAATATTGCCACTGCGCTGGCCGCGAAGGGGCTGAATGTCGGGGTGCTTGATGCCGATATTTACGGCCACTCGATCCCCGGAATGTTAGGGTCCGACGACCGCCCCTACCAGGTGGATGACATGATCATGCCGCCGCAGGCACACGGCATCAAAATGATCTCCATCGGCCACTTTATTGAGGGCAACTCCCCAATCGTGTGGCGCGGCCCGATGCTGCACCGCGCTATCCAGCAGTTCCTTGCCGACGTCTTTTGGGGTGATCTTGACGTTCTGCTTCTCGATCTTCCCCCCGGCACCGGTGACATCGCGATTACCGTCGCCCAGCTCATCCCGAATGCTGAACTCCTCATTGTGACGACGCCCCAGATGGCTGCGGCTGAAGTCGCTGAGCGGGCGGGGTCCATCTCGCAGCAGACTCAGCAGCGCATCGCCGGTGTTATCGAAAATATGAGCTACTTCGTGATGCCCGATGGCTCACACAACGAGATCTTCGGCGAAGGCGGCGGAGAAATTGTCGCCGACCGGCTGTCCCGGATTACGGGGACTAAGGTGCCGCTGATGGGGCAGGTTCCTCTTGATCCCGCGTTGCGCGAAGGTGGCGACGGTGGCGAACCGATCGCCATTTCTTCCCCGGAATCTGAAACGGGTGCGGCGCTGAATGCCATCGCGGACCAGCTCACTCACCGTCGGACGTCTTTGGCGGGTAAGTCGCTGGGCCTTGGAGTGACGCCGTAGCGCGGTGCAACGGGCACTTTTAGAGGACTTCGTCGAACCCGCTCCAGGAGCCGTACACCGGCTTCTTAGCGTCGGTGGATTGTTCTTTTCCTGGCTCCCCTGTTGCCGGTGCCTGTCCGCCGTCACGGTTCTGGGAATCCGAGTGGGAAGTGGCTACGTCACTACCCTCGCCGCCCTGGCTTTGTTTCTCCACTGAGACACTCGATGCTTGGGACCCCGCGCCCGACTTCGCCGTCGACGTAGCGTCGTCAGCATTTTTCGTCGAAGAAGGTTTGTCAGCGGCGAAATAGTCTTGGATGGCCCGCTGCGGGG
This sequence comes from Corynebacterium sp., assembly GCF_030530965.1. Lineage (GTDB taxonomy): Bacteria > Actinomycetota > Actinomycetes > Mycobacteriales > Mycobacteriaceae > Corynebacterium. Next base: position 28,604 of record NZ_JAUMTY010000016.1, on the reverse strand, counting down.
TGGTTGTCCTCATGGTCTGCAAGGGCTTATCGATGGCGTCTTTCGTCGCATCAAGGTCGGTGGTGTCGTCGTCGAAGAGAGCTTTGGCAATGAATCCCTTCGCCCCCATTGATCGGTACGAATTGAATTGCCGGAGGGGTTCGCTAAATTCTTTGATCGGCTCGCTGAATTCTCGGAGATCCTCGCCTAGTTCACCGTCGATTTGTTTCCGCGCATCTGCGACGGCGTTTTTAATGGCCAGCCGGACCGCGCGGATTTCCTTCATAACGCCTGGTAAACGGTCGGGGCCGATGATGAGGAAGCCCACCACCACAATGATGATGACTTCCATCCAACCGATACTTGAGAACACGTCAGATATTGTACAGAGCTTGGCAAATGGGACGACGGAGTGACGGCGAGACTTCTAGCGTTAGCGTTTTGGTGAGTTACTGCGATCTTTCCATGCGCATCGCAGCTGGTCAGCGTACTCACCGACCGTGTCCATGGCGCTCATCGCCCCGTTCTCGACGGTGCGCATCACCCCAAAGGCAGCACTTTTCGCGGCGCTCAACGCGTTGTCGTGCCGTAGGTCGCTCAATTCGTCGCCTGCTGCATAGACATCAGGGCGGTCGGAATCGGCATTATTATGACCACCGGTAGCCTGAGCTTTCTTCCCCTGGCCATGGTGTTCGGTCTTCGCTGGTGATCCGCTCGGATTCTGCGGGTCACAGTTGGTCGGGATCGCGGCCAACTTGTGCAAAAGCTCCGTCGACATATGGACGGGTTCGTTAGCTGCTTCCCTCATACGCTGGGCCGCGTCGCGCTGGGCTTTGACATCGCGTCGACATTCCTCGCAATGCACGAGGTGGCGGAGAACTCGACGTTGGGCTCGCGGGGGCATTTCGCCGTCGACAAATGCGGCCACAGCTTCTTCTGAAAGATGCTCAATCGAAGAGAATTGTCGTGGCTTTGACGAACGGCCCATTGGACATCACCCCTTGCACACTACAATTCGCCCGGCCAGGCTCAGCACGCGAATCATCGACGAAGCACTGACACCGTCAGGCTATGTTCCGACGATGGGTGCGTCGATCATCTCTTTCTACCCAACGTAGTGCAAAATGCCCTCGGATGACTGCAAACTCTTCCTCAACTGGGCGCGACCACGGTGGATGCGGCTACGCACGGTGCCCATTTTGATCCCTAAGGTGTCTGCAATTTCGTCGTAGCTCATGCCGACAACATCACACAAGACGACAGCAACGCGGTAATCGGTCGGCAACGAATCCAGGGCTTTTTGCAATTCCGGATCAATATTGGCGTCGATATAGGACTGCTCGGGATCATTCCGAGTCCCCGGCACTGCGTCATAATTCTCAGGCAGCGCTTCCATTCGGATTGTCTGACGTCGACGCACCATGTCCAGGAACAAATTAGTCGTGATCCGGTGGAGCCAACCCTCAAAAGTTCCGGGCTTGTACCGTTTGAGCGACCGGAAAACCCTCATAAACGTTTCCTGGGTCAGATCTTCCGCGTCGTGCGTATTACCACTCAGACGAAGGGCGAGGCGGTACACTCCATCCGCATGCTCCGAAACAAGCTCACTCCAGCTCGGCATTTCCCCTGATCCAGCATCGAATGCTGCGGTACCAGTGCGAGGTTCGCTCCCCGCAGGGTGGTTAGCCATTACATCATCGCCTTTGTGTGGGTCGATTGTGGAAGCTGAGGTCGTGCGAGTGCGTGTATTCCGTTCGGAACGGTGAAAAGCGCCTGACGCCAGTGTCATGATTTAACTGTCACATGCATTCGTTTCCGAAGCATGAATTCCGCCTGGGAAATTCCTGTGAAGGTGAAACCACTGAAATCACGAACCCGCGAGGGCATGTCACGAGGGGAATTGTAAACCATTCCCGCAGTAAAAGCCACGAATGTCTGCTTCATTGTCGCAGTTATGGGCGAGCCACCCCCTTTACTCCGTCTCTATCACTAGCATGAATAACCGTGACCGATTCTGCTCTTGACCTGATGACTGATTTTATTAACGCCACCACCGACGAGTCCGACGCGATGGGCTTTGCGCGCGATGCCGCCGACGAGCTCGGCCTCACCGCTCCCGACGAACTCACGGCGTCGTTTTTAACAACGATTAGCTCCTCGTACTGCAGGGATAAGTCGGCAGTTGTTGTCTCCCCCTCCGCGTGCGTCTCAGGCTTGGCCATCCTCGCGGGAATGGGCCCGAACGGTCATGTGACCTGCATTGACACGGAAGCGATCCACCAGCGTGTGGCCCGCCAGGCATTCACGGCGGCCAACATTCGCTCCAACCAATACCGTTTTCTCCCCTCGCGCCCGCTCGAGGTCATGACCCGGCTGGCAGCGCGCTCATACAGCCTGATCTACGCAGAAATTGCCCCCGCCGACGCATCAACACTCGTCGACGAGGCCCTCGAGCTGCTCGAACCGGGCGGGCTGATTATCCTCGCGGATATTCTTCTCGACGGCACCATCGCGAATCCGGCACGAAAAGATCGCGATACCGCGGCGGCCCGTCGCCTCGACGAATCGCTCCGCGAGCGCGAGGACATCTACCTCTCCCGGCTACCGCTGGGCGCCGGGATGGTCCTGATCTCGCGGAACGAAGACGCACCGGCAAGCTAGCGTCGGCTATTAATCCTCGTCAGCGCCGTGGAGTTCGTAATTCTTCGGGACACACACGACACCGCCCTGGGACAGTGTGAACCGTTCAGAATCGCGAGCCCGATCCACGCCAATGAGCGCATTATCTCCGACGCGGACATTCTTGTCCAAAATGGCGTGACGAACCACAGCGCCTTTGCCGATCCGCACGCCATCCATCAGGACACAGCCCTCGACGCTGGCGCCTTCTTCGACAACAACGCCTGGCCCAAGAACTGAATTACGCACGGTGCCAGCGGAAATAATGCACCCTGCAGCCACAATGGAGGACTGCGCAATTCCGCCTTTGACGAATTTCGCCGGCGGCAAGTTGCTGTCATCAGACGTGTGGATCGGCCACTTGCGGTTGTACAGGTTGAAGACGGGGTACACGCTGATGAGGTCCATATGGGCTTCATAGAAAGCGTCGACAGTACCGACGTCGCGCCAATAGCCGTGGTCACGATCCGTTTCCCCGGGCACGACATTGCGGGAGAAGTCGTGAACGTGCGCCTCGCCCCGGTTCACGAAATACGGGATGATGTTGCCGCCCATGTCGTGCGCCGAGTTTTCGTCTTCAGAATCCTCTTTCAGCGCATCGATTAACGCCTGGGTTGTGAAGACATAGTTGCCCATGGAGGCGAAGGTCACGTCGGGGTCATCTGGGGTAGCCGGCGGATCGGCTGGCTTCTCCAGGAACTCGGTAATCGTGCCGTCGTCATCGGCTTGAATGCAGCCGAATGCGGTTGCTTCTTTGCGTGGCACACGAATTCCGGCGACGGAGCACGCAGCTCCCGACTCGATGTGCTCCTTCACCATCTGCTCGGGGTCCATGCGGTACACATGGTCCGCGCCGAACACGATGATGTATTCAGGATCTTCGTCGTAAATGAGGTTGAGCGATTGCAAAATGGCATCTGCTGAACCTGTGAACCACCGTTTCCCGAGCCTCTGCTGGGCGGGCACTGGGGTGATGTATTCACCTGCTAATCCGGAGAGTTGCCATGATTGCGAAATGTGCCGGTCAAGTGAGTGAGATTTGTATTGGGTTAAGACGCAAACCTTCATGTACCCGGCGTTGACCAGGTTCGATAAGACAAAGTCAATTAAACGATATGAACCCCCAAAAGGAACAGCTGGCTTGGCACGGTCGGCCGTGAAGGGGAAGAGTCGCTTCCCTTCGCCGCCCGCGAGGACAATGGATAGGACGTGTGGTTGGCTCCTCATGGGTACTAATTTATTCAGTCCTCGCTATTTATGCTGGACAAGTACCCCTGTTCTCTCCCCCGTTGCCTTTGCCGGCGGGCAGTGTGTCACCCCGACCGACTAGGCTCACAGTCATGCGCGTAGCGATGATGACTCGAGAATATCCCCCGGAAATCTACGGTGGCGCCGGTGTCCACGTGGCTGAGCTCACCCGGCATTTGCGCGAGCTGTGCGATGTCGATGTTCACTGCATGGGTGAGCCTCGTGACGAAGCCAATGTGTACGTGTCCAATTCCGACGATGCTCTTGCCGACGCTAACCCTGCCCTCAAAACCTTGTCGACGGGGCTACGGATGGCGAATCTGGCGTCAGCATCAGATATTGATGTTGTCCATTCACACACGTGGTACGCGGGGCTTGGTGGGCATCTGACCGGGCTGCTCAAGGGTATTCCCCACGTAGCGACGGCTCACTCCCTTGAGCCGCACCGGCCGTGGAAGCGTGAGCAGCTGGGCGGCGGGTATGACGTGTCATCGTGGTCAGAGAAAAACGCGATGGAAAACGCTGATGGGCTGATCGCGGTCTCTCGGAAGATGAAGGACGCCATCCTGGATGCGTATCCGCGTATCGATCCGGACCGTATTCACGTTGTTCTCAACGGCATTGATACGAAGTTGTGGCGTCCGCGCCCGACGTTCGCCGAGGCGGAGCACTCCATCTTGGCTGAGCTGGGCGTTGCTGAAGATAAGCCCATCGTCGCTTTCGTGGGGCGAATCACACGGCAAAAGGGTGTGGCCCACTTGGTGAAGGCCGCGCACAACTTCGACGAGGACATTCAGCTCGTGTTGTGCGCGGGTGCACCGGATACTCCGGAAATTGAGGCTGAGATCGCCAACCTGGTCGAGGAGTTGAAGTCCACTCGCGACGGTGTGTTCTGGGTGCGTGACATGCTCCCCCATGACTCGCTGCAGGAGATCCTCAGCGCCGCCTCGGTTTTCGTGTGCCCGTCCATTTATGAGCCCCTGGGCATCGTGAACCTGGAGGCCATGGCGTGCGATACCGCCGTTGTCGCCTCTGATGTGGGAGGTATCCCTGAGGTTGTCAATGACGGTGAGACCGGTGAACTGGTCCACTACGATGCCGACGATATCGGCGCATTCGAAGAAGGGCTGGCCAGTGCTGTCAATCGCATCGCCGGCGACCCTGACCTTGCAGGCCGAATGGCGAAAGCCGGGCGTGAGAGGGCCGTCACGACATTTAGCTGGTCAACGATCGCACAGCAGACGCTCGATGTGTACCGGTCATTGATGTAGGATCCCCCGAACTACACCACGTGGACGGACCTGCGCGACGTGGGACAACACCACGTACGGCCGGTGCCTGGGGGCGGGCCCTAGGCAAGGGCCCGGGCGCTCACGCTAGGATTAGCGCTCGCCTTCGCTGACGAGCTTGCGCATCACGGGGAGCGCTTCAGCCAGGACTGTCAGTTCGTCAAGCGACAGCGACGCGAAATCTTCCGCCACCGCTTCACCCAAGCGATCCTGCCACTCATTGCACAAGTTGCGCCCCTTAGGCGTCACCGTCAGAAGCGACTGGCGTGCGTCGGAAGTATCTTTTTCCTTATTGACCAGACCCTGCTTGACCAGGCGGTTGACCAGTGTGGACACAGTCGCCATCGTCGACCGCTCGCGGCGGGCAACGTCGGAAATTCTGACCGGGCCATTGTTCTGAATGAAACGAACCACTCTCCACGTAGCAGACGAGGGGGCCATTCCCGCCCGATACAGTGCGGTCCGAATGACGCGTGAACACATCATCGCAACTTCTGCCGCGAAAGCAGGAGTTTCCAAGGCGTCGGACGGAACAGCCGAACCTGGTTCGTAAATGCTCGATCCAACTGATGAGTTCACCGTGCCGTGGCCGATGGGTCCGTCGAAGCCGTCAGAAGCTGTGCCACGGCGCAAATCCGCGCGTCCGTTGACTCCTGCGACCGACGTCTCATGAGAATTACTATTGTCAGGATTCATCGTTAGGGTTGTACTCTCCGCGATAGTGCTCAAAACGCTACTGTCCAACGCGGCATTTCCGGCGGCTGCGCCAAAGGACGCATCGCACCCGGTTGTACCACGTGCTAGTGCCGTACTGATCGCTTCTTTACTGAGAGACTTCCCGTCATCCGCACCACGTGGGTCCTTCAATGGGTACCCCACAACGGCAGTTTCCGCTGCATCGACTGAGGGGTCATCGGACATCTGATGTCGAGGACCATTAAATTGTGGCGCAGTAACGGTGACAGACTTCATGTCAGTAAGTTCCTCCATGATTCGATATGGTCAGTGAGTTCAGCGAGACTCCCAGCGGGCCATGATGACGCGATCAAGCGACCACCTAGCAACCACATGAATCAGTGAAGGTGCGATAGTACGTGTTCCTTGGTTAGAGGAACCTCACTTATTAATTCGCTTTTGCAGCTTTTTTGTTAACACCTGCAACCAATTTTTTGTGGTTAAGAACGGACTCCCCCAACATATTCTTACGAACCCGTGCGTGAGCCCTGTTGTAAAGCCAGGAACTCCACGAGTACGTGTCAGCTACAGGCAGTACTTTCGGAGTATCCCCCCTGAATGAAATTAACCATAGCACACAAAGACCGTTAAGGGGACCTACCTATGGTTCTTTTTTAACCTCGTCACCGTGGCACGCGCAGTCACCGTCATCGAGTCCGGCAAGGTCGCAATTCTCTCCTTTAAATCCTCCGGACGAATGTGCCGAGCAGACGGACTCATCCCCACCTGAGCTTCAATAGCATCACGGCCCAGATTCATCTCGAATTCAACCTCTTCAGGCTCGCCATCAGGGGTAAGGTGCCCCGACGCCTGCTGAATCATTCGGTGAACTTTGTTCTTTTCAACGTCAATAATTCCAAGGGGCTCGCGAAGCTCAGCTAAATAACCGGGCGCAGCTGTCAAAACAACAACTTGTCCTTCGTCGGTAAGAACTCGCGCGAATTCTTCCGCGTTACGCGGCGCGAAAACGACGGTAATCGTGTCGATCGACTTATCTTTGACAGGAAGCCTGGACCACGCATCAGCAATAACAGCTCCCGCTCGAGGGTGACATCCAGCGATGCGCTTAGCAGCAGGAACGGAAACGTCAATTCCAATTCCGCGCGAACCCGGAACGGCGTCGAGTGTATGAGCTAAGTAATAGCCGGTCCCCGCGCCCACTTCCATGACGACGGGATGCTCGTGATCGCCAACCCCCGCATCGTCGAGAACATCCTGCACATTCCCCGTCACGGCCTCAACGAATGGACCAAAATGGCCACTGGCAAGAAATTTTTCGCGGGCCTGAATCATCGAGGCATCGTCGCCCTTGTATCTCAGGCCGCGGCCACCCACAAGGGACACATACCCCTGGCGGGCAACGTCGTAACTATGGCCTGTATCAGAGACAAGAGTGGCTAAATTACCGCCATCGTGGAGCGAAGAGCCGTCGATGGGGTCAGATAAAACATCAAGAACGTCGGAGAGCAAGGTCTACCTCATCTTCAATCGATAACGTGTGGACTCTACTCTAGCCAGCGCACCCGACATCGGGCGATTACTGTGCCTAACCAGCAGCTTCTGATAATACCGAGGCAAGCTCACCGGCTTCCTCGTGGTTAAGTTCGACGACCAAACGGCCGCCACCGTCAGTTGGAATACGCATCACAATCTTGCGTCCTTCTTCAACTGCTTCCATCGGGCCATCACCGGTCCGGGGCTTCATTGCTGCCATGGGCGAAATCCCTTCACTATAAAAAGCTTGATAACTCCAGAGTAGCCCTGTTTTCCCGAAAGCGTTGCGACAACCGCCAATCCGGGCCTCTGAAGCCGTGCTCCTGCCTCCCCCGATGCCACTTCCGACGCTATTAGCGACGTTATTACCGACGCTTCGATTTCTTGCGCTTTTTCTTCCGCTTGCCCTGCGCACGGTTCGTCTTCGCGGAGTTGGAGTGAGTCGAGTGCTGGTGAGCGGAGTGCGAATGCGCAGAGTGTTGGTGACGGTCGTCGACGTGTGCGTCCCCAGAGTGTGACACCTCTCCACGCTCTGCAGCTGCGGCTGCCCCATTCGTGGACTGAGCCTCGTCCGGTTGGAGCTCCACAGGTGCACTTCCTGTGTTCGCTGTGCCCTCGGCAGCGCCCGCGTCGTTGCTAGACCTAGACGCCGTGCCCGCACCCGACGCCTTCAACTGTTCTTCTGCGTCATCAGCGCGACGTCGATAACGATCGCGGTCGTGCTCCAGCTCGATCATGTGTTCCTTGGCGCGTTGCAGCGCCATATCAACTTCGCGCGGGGAATAACCGCGGAAGGACAAGGAAAAACGCATCGTCGACAATTCATCGGGACCAACGGTGGCGCCAGGCTCCAAGTCTTTCCGCTCATCAGGGCGTTCGGCGGGGCCTAATTCTTCTCCCCGGCCGAACAAGGAGGAGAACACCCACCACAAACCGGCAGAGACAACGATGAGGACAATGAGGGTCACAATCCAATACAGCACGTGCATAGTCTACTGATTGCCGGGCGTTGGATATGTTCTCACTCCACACCGCGAGTCGTCGCATACGGAGGAATAATGCCCTGCACTGCCAATGCCATGCGGCACGCATCGAGGTTTTCGGCCACCTCGTGGACACGAAATACAGACACACCCTGCGCTGCTGCCAGGGCAGTTGCCGCCAGAGTGCCTGCCAATCGCTGATCCACCGGACGCCCGACAGTTTCTCCCACGAAGTCCTTATTCGATAGGGCCATGAGCACCGGCCACCCCGTCGACACGAGATCGCGAGCATGACGCACCAACGCCAAACTATGAAAAGTGTTCTTCCCGAAGTCGTGGGTCGGGTCGATGAGGACTTTATCCTCGGGAACGCCGCAGTTCACCGCATGTTCTGCGCGCTGTGTCGTGGAGCGAATAACGTCCCCGACTAGGTCGTCATAATGAACACGGCGTGGCAACGTGCGCGGCTCCATCCCTCCCGTGTGCGAGCACACATAACCCCGGTGATAATGGCCAGCGACTTCGACGAGCTCGGGGTCTGCCCCCGCCCACGTATCGTTAATCAGGTCTGCACCAGCGGTAATCGCGGCCTCCCCGACCGGGGCACGATAGGTATCAACACTGATGTGAACCGTCGGGAACTCCTCACGCACAGCCGAAACGAAGGGCACTACCCTATCGATCTCCTCAGCGATCGAGACAGGATCACCCCGGCCCGCTTTGACGCCACCGATGTCAATGATCTCCGCGCCGGCGTCGACGCAACTTCTCACCCGCGCTAGGGCGGCATCGTCGGTAAACGTTGCTCCCTTGTCATAGAACGAGTCCGGAGTGCGGTTAACGATCGCCATCATCGCCGGTAAAACGCTGGATTGATAAAAACTGCGGGGGCGGTCTCCAGGGCCTGACGACACATTGTCCCCTTGAGTGGTGGCGAAATCCGACTCCCCGCGACGGGACTCTGCCCCGTGATGATTATGTGTCACGAGAGGAGCCACCATCAGAGGGATCATGGTCAGACGCATCGCCGCTGGAAGGGCCCTCACCAGACGCATCACCGTCCTCAGCAAGCTTTCCTACACTGCGCAAAATTCCAGCCCGCTGCGAATGGGAAAGACTGTTTTCCTCTAACCGCCGCCCCAATTCCTCCACAAAGCCTTCGTGCTTCGTCGTAATGTAGCCGACGGCCTCCTCGACGTCGTCCGTCACGAGGAAGAGATCCGGGTCTTCGGGCGACACCATCTTTTCACTAATCAGACGATCCCGAATCCAGTCCACCAAGCCCGACCAGAACTCGGTCCCGATCAGCACAATGGGGTATCGAGTCACCTTCCCGGTTTGGACCAGAACCAGGGCTTCGAAAAGCTCGTCCATCGTCCCGAAACCACCCGGGAGGCACACGAATGCCTGGGAATATTTCAGGAACATTGTCTTGCGGACGAAGAAGTAGCGGAAGTTCAAACCAAGATTGACCCAGGCATTCAAGTTCTGCTCATGAGGTAGCTCAATACCCAACCCGATGGACAATCCGCCAGCCTCCGCGCAACCACGATTCGCGGCTTCCATCAGCCCCGGGCCACCACCGGTGATGACACCGTAGCCGGCTTCATGCAGTGCGCGACCGACCTCGACGCCCTTTTTATAGTATGGCGAATCTACTTCAGCACGCGCCGAACCAAATACGGTGACCGCGCGGGGAATCTCGGCAAGAGCGCCGAAACCTTCGACGAACTCACTTTGAATGCGCAGGACCCGCCACGGATCGGTGTGCAGCCAGTCCGCATCCTTCTGAACGTCCAAAAGGCGCTGGTCGGTGGTGGATCGTGCGTGCGTGTGGTCATGCGCTTTACCGCCGCGATCGCGAAACACCACTGGGCCACGGAACCGCAGATGGCCTCGATCGTCGTCCTTCCCGCCCATCATGCGGGATGTCTTCCGCCCCATAGTGCTGTCCTTCCCGTCACTTACTCGTCAGATAAGCCATGATCTGGTCTGATACGTCGGTAATCATCTCTACCGGGCACTGCTCATCTTTTTTATGGGCAAAGGCCGGATCACCCGGGCCAAAATTGACCGCGGGAATCCCCATCGCAGCAAAGCGGGCAACATCCGTCCACCCGTATTTGGCGCGAACATTCCCACCGGTCACGTCAATGAGCTCAGCCGCTGCGGCATGGTGCAAGCCCGGCAGCGCACCGGGGGATTCATCGTCGATATCGAGGCGAAAACCAGGCTCCGGATTACCAGGAGTGCCGACGCCGATAATCGCGAAGGTCTCATCCAACGCTTGCTGTGTCGACTTTCCCGGCGCGAAACGGTAGTTCACGAACATCCATGCCTCGTCGGGAATCGTGTTCGTGGCCACTCCCGATTCGCACATCACGATGTTGAACCCTTCGTGGTACTCCAAGCCGTCGATCTCGACGATTTTGTCCCCATCATGGGCGGCAGCGCGCGCGATGACTGGGGCTAGTTTGTGCATGGCATTGTCCCCCAGCCACGATCGGGCCGAGTGGGCGCGCTCACCCAAGGCGGTCACTTTTACGCGGACACTGCCTTGGCATCCCGCCTCGATCACGGCACCCGAGGGCTCGCCCAAGATGGCAATATCGCCCTGCAACCACTCGGGGGAATGCTCGGCTAATTTCCTCAGCCCGTTTTCTGTGGCCGCGATTTCCTCCGCCTCATACATGATGATCGTCATGTCGCGGGCCAGGTCTGGTGACTCGGCCAATTGGGCAAAGGCGTGGAGGAACACCGCATCGCCCGACTTCATGTCGACGGTCCCGCAGCCGAAGAGTGTGTCGCGGCCGTCCTTGTCCGTGCCCCGCGTGGAGGGAACGTTGTCGGCAATGGGCACAGTGTCCAGGTGGCCTGCCAACACCGCGCGTGAGGGCAAACCTCGGTTGGTTTTGGCCATCACGGTGTTATTAAAACGCTCAACCGTTATGCCATTCGCCTCGTCGGAGGACGCAGCGACGGCTCGGAGCGCTGCCTCGACGGCGTCGGCAATATTTTTTTCATTCTTAGAGACACTCTCAATGTCAACGAGTGCCCTGGTGAGATCAATAGGGTGCTGAGTCAGGTCAATCACGCCACCAGACTAACCGCCGGGGCGGACACGCGCATGCGCGATGTATTCGTGCGGGATTCCCATGCTTGACCGACGCCGTGGTCACCCCTGAGTAACGAACCGGCTATTCTGAACAGATCGAATAGATGTATCAGCATGGGCGCGTAGCTCACTGCTCCCCCAATACCAAAGGGCACTTCATGACGAACAATGCTTCACAGGGCGATGAATCTTCCGATTCCACCTCGCAACTGGGACATGGGTTGAAAGTTCGGCACCTCACGATGATGGGGTTGGGATCTGCCATCGGCGCAGGGCTCTTCCTTGGAACAGGCGTCGGCATTAAAGCCGCGGGACCGGCAGTCTTGATTTCCTATATTGTTGCCGGATTCCTTGTTGTTCTGGTGATGCGGATGCTGGGTGAACTCGGTGCCGCCCGCCCCAATACAGGAACATTCTCTGCATATTCCCGACAGGCTTTCGGTCAATGGGCCGGTTTTTCGACCGGCTGGTTGTACTGGTTCATGCTGGTCATGGTCATGGGTGCGGAAATCACCGGTGCCGGTGCGTTTATTGGTAATTGGTTCGGTGTCGACGGCTGGATTCCAGCGCTTGTCTGCGTCATCATCTTCACCTTCATCAACATGGCTAAAGTCCGTGGCTTCGGTGAATTCGAATACTGGTTCGCGTTTATCAAAGTCGCGGTTATCGTCTTTTTCCTGGTCGTCGGCGTTCTTCTGATCTTCGGGCTTCTCCCCGGGCACCCCATGGTCGGATTTGAGCATGTAAGGGAATCCGGCTTCGCCCCGAACGGAGTGGGCGGGATCGCTGCAGGTCTGCTCGCCGTCGCCTTCGCTTTCGGTGGAATTGAGATTGTGACCATCGCGGCTGCTGAGTCTGAGAACCCCAGCCGTGCCATCGCGACCGCTGTGCGCTCGGTTATTTTGCGTATCTCGGTGTTCTACCTGGGATCTGTGCTGGTCATTATCTTCCTGCTTCCCTATTCGACCTTGGGCCAGGCTGAAGGTGCTGCCGATTCTCCCTTCACTCGCGTCCTCGCCCAAGCCGACATCCCTGGTGTCGTTGGGTTCATGGAGATAATCATCACGTTGGCGCTGCTCTCGGCTTTTAACGCGCAGATTTACGCTACCTCCCGCGTGATTTACGCCATGTCCAAAGAGGGCGACGGCCTGAAATTCTTCACCAAGACGAACCACGAGGGCGTCCCCACGCGCGCGGTGTGCCTCTCCATGGCGCTGGCTTACTTATCCGTGGCGCTTCAGGTCTGGGGGCCGGCGAACCTCATCGAGTTGTTCTTCAACATCGTCGGCGGTTCGCTCTTGGTGCTCTGGTTCATGATCGCCGCCTCAGAGATCAAGCTACGGCCCGAAATGGAAGCAGAAGGCACACTCCCCGTGAAAATGTGGGGATATCCGTACATGAGTTATGTCGCGCTGATTGGTCTGCTGGCGTTGACTATTCTCATGCTTTTCGACAACTCAGCGCGCCCACAAGTCATCGCGGTTGGCGTCTTCTTCGCCGCACTGGTTGCCTTGTCGGCCGTCGCCCGTCGTCGGAATGCATCGGCGGTTCCCGCAAAGTAGGCGCTACAGCGGGGCCACTGCGCACCTGGGCGTCGTGTGTCGCAACGCTTGGGTATTGTGGCCCCTATGACTTCATTTTTAACTACAGGTGCCATTGCCGATGGTCTTGCCACCATCACCGACGACGGAATCGTGTTGGATTCGTGGTTCCCGTCCCCGTCTCTCAGCGACGACATCAGCGAAACCACCACCACTGAGCTCGGTTGCGACGCCCCCGAGGAACTCGCTGCGGCGGCGCACAGCGATGAAGATCGCCACGTGCGCCGTGTCGCGATCCGTACTCAGATTAAAGACCTCTCCACCCCGCCCACCGATGCTTACGACGCCTACCTGCGCCTTCACCTTTTGTCTCACCGCATCGCACGGCCCCACACCGTGAACGTGGAGGGCATCTTCGGCAAACTGACCAACGTCGTGTGGACGAATTACGGCCCCTGCTCCACCGAAAACTTCGAATCGACGCGCGCGCGACTATCGACCCGCGGCCCCGTCACCGTGTTCTCCGTGGATAAATTCCCGCGCATGGTGGATTACGTCATGCCCAGTGGTGTCCGAATTGGCGACGCTGACCGTGTCCGCCTGGGGGCACACTTAGCGCCCGGCACCACGGTCATGCACGAGGGCTTCGTCAACTTCAACGCCGGCACACTCGGGCACTCCATGGTGGAGGGACGCATTTCCGGCGGCGTCGTCGTTGATGACGGCACCGATATCGGTGGTGGAGCCTCCATCATGGGGACGCTGTCCGGCGGCGGAAAAGAGGTCATCTCTATTGGACAGCGCTGCCTCCTGGGCGCTAACTCCGGTGTCGGGATTTCCCTCGGTAATGACTGCGTTGTTGAAGCCGGGCTGTACATCACCTACGGCACCAAGGTCGTTGCGCGCGGTCCTGTTGCGGACGCGATGGGGCTGAAGGACAGCTCACCGATTAAGGCCGCTCAGCTCTCCGGTGCGAACAACATCTTGTTCCGCCGCAATTCGCTGTCCGGATCCGTCGAAGCCGTTGCATGGCAGTCCTCCACGGTGACGCTGAACGACGACCTTCACGCGAATTAAGCCATAAAGGTTTTTGAAAGACATGGCGAAGCAAACCAAGCCCCCACGCCCCACTGAATTAGACCGGGCACAAACAACCAGTCTGATTGTTGTGCTGGTGGTGTGCGTGGCGTGCGCCTTCGTCCCCTACACCGCGGTAAAAATTATCGCTGCGATCGTGATGATCAGCTTGGTCGTGGGGCTCGGCCTGCGGGTGTGGAGGGACCGGTCAGGGCGCTGGTGACCTAACCTCTACCCCGCGATCCGCTGCGCTGCAGCGGTGATCTGATCATCGGTGCCCGTCAACGCAACGCGGACGTGCTTCACACCTTTCGGGCCGTAGAATTCGCCCGGGGCCACGAGGATTCCGCGCTCTGCAAACCAATCGACGGTGTCTCGGCATGGCTCGTCGCGAGTGGACCACAAGTACAGGCCAGCTTCGGAATTGTCGATAGTAAAGCCAGCGTCGCGAAGAGCCGCGGCGAGGATCTCACGACGATTCCGGTAAATCTCCCGCTGAAGCTGCTCAAAGCCGTCATCCTTCAAAGCGGCAACAGTGGCAGCCTGAATCGGTTGAGGAACCATGAAACCCGCGTGCTTGCGAACGGCCAGCAGCTCGTGGATGAGCTTCTCGTCGCCCGCCAACCAACCAGAGCGATACGACGCCATGTTCGACGTCTTCGATAGCGAATGAACCGCGATCAGGTTGGTGGTATCCCCATCGCACACATCGGGGTGAAGGAGGGACACCGGCTGCGTGGGCCGTTCACCACGAACACCGTTGGCATTCGTCGTCCAACCCAGGCCCAAGTAACACTCATCCGAGACGACGATGACGTCACGGTCCCGAGCCCAGGACACAACTTTCCGTAGGTGCTCAAGGCCCAGAACTTTGCCCGTCGGGTTTGAGGGCGAATTGATGTACATCAGCGTCGGCGCCTGCGGGCCAAGCTGGAATGTGGAATCCGCCCGGACAATCGACGCCCCCGCCAACAAGGCACCGACCTCGTACGTCGGGTAGGCGAGCTCCGGGATCACGACGGTGTGCCCTTCACCCAACCCCAAAAGATATGGCAGCCACGCAATCGCTTCCTTCGTCCCGATCACCGGCAAAACCTGCCGCTCAGGGTCAAGCGGGATGATGCCGTAGCGACGAGTCATCGCGTCGACAATGGTCTGCCTCAACTCCTGCGTGCCGACAGTTTGCGGATAGCCGGGGGCCCCAGAATTTTCTGCCAGGCCCAGCTGAGCAGCAGGAGACACCGGATCGACGGGTGTTCCCATCGACAAGTTGATGAACCCATCCGGGTGAGATTCGGCCTTCGCGCGAGCATCCGCGAGGGAATCCCACGGGAAATCCGGAAGCAAAGACGAACGAACAATACGGGGCGGGTGCGCCATACAAAGCCTCACAGCAAAAACGGACGCGACACGGGGACGCGAGTGGACAGGAAGAAAAATACGATCATCGGACAGCCCGATACTATCCCAACAATAGCGTTCGGGAACCCGAGTGAAATCCTAGGCTTGCGGCGGGAGTTCTGCGACGAGGGGCGCGTCGAAATCCTGTGGCCCCAGCCGGGCAGCACCACCCGGCGATCCGAGATCGTCAAAGAACGCGGCGTTCGCGTCGTTATAATCGATCCACTCATCGGGGACGTCGTCCTCGTAGAAGATCGCCTCCACGGGGCACACCGGTTCGCATGCCCCACAATCGACACATTCGTCGGGGTGGATGTATAGACTGCGAACGCCCTCGTAGATGCAGTCAACCGGGCATTCTTCAACACATGCCTTATCCTTCACGTCAACGCAGGGTTCCGCGATGGTGTAAGCCATAGTCTCCTCCTCTTTCGCCTTTTCTTCCCGTTGTCTTCCTGTTGTGCAGCGTTGCGACGTCGTCACCGTCGGATCGCTGCGCTGTGGCTGGTCTTGCCATGCCTGTTCTTGTTGTCCGAACTGGGGTCAGGGTGCGCCCAATGTCGTCAAGCGGTTCCATGATGCCACGCGTCAAACAAAAAATGAACCTATCTGTCTACTTTTCGTCTGTGAGGGCAGCGTTTTATGGCCACTACCAGGCGATTTACTTTTTCTTTGTGGGGTTATTTTTCTCCTTGGAACGTTTGCCACCCGTCGTCGTGGTGGGTGGAGGTGGATTGACTTGATCCATCGACGACACCACCGACCTCATCAACGGCCACGCCGCACCCGCAACACCGGCGATCATGAACAGGATTCCGACGAGGTTGGGCACGATCCACGTTGTTCCCCGTGTTCCCGGCAGCGACGGCCACGTGACGGCGATGAAGTAGAGCACGATCCAGGTCACACCAGGGATGCTGGCCCACGCCAACTTTTTCGTCCACAGCAGCGCCGTCGTCCCGAGGACATAGTTGAAGCCGGCTGCAATGAGAATCATGTAGGGGAACGGATAGACGTGGCCGCCGATGGTAATCCGGCTGCCCAAGTACACCATTTCTAAGAAGAAGGACAGCACGGACCCGACGGTTAACCAGGTGATGCCTGCAATGCGCTCGCCCTTGCTCACGTCTTCACGCGGCTGAGAATGGTTGGGGTCTCCCCAATGTTTTTCCATGATTCTTCCCCGCTTATCGACGCTGGCCAGACTGCTCGGATGTATCGTGTGTTGCTCCCTCATCTGTCTGATCTAATGAAAACGCGCTCCGCCCTCGTGCGCGCACGACTGAGGAATCATATGCGTAGCGGGCCGGTGTGGTTTTCGCCCACGGGCCGCTTCCACCGTACGCCACCACATAGTGTTCTTCTCTCATCAGTGGTTGAGCAATACGGTTGGAGAGTGCGAATACCTTCGGCGCCACAGTGGGATCGCTGACCGCCCACGCAGATTCGGGGTTTGTCCAGCTCTGCCGGCCATCGGCGATCCACAATTGCGTGGCGTGAGCAGCCATCGCATCCGCTTGCGCCTCAATATCCGCGTCACTTAGCTGCACGGCAAGGTCCACCAGATCATCGGGGACGAAGGCAAGATCTGGCTCAGTGATCGTGTCTGGGGTTTTCTCCGGGGACGCAGAGTCGACGGCCCTCGCGGCGCCGTCGGCAAAACTGAATTCCATCCCGCTGGGGGCAACCCATCCATCGGGAATACGGGAGATCGCGCGACCCGCCTGTTTAAGAGCTGTTTCGCCGCGAACTGCCCAAAGAACAACGGGATCCGGAATGCCGTGGTCCGAAGAGTTTTCACGACCACCGTGACGGCGTGCCAGCACGGCAGAAAACAGATCCTCATCATCGCCACCTAATTCAGGCGCGGACGTATGGGAGAGCTCCGCAACAGCCGCATGAGTGATCTCATGAGCACGGATATGATCGGGATGCCCGTAACCACCATCAGGCCCATAAGTGACCACGATATCGGGGCAGAACCCGGTCATCAGGACCTTGAGCGCATCAACAGCCTGCTGCCCCGACTTCACGAATGCGCGCGGGTGATCCGCCGACGGCGTTCCCACCATCCCCGAGTCTCGCCAGCGGCCCACACCGCCCAGCACACAGGGGCGATGGTGAACACCATTCACGCCCAGGATCCGGAGCGAATCCTCAAGCTCCCGATAACGAAAGCCGCCAAGCATATCGGCTTCATCAGCAATGAGGCCCTGCATCGGCTCCCCAATGACCTCACCTTGCTCCCCCAACGTGCACGTGACCACGCGAACATCAGCACCGCGGCGGGACAGGTGCGCTAATAAACCACCGGTCCACAGAGCTTCGTCGTCGGGGTGGGCATGAACGGCCATCACTCGGAGGCCACGCAAATCACTCATTACTGGAGGCATCCTCCTTGTCGTCCTTGGCGTCGTCTGTTTTGTCGTCCGCTTTATCGTTGTCGTTCTTCTTCTCGGCGTCCGTATCGCCTTTGTTGTCGGTAGTCGGACTGCTGCCAGGCTGGAGCACCGAGTAGTCCTCGTTCCGCGTCCACAGAGGCGCAGTGACAAAGATTCCGCCACGTTCCGTCGTCGGGAGCTCGCCTGACTTCAGCGGCAAACGAGGAGCTTCCAGGGCCGGCGTCGTCGCGAATACTTCGGTGTCCTGAAGGAGAGCAAGGCTGACGGCCTGAGAATTCACCTTCTCAATAACCTTCTGCTTCGTGTCATTGACATCGGCGAACCCCTCGGCGGCTTCCCTCACCTGGGTATCGATCTCAGGATCACACAACCCCGACATATTGGCTGCTCGGGCGTACTTTTTCTCCATGGACTTGCGCGCATCCCCGTTATCCGCAGCACTAGGTGCAGCGCTGTCCGACGTCGGTTGTGGTTCAGACGATGGCGATGACGGTGTTGAACTCTCCGGCTCCATCAACTCCGAACTCTTATCGGAATCCATCTCTTTCGACGGGCGATCAGCCGACGTACACCCGTAGTGGCTGGCCAACGCGGATGCGGTGGTATCGCCCGACTGCCACGCGACGGTCGCGTCGGCAAGTCCGAGAGGGAGAATAGATTCGACGATGTCCAGCGCCGGCATCACAAGCGCTTTCGCAGGAAAACCGGCCTGAGTGAGCTGATCCGCCACCGTGCGCGCCGCAGTCACCGCAGCGTCATCCGACTGATCAACGGCGATCCGGAAGGGCCTAGACAACGATGGAAATGCGGACTCCGAACCGGGAACAGACGTGCCCGAAATCGTGGCCTCATCATGCGGCGCGCTCACTTCCATCCGCTCCCCCGCAATGCGCGCAACAGTATCCCTATCCACGCTGCTGAGTATCCGCGCACGCTCCCCCACATCATCCATGTGCGGGGCAGCCGTGTTCAGCGACAACATGAGGTACCGGTTTTTCGGCGACAGCTGCACCACGGAATGTGGCACCGAATCCAGCGACAGCTGCGTGGTTGCTTTCGGACGCAACGCAGCCCCTTGGACCTGACCATTGCGCAACATCTCCGCGGCCTCAGCAGCATTGTCCTGGGCCTGGAGAACGATCTTGTCCGTCTTCGCGAGGTTGCTTCCCCAATAGCGGTCATTGCGGACCAATGTCACAATGCCACGGCCGCTATCAATCGACTCCACCGAGAACCGGTTGCCCGAGACGGGAACCGAGTCCCTCAACATCGTTTGGAAGTTACTGGATGAGCGATACAGGTGGCTGGGCAGCAGATTGGTGAACAGCGACCGCCATGCCACGTACGGACGATCAAAATGGACGTCTACTTGGTGGCCACTCTCCGTCGAGGTCACGCTGCTGATCGCTTCGTACCCCGCCGGATCTTCAACCCCAGGCTGCGAGATCATTTGCTTCCACAAATACTCAAAATCAGCACCCGTGATCGGAGTACCGTCCGACCACTGCGCATCCGACGCGATGGTATAGCGCACCGTAAACGGCTGAGACGACGCTACCCCAGAAGGCGCCGCCGACTCTGATGACGGCGTCGATGCTGAGGATGCTGTCCCACTGCCTTCCACCACGTCCGCAGAATCAAGCAAATCCTGGTTCAGCTCCAGCTCACCGTCATCCTTTTCGACGAATGGGCTGGGCAGCACCAGTGAGGCCATGTGATCGACCAACGGGGTGTCGTCGGAAACCAAATGCGGATTAAACCCCGGGCTGACATCACTGACCGCAAACGTAATTTTTTCCGACTGCTGGGACACGGTGTCGGCATTGTTTTTATTCCCGTCACCGGAATTGACGACGGGCGCTGACCCGGGGCGCGCGCTACACCCAGCCAGTAACGATGTGGACGCAACCCCCACAGCAACGCCCGTGGCCACGACCGCCCTCACGGCAGTGGACGTCACACCACGCGGGTGAGCATGGAAGCGCACCCGCATAGTGGGTCGATGTCGTTTACGCGTTGTGTTCATTGTCCATCGCGGCCATCAAGGCCACCGTCGTTATTTCTTACCCTGCTTCGCTTTCTGCTTAGCGTGCGCAGCAGCGCGTCCTCGTTCTTTGGCGTCCAAGATCACTTTACGCACACGGATGTTCTTCGGTGTGACCTCGACGCATTCGTCGCCACCACAGAATTCCATGGCCTCGTCCAAAGAAAGAGTATGCGCTTTGGCCAGCGTGACCGTCGTTTCCGCCGTCGCGGAACGCATGTTGGTCAGCTTCTTTTCCTTGGTGATGTTGACGTCCATGTCTTCTTCGCGGTTATTCGCGCCAACAACCATGCCTTCATAGGCCTCAACACCCGGTTCGACGAAGAACTGACCTCGGTCCGCCAGCTGCTGCAAGGCGTAGGCGGTGATCTGCCCGGCGCGGTCAGCAACCAAAGATCCCGACGCCCGGTCTTTAATGTCGCCGGCCCACGGCTTGTACCCGTCACTGTAGGAGTTCGCGATACCCGTACCCCGGGTTTCCGTCATGAACGTGGTCCGGAATCCGATGAGCCCACGAGCAGGCACGGAGTACTCCATGCGAATCCATCCGCCGGCACCGTTGTCCATGGACAGCATCGTGCCCTTACGAGAGGCCATGAGCTGCGTAACAGCACCTTGGCGCTCCGACGGGACGTCGATAACGAGGTGTTCGAAGGGCTCATGCAGCGTGCCGTCGATAGTGCGGGTCACGACTTGTGGTTTGCCGACGGTCAGCTCGAAGCCTTCGCGGCGCATGGTTTCGACCAGCACGGATAATGCCATTTCGCCGCGGCCCTGAACCTCCCACGCATCTGGGCGCTCGGTCGGCAAGACTTTCAACGAAACGTTACCGATGAGTTCTTGCTCCAGACGGGACTTCACCAGCCGAGCGGTGAGTTTGTCGCCGCCGCCGCGACCGGCCAAGGGCGAGGTGTTCACACCGATGGTCATCGAGATCGCCGGCTCGTCGACGGTGATCGGCGGCATTGCTTCGGGGTGCTCTGGATCCGCGAGGGTGTCGCCAATCATGATTTCGTCGATACCAGCGACGGCTCCGATGTCGCCGGCGATGACCTGGTCAGTGGGGACGCGCTTCACGCCGTCCTGGCGCAAAAGTTCCGAAATTTTCGCGGTCTTGGTGTGCGGGTTTCCGTCGCTATCGTGGTGAATCCAGGCGACCTGCTGGCCCTTCTTCAGGATGCCGCGGAACACGCGAACGAGGCCGATACGTCCCAGGAACGAGGAGGAGTCCAAGTTGGTGACGTGCGCTTGCAAGGGGGCGTCGATCTCAGCAGAGGGCTCCGGCAACACGTCGTACAGCACGTTGAAAAGGTCCTGCAGATCCTCGGCCTCCGGGACATTTCCGTTGCCGGGGTTTTCCGTGGACGCCTTCCCAGCGCGACCGGACGCATACAGAACGGGCAGCTCCAGGTTCTTTTCGGCGGCTTCCTGCGCCTCCGGGTCGTCCAAGGACGCGGCCAGTTCGAGCAAAAGGTCCTGGGCTTCGTCGACAACCTCGTCGATACGAGCGTCGGGACGGTCAGTTTTATTGACGACGATGATGACGGGCATCTTCGCTTCCAGCGCCTTGCCCAACACGAAACGCGTCTGAGGAAGCGGCCCCTCGGAAGCGTCGATAAGGAGGACAACACCGTCAACCATGGACAGTCCGCGCTCAACCTCACCGCCGAAGTCAGCGTGGCCAGGGGTGTCGATGACGTTGATGATCAAATCGGTGCCATCTTTGCCCATCCCCTTGCGATGGATAGCCGTATTCTTGGCGAGGATGGTAATACCCTTTTCCTTCTCCAAATCCCCCGAGTCCATGACCCGGTCGACGACCTCGTCATGATCGCCGAACACGCCTGACTGCTGAAGCATGGCATCAACAAGTGTGGTTTTGCCATGGTCAACGTGGGCGACAATGGCAACATTGCGAAACTCTGGATGGCTCACTGAGCAAAATCTCCTGGGGTAGAAAAGCTCACCGTAGGTCAAGGGCGATGAGCGAGCGTGACGCGGCATCTCCACCGGTCACACAATGGGGCACCCGAACGTGCGAATCGTGCTCAGGCTACCACCTCCCCCCATCCCTTTCATCTTTCCTATGCTGTGTGGTGGTACAGCCTTGGTTCGTTCTCGGTTCGTTGTCACGCCAACTTCTTGTTAGGACACTGTCATGCGCATTCTTTTTCTCGGATTCGGTGGGTCCATTGCGCTCACTATGCACTCCGCATGGGACGAATTCCGCGAAAAGTATGCCGCAGACACCGCGACTCCCGACGACGAGACCGCTGGGGCTGGTGCTGGCGATGCTGGTGGTGCTGAACCGGTTGATTTACGTCACCGGCCTTTCGATGCTGGGACGCTCGCAACCGCGGACGATCTTGATGCCGAACTGGCCGCTGCCGATGCTGTGTTTGTACAAGGTCCGATGACGCCGGAGGATATTGACGCTCTGGGGGCGGCCCTTGATACGGCCATCGAGGAAGCGCACAAGTCTGAGCGCGCATTCGTGGTCTCCGCATCCGTGCCTTGTGCCGACCCCATCGTTGACCGAGCAACCTCACCACGGCCAGGAATCACAGCGCGTCTGCGGGAAGCGCTCCGGCAACTCACGCCTGAGGGGATGTGCCACGCCATCCGTCTGGTCCAAACAGTTTTAGCCGGGGTTCCCGATCCTGGTTCTCTCGCACAGTCGCGCCCACACGGCATCATTTCTCTTGACGACGACGACCTTTTGCGGGCCTGCGGATATGCCGTGAATCCGACGGGTGGGGAAACTTCGGCCGATGGAGATGACCGCCCCCAGATCGTTCATGCTCCGTCAGGCGTACGCATTGGAATTGCCGCCAGCCCATTCCAGGTTGCCAGCCACGACACGCTCGCGGTCTCGTATATCGCGAAACTCGTTGAGGCCAGTGGCGCTACAGCCATCGTGTGGGCGGGGGATCCCACCGACGTGCCCGATGGCGTCGAACCTCCACCGGCCGTGGACGCGTGGATGAACCTCACCGGTTTCACGCTTGCGGGAACGCACGCGAACCCCCGTGTCGATAATGGCGTCGAATTCCTCACGGAGACAGGCGTTCCCATGATCACCCCGGTCCCCCTCTTGCGGATGGCTTTGGACCGGTGGCAAACGTCGGATCTGCCTGGCCTGACAGCGGGCCAGGTGTCTATGAATATCGCTATTCCTGAATTCGAATCAGGGCTGGCTCCGTGGGTGATCGGCGGGCGCGGCATCCCGGCCGTTGAGACCGACGACCCCGATCGTCCCGTTGACCAGCGACTCGCCGTCGAGCGGATGCTCCCCGACCCCTACATGTGCGCACTCGTGGTGAACCGCACCATCAGAACCGTGGCACTCCGCCGCCTGCCCGCAGAACAGCGAAAACTCTCCATAACCATTTTTGGCCACGATGCCGACGGAACAATCGGTACCGCCGCGCACCTCGATGTATTCCGCTCGCTGTGGAACTTCCTCCACCACCTCCGCGCGGAGGGCTATACCGTCGAGATTCCCAATTCTCCGGAGGCCCTCGTCGATAGTCTTTTTGATTCCGACGCGGGTAACCGCAGCACGTGTCATGTCGCAGCAACATGGCACGCGACGGAGTACAACGAGGCGTTAACGTCGTCGCAGGTCAGACGGATCGATCGGCTATGGACGCGGACTCCCGGAATGATCGACACAGACGGCCGCGAGCTCTTCATCCGCGGCGTGCGCCTTGGCAATGTGTTCATCGGCGTCCAACCGGACTTCGGCGATGTTGCCGACCCCCTCAACGTCCTCATGGCGCCCGAGGCCTCCCCCTCCCACTCTTTCGCCGCCTATTACCTCTGGCTCGAACACCAATTCAGCCACGACGTCATGCTCCACTGGGGTACCCACGGGGCATTGGAATTCATGCCGGGGCGCTCCACCGGCCTGATCAGGGACGACTGGCCGCTGCTCCTCACCGGCAGCGTCCCGCACTCGTACCTGTACGCGATGAGCAACCCCGCTGAGGGCACGATCGCGAAGCGTCGATCCTTCGCCGGTTTGGTCAGCTACCTCACTCCTCAACTTATCGACGCTGGTCTCCACGGTGCCCTGGCCGCTGCAGCCGAGGAAGCGTTCCGGCTGTTGACGTCGGCAAAGGATGGCTCGGTGAAGCTGAATGCTGACACCTGTTCGGAATTGGTGACGCTGGCCGCCGAAGCTGATCTGACCGACTGTCCACCGCCCAACAGCGATGATGCGGACGAGGACGACGGCTCACACAATCCCTGGCACGAATGGGTCAATGGCGTTTCCGCTACCGCAGAGAGGATCCGCCGTACCCCTATTCCAGAAGGTCTCCACACACTCGGCGAACCTCTCAGCCAGGACAAAACCGCGCGGATACTGAGCCTTGCCTGCACTTATCCGTTGGCGACGTCCGATCCACTTGCTGATCACCTGGACGAAGAGCACATCACGGAGGCCGTCGACGCCGTCGTCCACGACGACTTCACGCGATTCACTTCGCTCGTGGCGAGGGCACTCGATAGTGATGCGGAGCCCGCAAACGGCTCCGAGTCCGCAAACGCAACCCCAACGTCGTGGTTCCGTCACCTCCGTCGGCTCCACTCCCTATTAACGTCCTCACAGGAAACCGACGGACTCCTCGCCGCACTATCCGGGGCCTACATCCCACCCGCGCCCGGCGGAGAACCCGCGTCACGCCCCGAATCCCTCCCCACCGGCCGGAACACGCATGGCGCCGACCCAGCCACCATGCCCACCCCCACCGCGGCCCGGCGCGGCGCCGCCACCGCCGACGCACTCGTCGAACAATTACGGCAGGAAGAAGGCCACTACCCCGAATCCATCGCCATGGTGATCTGGGGAATGGACAACGTCAAAACAAACGGCGAGGGCATCGCGCAAGCATTTCACCTGATCGGCGCAGAACCCCTCACCGATGAGCGGGGACGGGTGAGCCGATACCGGATCATCCCCCTCGAGGAGCTGGACCGCCCTCGCGTCGACGTCGTCTGCACCATGTCGGGCGTCGGCCGAGATCTTCTTGCGGGCCCCATGGAGCTCCTTGACGACGCCATCCACGCCATCGCGTCGCTACCCGAAGAACCAGAGGACAACCCCGTCCGCGCCCACGCCATGCAACAGGCGGAAGAGCTTGGCCTGGACCTGGATTCGGCCGCGACCCGCATTTATGCGACCGCGCCGGGCAATTATGGGACCGGCGTCAACAAGCTCGTGCAGTCCTCAGAGTGGGATGACAATTCCGATTTGGCCGAAGTGTATCTGCATCGCATGGGCCACGCGTGGGGCAAGCACGTTAAGGGCAAGGAGAACCGGGCTCTCTTGGAGTCAAGTCTGTCTCGCGTTTCCGCCACATTCCAGAATGTGGATTCGACGGAGATTTCGCTGGCCGGCGTCGACCATTATTTCGAGTTCCTGGGCGGTGTGTCGAGCGTCGTCGAGACGGTTTCGGGTGTGCGCCCGTCTGCGAAGGTTTCTCACGCGTGGCAGCATGAGACCAATGTTGAGTCGCTGGATGATGCGATGAGGTTGGAGTCGCGGACGCGTCTGCTCAACCCGGCCTGGTATGAAGCGCAGCTCAAGCACGGTTATCAGGGTGTGGCAAACATCCGCTCCCGTTTTGAGAACACGTTCGGTATGCAGGCGACGGCCCGCGTCGTCGATAATTGGGTTTTTGACCGAACTGCGTCCACATTTATTACCGACGACGACATGCGCGATCGGTTAGCCGAGCACAATCCTGCGGCCGTTCTCTCAATGACGGAGCGTCTGCTTGAGGCCGCGGACCGTGGTCTGTGGGAGGCGGGCGATGATGTGCTTGACCAGTTGGAAGATATTTCAGATAGCCTGGATGCGACCGTCGAAGGTGTTACTCCGATGTCTTCCGCCCGGCACTAACGCGAATCGTAGGTAACCGAATGAACCGCGTGTATCCGTTTACACACATCCACGGACAAGATGAGCTCAAAGAAGCACTAATCCTCTGCGCCATCGATCCCGGCATCGGGGGTGTGCTGGCTTTCGGAGACCGGGGAACAGGGAAAACGACGACGGTCCGCGCGTTAGGGCAATTGCTGTCACAGCATGGTGAAGGTTCGTCCGGAAACACACCGGTTATCGACGTCCCCCTCGGCGTGACTGAAGACCGCCTGATCGGATCGCTTGATATCGACGCCGCATTAACCACTGGCGAGGCGCGGTTCCGCCCGGGACTATTGGCCGACGCCAACAATGGGTTCCTCTATATCGACGAAATTAATCTGCTCGATGACCACTTGGTGGACGTCTTGCTCGATGTCGCGGCGTCCGGGATCAACATCGTGGAGCGCGACGGCATTAGCCACACGCACCCGGCGCGATTTGTGTTGGTGGGGTCGGGCAATCCTGAAGAGGGTGACTTGCGCCCGCAATTGCAGGACCGATTCGGTCTTGCCTTGCGCGTGGATACTCTTACCGACCCGACGGAGCGCATGACTATTGTTCGCGAGCGGCTCGCTTTCGACGCGGACCCTGAGGCTTTTCTTGATGACGCCCAGGAGGAAGAGCAGAAGCTGGCCACGTCTATTGAGCAGGCGCGTGACCGCGTCCGTGATATTGAGCTCAGTGAAGATGCCGTGCTCACTGCGGTTGAGGTCTGTACTGAAACGGGATGCGTGGGGCATCGTGGCGAGCTGGTTATTACCCGTGCCGCACGTGCGCGAGCTGCGCTCCACGGTCACGACACTGTGACCAGGGAAGATGTTGGGGCGGTGGCGCTCGCAGCCCTCCGACACCGCGTACCGACCGAGGCATTCGAAGCGCCGGGTGATGTTGATGCGCGGTTGACGCGCACGATTCATCAGGTATGTGAATAACTATTTTCCCGACCAGTAATGAGCCCGACCAGTAACGAGAGTGACACCATGGCACATCCTGACTCTTTGGCACATGCCATTGATGCACTACAGGTATGGGTGCAGGCCCACCCATCGTGGCTGTTGCTCACGGGCGATTCGGTGCGGATCAACGAATCGTTAGATGCGCTGGGGGAACTTTGGGCGGGGATGAAGCATGGATCAGTGATCCGTGTGAGTCCCAGCATGACGCCCGCTGATGTCACGCGGATGAGCACGTCGTTTAATCACGAGCGATCCGACGTTGAGGGGGACGACGGGGGTGCACTCAGGGGCGATGGGCTCGAACACAACGCACCCCAGCGCGATGGGCTCGTCATCATTCACAATGCTCATCTTCTTGAGGT
>NZ_JAUMTY010000016.1:0-1267 GCF_030530965.1 Corynebacterium sp. | reverse complement strand
CGACGAGAAACGCGACGGAAACAGCGAAGAAGAGAATAACGAGCAGAATAAGAACGCGAATCCGGCCGCAGCACGACCGGACGATGCCGACACCACCTCCGATGAAGAGCCTGGCGCGGATGCGTCCCCCGAGGATTCATCGCCATCGGAGAGCGATTCCGGTGACACGTTGCGCGAGGACCACAACGATCCTCCCCATAATGACGACGCCTCCACGGGAGCGGAAGCCCGGAACACCGACCCCGTCGATAAGCCTGATGACCAGCCCTTAACCATCCCCCACATCCCTCGCCGAGGGCGGACGTCAACCACGGTGTGGCCCGGCCGTAATGGGCCTCGTGGGATCTCCCATCGCGGCCGTGTTCGTCGGGTCATGCCAGCGCGAACCCATGACACCGATCTCGCGATTCTTCCCACCCTCGCTGCAGCGGCGCCGTGGCAACAATTCCGGCATCGCCATCAGGAAGGTCAGCGCAATCAACGTCGAATCATCCTGACTCGCGACGACCTCCGTACGGCCCAACGCGAATCGGCCGGCGGCGAACTGGTCATCATCATCGTTGACGCATCCGGATCCATGGGCCGCGGCGCCATCCGCACGGCGAAATCCACCGCCCTGGAAGTGCTGCAATCGAGCTATCGGGACCGCAGCAAAGTCTGCATCATCGTCGCCCGGGGACATGAAGCAGCAATCGGGCTACCCGTCACCCGGAGCCTGTCACGCGCCCGACGGTGCCTCACCTCACTGCCCACCGGTGGTGGCACTCCCCTTGCATCGGCGCGTCTTCGAGCAGCCAGTATCGCTCAACGGTTTCCACCCGAATTAGTCCGCGTGATCGAACTATCCGACGGCCGGGCCAACGTCGGCCTTCCCCACTCACACGGCAGCCCGGCCGATGACGCCGAGCGGGCGAAGTATGAACTCGATGCCGTGGTGTCATCAGTGACGTGCATACCGGTTTCCTCGCGGGGCCGGTCTCGACGGCGACGCCGACCCCGCAACCGCAATCGTCGAAATTAAACCGGCACAATGAATAAACCAGCAGAATTAACTCAGGACGGCTATGCAATCACCAACGAATCAGCCCCATCACGAAGCTACCCACGCGCCTAAACACGAAACATTCGATATCGACAGTAAGACAAATATTGACCCTAAAGGCTTTACGCGCAACGTCGATAAGTATGTCGAAACATCATTCGGTCTTTACATGGCCAGAGGAGCCGACCATCCACGGTTCGGATATATCGAAGCCTGGTTATTGCG
>NZ_JAUMTY010000093.1 GCF_030530965.1 Corynebacterium sp. | reverse complement strand
CTGCCCGAGCCCTTGATCACGCCGGTGTCCGTCGCCAAGTTGACTGCGATGGCGTGGACCAGGTTGTGGACCCTGGTGATCGAGGACATTGCCACGTCGGAACCGGCGTGTGCCCCGGCGCTGGAGGGATCATCCGTGATGCCGGCTTCCTCGCGGCGTCGTTGAGCGATCTCGACGCAGGCGCCCAGAGCAACACCCTGGTTGTAGGCGTACACAGCCGTCGAGGGCTCCGGGCCGTCCATCTTCATGCGGATGCCGTCGATCAGGAGGCCGTCCTGGTTGATCAGGTTCTCGAACATCCAGTCGGTGAGGGCCTCGGCCTCATCCACGCGACCCATCCGCGCCATCATGATCGCCGCCGGGCCATTCGTCGGGACGTTATAAAACGCCTCACCCACGCGCCACGGAACAACGCCGGTCAGCGAGTCGACACCGTCGATAATGTTCTGCTGGAGGTCCTTCAGACTCCTCGCCTGGTGGCCGTGGCCCAGGCCCTCCGCGCGGTCGAGCGCCAACGCTAACCAGGATTTGTCGTCGTAGTAGCGGTTCTTGGTCAGCGGCGCACCGTTGCGGAGGCGGATTCCCCGCATGGTCCGGCTGATTCGGCGCGAGCGGGACTTCAGCGGACGGCGCGACGCCGCGTCCACTAAGCAATCCAAATAATGCGCTTGCCACCAGTAATGCCAGCGCAGGAAGAACTTATCCCGCGTCAACGCCGGCCACGAGACCACCGCGAGGTTCGTCCCCGGCAGGCCCCACACCCGGCGCGCATGGCGCTCATGGATGGCGTCCTCGGCTAAATCGGCGCGGTGGTCCCATTTCTCCCACAGCTCCTGCTGGCGACGTTGCGGCCGCAAGGAGCTGCCACGATGGTTGACCTGCTCGGCGCGGTTAATTCGCGGGCTGCCCTCGTGGTCGGGTGTGTCGCCGGCGGTAGCGTCCGCAGTAACGTCGGCGGACGCGTCGGTCTGATTGCTATGTCGTTTATCCTGCATTGTATTAATCGTGCCCTATCGATGGTGTAGGCGCTACTGAACCCACACGATTGGGCGGGCGCTGCGCGGTCATGCACAGCCCGCTGATGATCGTCGCCGAGAACCCGCGTGAATCACCACGCCCGCGACAGGTCCGCGTGCTGCCTCACCCACGCATGCATCGCAATCCCCGCAGCAACCCCCGCATTGATCGACCGCGTGGAACCAAATTGCGCAATCGACACCGTCTGCACCGCACCGCGCTGCGCTTCCTCACTAACCCCCGGCCCCTCTTGGCCAAACAGGAGGAGGCACCGCTCCGGCAACTCGGCCGTCTCAACAGGCACCGAGCCGGGCACATTATCCACAGCAATCACAGTGAGATCGTGCTCGTGCGCCCACTGGAGCACGTCGTCAACCGTCGCATGATGATAAAGATGCTGGTAACGATCGGTTACCATGGCTCCGCGACGGTTCCACCGCTTCTTGCCGACGATGTGCACCGCCTCTGCGGCAAACGCATTCGCGGTCCTCACGACGGTCCCGATGTTGTGATCCGACGTAAAATTCTCGATCGCAACGTGGAACGGGAAGCGGCGCGTATCCAGGTCCGCGACGATGGCATCGCGCTTCCAGTACCGGTACGCGTCGACGACATTGCGTCGGTCGCCCTCGTCCAAAAGGGCCGGGTCATAACGATCAGCCGTCGGCCGCGGTTCGCCGGGATGCTCAACCTCCCACGGGCCAACGCCCACGGGGTGCGGATTCCACTCCGTGGCACCGACGCCAGCTGGTGTTTTGACCGTGCCTGAGTCTGACGCGTGGGGATCCGCCGCGCGGGGTGAATCACTCAAGTCCGAGATCCTTCAGCCCCAGGATGGATCGGTACTCTAAGCCCTCATTGTGGATGGCGTCGGCCGCACCCGTGTTGCGGTCCACCACGGTAGCGACGCCGACAACCTCGGCCCCGGCGTCGCGAGCCGCCTTGACCGCGGTCAACGGGCTATTTCCTGTGGTTGTCGTATCTTCGACGACGAGCACGCGCTTGCCCTTAATGTCCGGGCCCTCAATGCGACGCTGCATGCCATGCTTCTTCGCCTCTTTGCGCACGACAAACGCATCGATGGGCCGGCCGGATGCGTGCAAAACAGAGTCGGCGACGGGGTCTGCGCCCAGTGTCAGGCCACCGACGGCATCGAAATCCCAATCCTTGGTGAGCTGCCGCAAAAGAGCACCGATCAATGGCGAGGCCTCGTGATGCAACGTCGCCCGGCGCAAATCGACGTAATAATCTGCCTCTTTGCCGGAGGATAAGGTCACTTTCCCCATCACGACTGCCAGCTCTTTGACCAGCTCTGCCAGCCGGGCCCGGCGCTCTGGATCCAAATTCTGCGCGGCGGACGTGGGCTGAGCAACAGACGTAGGCTCGGCGTCTTTCGCCCCTGGGTTAGTGTGATCCGTCATGAAAAGAAACTCCTTCTGGCTGCTGGGTTATTCACTGCCCGCTTATACTTCCGCTTAATCCTGGTCGAGCCGATTCTCGGGCTCGAGCTCACCATCAACGATGGGCACATCGTCATCCTCCCGACGGTGGGACGCACCCCGCCGGGCCGAACTCTTGCGGTGCCGCCCCTCCGACGGCGGATCGCCGAAAATGGTGGACTTATCGTAATCAGACTCCACGCGGATAACTCGCCCGGACCGCTCATGTGCGCCCGAGTGGTCAGG
>NZ_JAUMTY010000092.1 GCF_030530965.1 Corynebacterium sp. | reverse complement strand
CCTGGTAAGCCGTCCTCCGAGGCGCCTGCTCAGCCTGGCAAGTCCGAGACACCCGGCCAGCCTGGCGAGTCTGGTACCCCGTCCTCCGAGACCCCGGCTCCGTCGGATAACAACGGAAACTCCGGACACTCGAACGGCTCGGATAACGGCAACAATGGTTCGGACAACGGTGGATCCGGTAACGGCTCCAACGGCTCGGACAATGGATCCGGTAATGGCTCGGGCAGCGGTAGCGGCTCGGGTAGCGGATCCGGCAGCAGCTCCAGCCACGGAGTCGGTGGAGCCTTGGCTTCCACCGGTGCGAACGTGATCTGGTTGGCACTGCTGGCCATGATCCTGATCGGTGCAGGTGCAGGGGTTGTCCTCTGGAACCGTCGCCGTTCCCACGGGGGATAGAAACTAGGTGAGTAAACCTCGGTGAGCGCCCCGCATAGGGGCACCACCGGGTGTTAACCGCCAATCACTACCAAAGGTAAACATCAGCGTCGGTTGTACGTGGTGCCCGTCGCCGTGATTGATGCACGGGCGGGTCACCACATGCCGTCGACGATGACGAGCCTTTGCTCCGCCCTCCCGCACCGGAGTGGCGTAGTGCCCTTACACCTTTGACCACAGACAGAAGTGGATTCAGCACAGGCCTGGTGGCGCAGCCCAGGTTGTGCCATGAGGCTGTGCGCGAATCCGCCCACTGTGGCCCCACGAACAGGAGAAATGAATGCGACTGACCAAGAGAATCGGTGCCGTGGCACTCAGTGGCGCGATGGCTTTTGGCCTAGCAACTGTGACGGCAGCTACCGCTCCCGCCGCAAGCGCGAAGCCGGCATGTGAAGGCCACACTGCGTTAGCCAGCACGGCCGCCCCCCTTGATCACGTCATTACCCCCGATGGCAAGACCGTCTCCATCGAGAACAAGCGCAACGTCCAGCAGTTTGTTTACCTGAGCAGCTGTGACACCGAAAAGCTTGCCAAGCTCATCGGAGCTTTGGAGAAGGGTGACGACGTCAAGAAAGAGGTTGTGAAAGCAATCCCTGACATCGAGAAGTTCGCTAACCCGGTAGTCAAGGGCATTAAGGACAAGAAAGTCCTGACGTCCCAGAACCTCAAGGACCAGTCCAGCGACTTCACCAGCGGCGTCATTCTTGTCATCAGGAATGGCTCGATCGCGCTGGTCGCTAAACAGGTATAACAACGACGAGATGACGAGGATCTACCCCTCCAAATAGAGCGCCGTGTATCGGCGCGGTGCTGTGTCGTTCTTCGGCCGTGCGCCAGGAGGGTCGTCGTCTCTGCCTCGCAGGCGGCGGCGTAATTCGTCGTTGTCGCGAGTGCTTTTTATAGTCACCTCGGGTGGCGTTGTGTCATGTACACCGCCGGCCGGGGCGATTTTTATATCCAGGCTCGTTTACCCCGACTTGTTTCCCCAGATTTGTGTAGAACAAGAACGCTGTGTAGGAAGAGAAACTCCGCTGAAAAACGAACTCCACGTGAACTACCGAGACAGAAAGTAGCCCGCATGCAGTTTTCCGCTCAGACGAGAGCGTCCCAGCCCGCCGCACAATCAGCTCATCAATCAGCCCGACAATCCATTCGGCAATCCGCTCGCGAATCAGCCCGTGAATCACTCCGTGACCAACCAGGGCGACGACGTCGGTTCGGTGCAGTCGTCGCGTCCGCCGTCGCCACTGGCGCGTTGCTTCTAGCGCCAGGAGCAACACCGGACGCGGAGGCCCACGACAAGAACGGCCAAGATAACACGCCCGCACAGTGCGCCGAGGCGCATGATGCCGTCGCCAATGGAAAGCCACTCCCACAGCTGGAGTTGTTCCGAAAGGGCCACGGGGCCGTGCATGACGGCAAGGTCGTCATTTTTAACGACAGCAAGCGGTACTCCGACGAGATTCAGGCTGCGGCTGACTCGTGGACGGAGGCGACCGGCGGCAAAATCACGTTTGACGTCGTCGATAAGGAAACAACGAATTCCGTGCGTGTCTTTGATGTTCACCGCGACGATGCCAAGTGGGTGGGGTGGACGCGCCATG
Organism: Corynebacterium sp.; assembly: GCF_030530965.1. Taxonomy (GTDB): domain Bacteria; phylum Actinomycetota; class Actinomycetes; order Mycobacteriales; family Mycobacteriaceae; genus Corynebacterium. The sequence continues at coordinate 718 of NZ_JAUMTY010000092.1, read as the reverse complement.
AGCCCTATCGGGTGTTGCTGAATGTGTCGTACCTGGACGGGATGTCGCAGAGTGCGCGGCAGGGGACCATTGCGCATGAGTTTGGTCACTTGCTGGGGTTGAAGCACAGCTGCCCGGGGGACTTGATGCACGCGATTTCGGATCAGCAGCAGCCGCAGGTGCCTCAGGCGACGGATGTTCAAGCTGCTCTGCAGGGTGATAATGACAAGACGGCCGTCGGAACAACGCGGTCATTCCCGGATTATCTGGCGTAATCTTCGTCACCTATTTCGCCTTCTCTATTAATTTTTCCGGATATATAGGGTATAAAAGTAGTGAGGGTGTAACGCTCTGTCGCTATCTGGCGATTAATTAAGTGTCACAACGCGAAAAGTTGGCTTCTAGAAGCTAGGGCACAGCTTTCTTGGTCACTTCGAGCGGCGTGATGAGAGGTGAAGGCGCGGGTGTGGAAAGCACCCGCGCTTTCTTAATTCCTGAAGTTCGGATGATGTGGGTGGCACGGGGTTTTGCGGGTTTAACGACGCAAGTGTGTCCGTGTGCCGGAAAACTGCGGGACTATATAGGGGTCGGTTGTGAAAACTGTGGGGGAATATGGGCGAAAAATGGCCGAAAATGGACCATATACCCACGCACTTTTATTTTTTGGCGCATATTCCCCCGCACTTTTGAACTGGCCCCTGAAAGTTGGACTGGTTTAATTCTAATTGGTTATGGCTGC
>NZ_JAUMTY010000091.1 GCF_030530965.1 Corynebacterium sp. | reverse complement strand
AGGTGGAGCACTTCTTCGTCCACTACAAGGACCTGGAGCCGAACAAGGAAGTCAGTGGCTCGGGCTGGGGCGATAAGGAAGAAGCTGAGCGCATCCTGCAGGAAGCTAAGGATCGCTACGAGGACTAGTCGCGTCCTTTCTTTCGCATCGGGGGGCTCCCTTGGGGGATTAGTAACCTGACGAGCCAGCGGGGGGATTAATTCGGTTGCCCGTGTCTGGGTCGAAGTAGTGGGTTCGTGTTGCGCGAACAGTGATCACGGACCCAACGGCCACATCGGCAGCCGTAACCTGGCCGTTCTTATGGACGACGTCCGACGTAACGTGGTTCCGCCCGCTCCCCGCGACACCATCTCGTGGGAGGAGCACGGCGAGCGCGTCCCGACCCGTCATGGGGTTGATCTGGACGTCGCCCTGAGTCCCTCGTGAGGCAGTCGGCGTGCCATAGGCAAACGATTGCGCACCGAGCTCCTCGATGTGTGTGACAGTGAGGTCGAGCACCGGTGCATCATTCTCCACGCCCGCAACCTGCACGTTTTCTTCCCCCGTCGTCGATGCCGCGTTGTCCCCGGATGCCACCGATAGAACCTCCCAGTCCTCCGGGCGCACACCCATAATCGGCCCACCATCAATCGTGAAAAGGCCCATCGTCGGCGATCCAATAAACGACGCCACAAACGTGTTCGCCGGATTCTGATAAACATCGCGAGGCGAGTCAACCTGCTGTAACACGCCGTCCTTCAGCACGGCCACACGGTCACCCATGGTCATCGCCTCAACCTGGTCGTGCGTCACATACACGGTGGTTGTCCGCAGCTTTTTCTGCAGAGAAAGAATCTGTGACCGCGTCGAGACCCTAAGTTTCGCATCGAGGTTGGACAGCGGTTCATCCATGCAGAACACCGCGGGGTCCCGGACGATCGCTCGCCCCATCGCGACACGTTGCCGCTGCCCACCCGACAATGCTGCAGGTTTGCGGTCAAGTAGATCAGTAAGCTCCAGCATCGCCGCAGCCTCATGGACACGCCGCCGCGTCTCCTTCTTCCCCATCCCACGGTTGCGAAGAGCAAAGCTCATATTCCCCTCAACTGTCATGTTGGGGTACAGCGCGTAATTCTGAAACACCATCGCCACGTCGCGCTCGCGCGGGGGCACACCCGTCGCGTCCCTGTCGCCAATAAAAATTGGCCCCTCATCAGCAGGTTCCAGGCCCGCGAGCATGCGCAAACTCGTGGATTTGCCGCAGCCGGACGGCCCCACGACAACTAAGAATTCACCATCCGCGATATCTAAGTTCAGATTATCGACGGCTTTACGGTCACCATAGATCCGGGAGACATTATTAAAACGTATCGACGCCATTCTTGTGCTCTTTCTTTTCTGCAGTTACGTTCTGTGAACAATTACGTGGTCAACAGGGTGATGGCTGAAAACGGTGCTATGAAAACCCATCACGACGGCATTTTCGGTTTAATTTGCGTCTCATAGGCCCTGCTGATTTCCTTATCAACCTTTTTCATCGTGGACCGTATATCGGCGTTATTCGTGAGGATCGATTCGAAAGCGCCACCAATAACCTGGTCTGCGCCAGGAACGAAAACGCGCGCTGGATCTTGAATGCGCGTATGCGGGAGCTGATCGATCGCAGTCTGATAATTGGGGTGTTCGTCCAAGAATGTCTTCATTTCCGGATCAGCCGACGCATCTTTTCGTACCGGCATATACCCCACTTCCCTCGACCAGAAGCATGTATTAGCCGTGTTCGTGATGTAGTTGATAAACGTTGCCGCGTTTTTCTTCCGTTTGTCAGAAATGATGGCCGGAATAGCTAGCCCTGCCCCACCCGTTGGGCATCCGCCTGTTCCCCGAGGATTAGGCAATGCCGCCGTCCCTACCGGGAATGAGGCGTTAGATACAATCCCGTTCAAATCTCCCGTCGACGCAATCACCGAGGCATATAATCCGGCCGAGAAATCATTGGCCAACGACTGAGAAATAGCAGCGTACCCATCACTCGACACGGTACGTTTGAGCCATTCCACCGCGGCGATTGTTTCGTCAGATGTGAAAGTAAAATCCCACTCTTTTGAGTACGCTCCGCCCTTTGTCCACAACGGGCCCTCAAACGTCCATGACAAATAATCGACGGCGTTTCCCCACCCGTGCCCTTTCTGCCGATCTGTCTGTAAGCGCGGCCCCCACTCATCCATTTCATCCCACGATTCGGGACCACGGTCGGGAAGGCCTGCTCGTTTCCACGCGTCTTTGTTGTAAAAGAACAGCGGCGTCGAGCGGGCAAAGGGAAGCGCGAAATGCTTACCGTTGAATGCATAGTCCTCATAAAGAGATGTCACATATGTCGACGTATCCAGACCCACTTCGGACGCCACATCCTCAATTGGCGTGATCTGCTCATTCAGCGCAAAGTTGAACCACCACACATCCGAGAGCATGACGATATCGGGAACGGTTCGTCCCGTCAGCGCCGCATTAAACTTCTGGGCGCATTCTTCGTAATTCTTCCCCGCGTCAATGAGATTGACCGTGAGGTCCGGATGATCCTTTTCAAATCGACGGATCAATTCTTGTTCCACCGGCTTTGACTGTCCCGGGTGCGACGACCACCACGTGATCGTGTTGTCATCCTGGTGCGCCTGACCTCCCGGCGAAAACCGTGTCCCCGCACATCCACTCAGCGCCGTTGCCGCCAACGCGGTGCCCGCGAGCCCCAAGAAAGAACGACGCGATATGCCCGCGCGCTGTGAATCCGAGCGTTGTGAATCCGAGC
>NZ_JAUMTY010000015.1:36682-46239 GCF_030530965.1 Corynebacterium sp. | reverse complement strand
AGCGGCAGATGTGGCGTCGGGAGTGATTGATTCCGCAATCATCCCCGAAACGAATGTGTACGGCACCGTGGTGGGCGTGCGTCGGGATATTCCCGAGCCGCGTCACCGCTCCCACCTGGGGTTGGTGTCGGCGGACGGCGTCCATGTTGATGTGGACATGATGCGCAACAAAGCCGGTGACCTGCTGGTTCGCATCGATCGGGCGGAGCAGTCCTACCACGACGGCCCCGACGTTCGCGGTGTCATGATCCTGTCCGAGGCGATCGACAACTACCGCAACCACATTGGTAAGCCGGAATTGTTGTTGAGCGTGGACGGGTCGATAATGGAAGCCGACGTTGCGGGGTACACCTTGACTTCGCGACTGTTCTTGAATCGTGGGGATCATTGGGCCGAGGAGACGTGGTCATAGCTGGTGAAATGGTGGAATAGGTTTTGGGAGCTTTCCGGGCGGGAAGTCCGTAACTTTTTCTCTCTGCCGGAATCTCCGGGGACGGGTCGGTACACGATCCACGGGATGATTACGGGCCTCGTCACCCTTTTCACCTTGGCCATTGTTTTCTCGCCAGTGCTGGCGATGCCGGGCCTGACGGGCGTATTCATCGCGATGTCCGCCCGCGATATGCCCCCGCTGCGCCGGCTCCGTATTCTCGTCGTTTTCGGCGTGTGTTTCGTTGCGTCGCAGGCCCTGGGTGTTGCGATCTCCGGCAACATCATGCTCATGGTTGTGGTGATGGCCCTGATGGGCTGCTTCGGCAGCATCGTCTACCACAGCTTGATTACCTTCCCCCCGGGCGCCATGCAGTACGTCATCGCCTGTGCTGTGGCAACATACCTTCCTACCAGGGGTGTCGACGGGGTTACTCTCGTGACGGCAGGCGCCTGCGGGTTCGTCCTGGCGCTGTGCATTTCGATGGGGCTGCAGCTGGTGGACCGGAACAAGGCGATGCGCGATGACATCACCGCGGCGGAGGACGCCGTGGAAGCGATGCGTGAAGAAAACCTCACCCACACCGAGGCCGCGCGGCGTCGCGTGGCCGCGCACGCAGCGGTTTTCACGGCCCTGGAAGATGTGCGCTTGGGATACGGCTGGGGGCGTCAACTTAAACCATTTTCGGCGTTCGGCCGGTACGCGGAGAAAAAGACGCGGGATATTCACACGCAGTTTGTGGAAGCCGTCGTGTGGCGTCGGTGGCATACGCTCCGCAAGATGAAGTACCGCGTCAATGCAGATCACGCGCCGAAACTGTCGCGGGTATCGCCGCATTTGGGCCCGCCGTCGGCTCTTCGTCGTGTGAAATGGTCGCTGAGTTTCCGCTCGGCGGCGGTGCAGATTGGCCTGCGCATGGGCATGTCGATCTTCCTGACAGGCGCGCTGACCTACGGCCTGGGTTTTGGCCACCCGTACTGGGCGGTGATGACCTCCGCGATGGTACTGAGCTTGGGCAAAGACCGGATTAGTACAACGCACCGCGGGTTCGATCGCGTCGTCGGCACCTTGGTCGGTATCGCCCTCTTCGGCGTCATCCACGTGATCGACCCGCCGACAGTACCCCTGCTCCTGATTTGCGCCCTGCTGTACTCGACCACCCTCTTCACCATCGGCCGCAACTACGCGTTGGGGTCGGTGTGGATCACCGCCATGCTCCTCCTGATCCTCAACACCGCGCCCACCAACAACCTGACCGCAACCCAAATCGTCTCCCAGCGCGCGGGCGAGACAATTATCGGCGCCATCGTGGCTCTCTTTGTGTTGTGGGTGACAGGATCCTCCCGGGCCCCGACCTCGATCGTGCGGAGGCAGGCTCGCCGTGTTCTTCTTGCCGACGGTTTCCTGCTGGATTATGTGGCGGAACGGACGGACCTGACGCGCCCGGGCATTGTGGCGCGACGCCAAGTGCTGCTGGAGCTCAGCGCATCCCGTCGGATGGAGGAGCTTTATGCCCGCGACCTCCCTAAGGGCCTGGCCGAGTGGGAGGACCTCTCGGCACTGATTAACGAGTTCTCCTATGTTGTGTTGTGCGGCTGCTGGGTGGAAAACCCGGACGAGGTGATCGATGCGCGCCGGGCGCGCCGGGCCTTGAACGAAATGATCCGACGCTTGCCCGCGATCGATGGCGTCCCGCTGGACACGAACAACGCCAGCGACCTCATGAAACGCGTGCTGGTGGCGGCTCGGCCTACGTCACTGCGTCAATGACTTCATAGGCTCGAAGCGCTCCCCGTATTTCGCGGCGAGTTCGCGGGCACGTGCGACGAATCCGGGGATGCCGCGGGTGGGGTAATCCTCCCCCGCATTCTCGGGGAGGTCAGCATCCTCAGGCCGGGCGTAATTCTTGATGAACTGCCGCGTTCCCCCGGTCCACGCCGGGAATCCGATCCCCATGATCGAGCCGATGTTGGCGTCGGCATCGTCCATCAGCACGCCCTCGTCGACACATTTTTGTGTTTCCAAGGCTTCGGCGAAGAGGATCCGTTCCCGCAGGTCAGCGAAGGTGGGAGCATCCTCGGAGGGTTGGTTAGGGGCATCGCCACGTCGCCCGACATGGTCCCCGTCAGACACTTTTGTTTCGTAGTCGCCGATGGACACGCGACCGGCCCCCAGCTCAGTCCACAGGCCCTCCCACAGGCCGGTGCGTTTCCCGTCGGCGTAGGTGTAAAACCCTCGGCCCTCGAGTTTGCCCGGCCGGTCATAGTCGTCGAGCATGGCATCGACAATCGTGCCGACGCCTCCGTCGTCAACCTGAATACCGGCTGCTTTGGCGGCCTTAGCATTCTCGGTGTTGATCTTGCGCACGAGCTTGAGGTTGAGTTCGTCAGTCAGCTGCAGTGGCGGTGCCGGATAGCCGGCTTGGCGACCTGCCGCTTCGATGACGGCCGGGTCGATGCCCTCAGCGAGCATCCGCAGCGATTCATCCAGCATGAACCCGATCACGCGCGATGTGTAGAACCCGCGAGAATCATTGACGACGATGGGCGTCTTGCGGATTTGTTGCGCGAAGTCGAGCGCCCCGGCGAGAGTCTCGTCGTCGGTTTTGTCGCCTTTGATGACCTCGATGAGTGGCATCTTGTCCACGGGGGAGAAGAAGTGGATGCCGATGAAGTTCTGTGGGCGAGTGACGCCCTCGGCAAGGCCCGTGATCGGCAGCGTCGAGGTGTTCGACCCGAGGAGGCAGTCGTCGGGGACGGCTTCTTCGATTTCGGCCCACACTTTGTGCTTGAGCTCGGTGTTTTCGAAGACCGCTTCGATGACGATGTCGCAATCGGCAAGGTCGGCGTAGTCGGCCGTCGGGGTGATGCGGTCCAGGAGTGCTTGCGATTTTTCGGCGGTGGTACGTCCCCGGTCCAGCGCTTTCTTCTCTAGCCCCTCGGAGTACGCCTTGCCGCGTTCGGCATTGGCGAGTTCGACGTCCTTCAGCGCGACCTCGAGCCCCGCCTTTGCTGCGACATAGGCAATGCCGGCGCCCATCATTCCCGCGCCGACCATGCCCAGCTTTTTAAACTTCTTTTTCTCGACGTTCTTGGGGCGCGAACCTCCACCATTACAGTGCTGCAGATCGAAGAAAAATGCCTGCATCATGTTGGTTGCGGTGGGGCCGGTGACCAGCTCAACGAAGTACCGGGTTTCTATGTCGAGGGCGTGGTCGAAGTCCACCTGCGCCCCCTCAACCGCTGCGGACAGGATCGCTTTCGGCGCGGGCATGGGCGCGCCCTTGATCTGCTTGGTCACGGTCGCGGGGAAGGACGGAAGAATGCTCGCTAGCTTGGGTGATGTGGGGGTTCCGCCAGGAATGCGGTAGCCCTCCCGGTCCCATGGTTGTGAGGGCTCCGGGTTGCTGGCCAGCCACTCGCGTGCGGCGTCGATAAGCGCGTCCGGGGCGACGACATCGTCGATAAGGCCGAGACCTTTCGCCTGCTCAGGGCGCATGCGCTTGCCGGTGGTGAGCACCGACATGAGTGCTTCCTGAATTCCCAACATGCGGACGGTGCGTGTCACTCCGCCACCACCGGGGAGGAGCCCCAGGGTGACTTCGGGAAGGCCAATCTTGGAGCCTTTGGCATCGGCGGCGATGCGATAGTGACAGCTCAACGCGATTTCTAACCCGCCTCCGAGGGCCGCTCCGTTAATCGCGGCGACAACGGGCACGCCGAGCGTTTCCAGCGCGCGAAGATCCTTTTTCATGCTGGTTAGCATGTCGTAGGTGGCTTGGGCGTCCTCGGGGCCGGTATTAATCATGGAGGTGATATCGCCACCGGCGAAGAACGTTTTCTTCGCAGACGTAATAATGACGCCCGTGACGGTCTTGTCCTCGACGGCGGCGGTGAGCTTCTCCACGGTGTCGTGAAGGCTCGCGCGGAACGCGTCGTTCATCGTGTTGACGGGCGAGGCGGGGTCGTCCATGGTCAGGGTGACGATGCCGGAATCGTCGGTGTCCCAGTGGATCGTTGTGTTGGTCATCGTTGGCTCCTTGGGCTGGTGAGTGTAGTCATTCTTGTCGACGTTGGCCTGGGTAAACGGTGCGTAAACGTTCGTTAGACGTTGCTTTTCGACGTGGGTTAGACGCGTTCGATGATGGTGGCGACCCCCATGCCACCAGCGACGCAGAGTGTGATCAGTGCGTAGCGTCCGCCAGAGCGGTGGAGTTCGTCGACAGCGTGTCCGATCAGCATGGCGCCGGTCGCGCCGAGTGGGTGGCCCATGGCGATGGCCCCACCATTGATGTTGAGCTTTTCGTCGGGAATGTGGAGCTCGCGTTGTGCGCGGAGGACGACGGCGGCGAAGGCTTCGTTAATTTCCCACACGTCGATATCGTCGGCAGTGAGTCCGGCTTTGTGGAGTGCGGCACGTGCAGCGGGTGCGGGGGCGGTCAGCATGATCGTGGGTTCGACGCCGGTGGTCGCGGTGGTCACGACCCGGGCGCGAGGCGTGAGCCCCATGTCCGTACCAGCTTGTTCCGTGCCGATGAGCGTCATGGCGGCGCCGTCGACAATGCCCGAGGAATTGCCTGCGTGGTGAATGTGGTTGATGTGCTGAACCTGCGGGTACCGGGTCAGCGCGGCGGCGTCGAAACCGCCGATCCTCCCCATTTTGGCGAACGACGGTTTGAGCCCGGAGAGCGATTCGACAGTAGTGTCAGGCCGTATCGTTTCGTCCTTATCGAGAAGTTTGAGGCCGTTCTGGTCTGTGACGGGAACGATGGAATTGGAGAAGCGGTCCTCCTCCCACGCGTGAGCAGCGCGTTGATGAGACCGCGCAGCGTAACTGTCGGCGTCGTCACGCGTGACGCCATCCAGCGTGGCAATGAGGTCGGCGGAAATTCCCTGGGGAACGAAATCCGTGTGGAAGGCGGTTTCAGGGTCCATCGCGAGGGCTCCGCCGTCGGATCCCATGGGCACGCGAGACATGGACTCCACCCCACCAGCCAGAACGAGGTCATCCCACCCGGAGCGAACTTTGGCGGCGGCCAAGTTGACCGCGCTGAGGCCCGATGCGCAATAGCGGTTCACCTGGACGCCGGTGGCGGAGTAGGGGAGGTCCGCCATGAGGGCCGCTGTCTGCGCGATATCCATTCCCTGATCCCCGACGGGTGTCACGCAGCCGGTGATGACGTCGGAAATGCGTTGTTCGTCGATGTTGGGGTTGCGGCGGCGAATTTCTTTAATGAGCGTGGTGAGCAGGGTGACCGGTTTCGCGATGTGCAGCGAGCCCGAGCTTTTCCCTTTGCCGCGGGGTGTTCGAAGTGCCTCGTAAATGAAGGCTTGGGGCTGGGTCTCGGCGGCAGGTGCCATGTGGTTTCTCCCTGGTTGATCATTTCCGTACAGGTGGTGTGCGTTCGTGCAGGTGGTGTGCGAGCGCACTCACATACCCGTTCAAATGTGTTATGAGTCACTATATGTGAGTGAGGTGGAAATGTGGCGGGAGAACAGGAATAAATTTTTCATGGGGGTGACCGACGGCGACGCTTGAAGCTATGAACTCCTACATAGCTCACTATTTCCCCAGCTCAGCTGCGTTTACGACGAATGATCGTTCAGATACTTCATGGCTGCTCGTCCCCCTCGATGGCCTGCGCGCGTAGCGCCCACGGTCGAGGCAGTTGATCCATAGCCCAGGAGGAAAATCCGCGGATCTCGCTCAACGCGCACTTCATCGCGCATTTTTATCCCGCCGCCGAGCATGCGTAATTTCAGCGGTGCGAGGTGCTCGAGAGCATGGCGGAACCCCGTGTTCCAGAAGATGATGTCAGCTGTTTCGTGGTGGTGGGCGTCGTATGGTTGCCAGCTTTCGGGAAGAACGAGATGATCCGCGGAGCTGGGGCCAAGGCCGTCCGCCGACGCTGATGTTGGTGGCTCAAAGTCAACGCCGTCGCTGGTGATGCGGGTGAACATTCCGCGGCTCACCAGGACGCCATCGCGGACGCCGTCGAGGTAGGTGTCCCACAGCGGAATGCCAGTGGTCCGTACCACGCTGGCGGGTTCGTCGCCGGCATGGGTGCGGTCGCGAACAGCCTGTTCAACGTCGCGGCCCCACCGCGTATCGAATGTGCGGTCGGTGAAGTTTGGTGGCCGCCGGGTCGCCCACACCGTTTCTGTCACAGGGGCAAGTTGCAGAAGAAACTGCACCGCACTCAAACCGCCCCCAACAACCAGCGTTTTCTTCCCCGCGAAATCGTCGGCAGTGGTGAAATTCACCGTGTGGAGCTGCGTGCCCCGAAAGTCCGCAATACCGGGAATATAGGGGATGTATGGGTGCGTCCACGTTCCCGTCGCATTTAATACGACCTCGCAGGTCACAGAGGTGCAGGTCCCATCTTTCATCCACACCACGGTGAGCAATTCCGTATTTTCATCGTTGTTGCAGACGCCGATGACCTTCGCGGGGCGCTCCACGGCAAGTCCGAATTTCTGCTCGTAGTCGCCGTAATACTGGGCGACGACGCGCGACGCGGGGATGTCCGGGTCAGGGTCGCCGAGTGGCAGGCCGGGGAGATCGGCAATCCCGTGGGCTGCGTCGAAAGTGAGGGAGTCCCACCGGTTTCGCCATGCACCGCCGGGACCGTCATTGGAGTCAAGAATGAGGAAGTCGTCCCCGGGCGTGAGGCCGCGATGGACGAGTTCATGAGCGCCCGCGAGACCAGCCTGTCCTGCACCAATAATGACTGCCCGGTAGTGGTCTTTCATGCCTCCTCAGTGTAGCTCAGTGCGGGGGAGTGGCAGGGGCGTTTACAGCAGGATCGGAGCCACAAGGAATCCGAGAAGAACACACACCATAATGGACACCGTGCCGGGCAGGACGAACGGGTGGGAGAGCGGCGTTTTGCCCACGCGGGTGGAACCAGTGTCGTCCATTTCCATCGCGGCAACCGTCGTCGGGTAGTTGGGGAGCAGGTAGTAGTTAGACACCGCGGGATAGCTGGCCACCAATGCCGTTGCCGGCAGGCCGAGTTTCACGAATAGCGGCATGAAGGCGGATGTCGTCGCCGCGTGGGAGAACATGAGCGGGGCGGCGAAGTAGAAGAACACGGCAGAGAGCCATGGTTGCGAATGTAAAGCGCCCGACAGGCCGTGGGAAATCGTGTCGGCGTAGTGGCTAACGAACATGTTTCCTAACCATGCGAGACCCATGATACAAATAGCTGCGGTCATGCCGGAACGGAAGGTTTCCTGAGTAGTGATCTCGCCGAAAGGCTTCTTCGCTAGACCGCAAATGACTGCTGCCGCGGTGAGCATAACGGCCATGATCGCCAGCGTCGCGCTCAGCGGCGGGTTATCGACAATGCCCAGCTCCTTCGAGGTCACCGTCGCGTAGGTGACCACCAAAATCAGAGCAAGCAGGAAGACCCACAAACTAGGAACTGCGCTCTTTGCCGGAGTGTAGTTTTCAATACCAGCTGCCGACGGCTTCACAAGGCCTTGCTTCTTCCGCTCCTGGTAAACGGGGTCATCGGCCAATTCTTTACCTTGCCGGGCGGCAACAAATGCGCCGGCTGCGCACCCGATGAACGTCGTCGGGATAACAATTGCTAAGCACTGCAAGTATCCAACATGGAAGGGATCCAAAGCGACAACCAACGCGGCCATAGCAGCAGAAATTGGAGATGCTGCCACACCAATTTGCGACGCGACGACGGCGATAGATAGCGGCCGGGAGGGCCGAATTCCGCGCTCTTTAGCGACGTCGACAATGATCGGGATGACGGAATATGCGGTGTGGCCAGTTCCGCACAGGAGCGACATGACGAATGTGACCAGGGGAGATAAGTAGACGATCTGTTGAGGGTGCCTGCGCAAGAGCCGTTCGGTCAGATGAACCAAGTAATCCATTGACCCGGCCACTTGCAGCGCGGCCACGGTGCAAATAACAGCCATGATGATTCCGATAACAGCCCACGGAATATCGTCTGTCGATGTTGAGACCCCGGTAATGGCGAGTACTAGGACACCTGCTGCACCCGCGAATCCAATGCCAATTCCCCCGAAACGAGCCCCCAGAATAATGAAGGCAAGAACGATAAGGAGATGAAACCAAATCATCAGTCACTCCGTTCAGCGCAATTTAATTTTGTGATGATAAGCCGAAAACAGATTAGGACTACCGGCAGGTCCGACGCCATTCTCAACCTGGTTATAACGGTGTGATATTTCTAATGACTGTGATTTTGATCAAGTAGCAGAGCGATCAAAATAGTTAATGCGCTCAACGGGTTGACGCGCTCGCGCAATTAGAGCGAATCAGGGGTCTCCGGGGACTTCCCCGCAGGTCGGCGTCCGGCTTGTCGCGCGTCGAAATACAAGTACAACCCAGCCAGGATTAAGATCATCCCGCTCACGCCCGTTATCCACGGCACTGCCTTACTCCAGATATTGAGCGGCTTAATCACTCTCTGAATATCGTGTAGCCGTGCTTCTTTCGTACGGTCATCCCACTGAGCGTCGAAGTGAAGCATAGTCCGAGAAGGAGAGGCTAATTCTTTATCCTGATTTTCCTTAATCGTTTTTGCCTCATTGTAATTTTGGGCATAAAAAACCCATAACGTGACCGAATTATTTGTTATTATTCCGGTCGCTGGTTCAACATTTATCGTTCGGGTCGCCACATAATAAGGATCCATTTGGATAGGGGCACCGGAACTCAATCCCCACGAGGACGCGGGAATATTCCGCCGAAGCCTATCTAATTCCTGCCGCTGCACCTCCGACACATTGCCCGCATTGTCCATGAGCCGTCGTTGTGCGTCATAAAGGTTGACGGGCCCTAGGTCCTGGCTGAACTGATAAACATCAATTCCCTTCGAATACACATCTTTTCCGCGCTGCTGAATCGCGTTCACAAAATCGATGGGGGTCGCGGTACCGGTGGCAGCGTCAAAGAATCGATAAGACCGCCGTTCAGACCCGAACGGGAATCGAAACTGGTAGCCATCGCGAACGAAATCATTGATGGATACCTTCACATCGTCACCCATCCCCAGCGCTGATAAATCCATCGCAACAGAAGACTGAGGCTTTTTCGAGGGGAATGCCGTGTGGCGGTTCAGCACGACCTCATCGTGGAT
>NZ_JAUMTY010000015.1:0-36582 GCF_030530965.1 Corynebacterium sp. | reverse complement strand
GAGGCTTTTTCGAGGGGAATGCCGTGTGGCGGTTCAGCACGACCTCATCGTGGATCGACCCGATCTTATTATCCGCGTCTACCTGGCCCTTCGCGTCCGAACCGTTCTCCCTTTCCGGAGTGTTCAGGTCGCCGGCGTAGAGCGTCGATACTGCGCGAAGCTTTGTCGTTTTTTTCGACGACGACGCCGTCGTCACTTTTTCACTCGCCCGCAGTGGGACATCTGTTTCGATATAGCAGCGCGTCGGCATGGCTTGTCCGACACAGGCCGGGTCTGAGGAGTGCGACGCAGAGGGGTGGCCGGCCTTAAATGCTGCCGAGTCGATGAGGATCCCCCGGGTTGGCGCCGTGGACACGTCGTAATCGATGTTTGTCGGCAATTCCTTGAGCGAGGGGACGATGAACGTCGGCGCGGCAATGGCAATGACTAACAAAATGGCGCCGGCGCATAAGGAGCTGCGGGTGATAGCTCGGCGGTGCCGTGCGCCGAATGCGCTACCGGGAAGTCTGGACAAGACGCTGCGGCCACCCGCGTTCGCATTCACGGACTCTCCTCATCGACGGTGTGATGTTCTAACCCTAGGTGGGGGATACGATCTGCGTCTACTTCTTGTCCCAGTCGTCAGGGCACAGGGCGGGCACCGGGCCGGCACCGGGCCGGCGTTGGTGGGTATCAGAGTTCTCAGCGATGTGCCCCGGATCGCGACTACTTGCTGTCAGGAAGCGGAGGAACGATAAGCACCGGCTTGCCGGAGTGGCGCAACACGTTATCTGACACGCTGGCCTGGAAGAGCGACTTGAACCCAGTGAGGCCACGTGTACCGGACACGATGACGTCAGCGTGCAACTCTTCGGCGGCGTCGACGATGGCGCTCCAGATCGTGGTGGCGGACTCCACCAAGAACGGTTCTGCCTCAAACCCGTTCTCGCGGGCGATCTGTACCCCTTCTTTGCACGTCTGGAGGGCTTCGGCGTGGGCGGGGTCGCCGTCCTCGGGGTTGTCGGCAGGCTGGTAAATAGCGCCAGCCATGGAGGCGCCGACGCCACGGTTAGCTTGGTGCTGCAGCGGCTCCCACGCCGTCAAAATGTACGCGCGCGGGGTGCTGAGGAAGCGGCCCGCATATTCCAGTGCCCGCTTCGCTTCGACGGACCCGTCGTAGGCGATGAGCATGGTGTCTTTGTGGCCTCCGTTGTTGGCGTCGGGGGCTTGGTTCGTCGGTTCTGTGTGAGCTGAAGTGGTGTCAGACATTGGAAATCCTCTCGGTAGATACGGTCCCAGTGTAGGTCTCTTAGTTTAGGTACGGGGTTAGTGCATATAAGCTAATCGCTGTGTCTAGTAGTAAACACGCGCGTACGTCCGTTGGCCCCGGACGAAAACATCACCGTGCTGCCTGGTGGTCACTAGGTTTTCTGCTTTTCCTGTTGCTGATGGCGGGAATTGCATATGCCACTGATTTAGTGATGAGCCAGGGGCAAGTTCCCCGTGGCGTCAAGGTTGGTGGCGTCGGCATTGGTGGAATGAGTAAAGCAAGTGCGGATACTATGCTCCGCAATGAACTAGGAGATAAGGTTCGCGAGCCTGTCTCTATCAATGCTGGTGATATGACCTCGTCACTTGATCCGACGATGTCCGGTTTACGGGTGGATTGGGATCAGACGATTGAGAATGCCGGTCATCAACCGAAGAACCCGTGGACCCGCATTGAGTCATTTTGGAAAACCCGCGAAGTCGGCATTGTTAACGATGTTGATGAGGGTTCCTTAGACAATGCGCTCCAGCGTGTCGATAAAGAACTCACCCGCGAGCCCGTTAACGCTGAACTCTCTATTGGTTCCGACGGTAAAGCCGATGTTAAAGACCCAGTCACTGGCCAAAAGATTAACCATGATGAGCTGGCCGAGAATGTGTCTAAACATTGGTTGAACACCACCCGCGTTGTGGAGATTCCGGCTGAAGAAGTTGAGCCTGAGATCGGTGAGAAAGCGGTTAAGCAGGCCGAGCGGGATGTTCTCAATAAAGTTGTCTCTGGTCCGTTAATTTTTAAGGGCCGTGATGATGTGAGTGGAATTATTGCTCCAGAAGATATGGGGCAAATCGTCACCTTCCGGGCCGATGGTGACCATTTCACAGCCGACTACGACGACAGCGCCGCGAAGTCCATTCTTTCCTCGCAATTAAGTTCCACCGAGCGAACAAAGAAGGATGCGGACGTCCTTATTGGCGACGACGGTTCGGTCACGGTGACCTCGCCTAGCCAAGATGGCGTGAGTATTAACTGGTCAAAAACCCTCGATGATTTGCAAGGGAAATTGACGAATACCACTGTTCGTGACTACGACGTCGCCTACACGGACGATAAAGCGACGTTTACCACGGAGATCGCTGAAAAGGCCGATTTTCGCGAAACGATGGGGGAATTCACGACGGGGGGATATGCGGCGGATTCCGGGGTCAACATTCGCCGCGTGGCGGAAATGGTGAATGGTGCCATCGTTTCGCCAGGTCAAACGTTTAGTCTGAATGGGTTCACGGGCCCTCGTGGGGAAGCGCAGGGATTCGTGAAAGCAGGCATCATTAAAAACGGCCACTCGGATGAAGGCGTTGGCGGGGGAATCAGCCAGTTTGCTACGACACTCTATAACGCCACCTATTTCGCGGGAATGACCGATGTGGCACACACACCCCATAGCTATTACATTTCCCGATACCCCGCGGGACGGGAAGCCACCGTCTATGAAGGCGCTATTGACTTAAAATTTAAAAACCCTTTTGATACGCCGGTGATGATTAAAGCATTCACCGGTGATGATGACATTACTGTGCAGATTAAGGGCATTCCACAGGTGAAAGTGGATTCTATTCAAGGGGAGAAAACAAACTTTACGAGCCCATCGTCACAGCAACTGTCAGGTCCTGATTGCCATCCATCATCGGGTTCCCAGGGATTCACTGTGACGGATACGCGGGTTGTGACGTCGCTATCCACCGGGCAGGAAATTTCCCGTAATACAACGACAACCAAATATGATCCGTCGCCAAAAATAACCTGTTCTTAGAGAGGTACTTGTGAGCTTTTCTTCCCCCGGTCCGTATTCCGGAGGCCCGTATTCGGGCGGTGTTAGTAGCCCCTCGGGATCGTCCCGCCGCCGAGGCGTCGGGTGGGGGCTGGTGACCCTCGTCGTCGGCGTTATTGCCTATTCCGTCGTGATGCGCGTCATGGTTCGGACGGATAATCTCAATCTCTTTCCGACGCTGCTCCTCATCGGTGCGGTCACGGTTCCGCTCGCTGTGCTCTTCGTTGCTTACGCCGCCGACCAGCGCGTACACGGCCACGAGGGGCTTGTGGCGCTCACCGCCGTGTTCGGCGGAATCGTCGGCACAACCACTGCAGGTTCACTGGAGTTCGACGTTCTCCACCGCATGCCCTGGTTAGGCATGCTGGCCGTGGCCGTCATCGAGGAAACGGCCAAGCTCATCGTCCCCGGAGTGATTTACCTGTGGGGACGCCGTCGAACCGCAGGAATGGGCGTTGTATTGGGCGTCGCCTCGGGTGCAGGGTTCGCCGTGCTGGAAACAATGGGATACGGCCTCAACGCGCTGATTGCCACACGCGGGAATGTAGATGCCGTGAGCGCGACCCTGCTGTTGCGTGGGCTGTTGTCTCCGGCCGGGCACGTGGCGTGGACAGGGTTCACGGTGTGGGCATTGTGGCGCTGCGCTGATACGCCCAAACCGAGTAACGGCCGACGGGTGTTCGCCTGGGCGTGGGTGACCGCGGTCATTTTGCACGCTGTGTGGGACGGAACATCCTTGTGGATCCTGCACGTCGGCGTCGTCTTCATCAGCGTGCTCGGATTGCTATCACTGATCGTGTGGTCACGGTCGACGTCTCGCCAACAACCGACGTCCCCGTGGGAGGTTGTGTGACAGCGACTGACATTTACCCCGACCAGAAAAATGATCAGGCCCGCCAGGACCGACCCGACGGTGATCGGTCGGTGAAGGAGCGATGGACTGATCATTGCCGACGTCGGTTCGCCGACAAAGGTACGTATCGCTATCGGCTTCCGTGGTTGCGGTCCCTCTCACAGGACCAATTAGTCACGACGCGTCGCGTGGGGATGGCCGTATGGGCAGTGGCGGTCTGTGCGATCGGCGTGCTCGCTGGCTGGTCGGAAGTGGGATCGTTCCTCATCCCACTACTTTTTGTCGGTTTCGCAATCTACTCGTTGGGCCACAGCCACCTGGCCTACATCCTGGTGGACTGGGGCCCGTTCATTCTCTTCCTGCTCGCATACCGGGGCATCAAAACCGTCGTCGGTTGGATGGGGATCCCGGTCCAGTGGCACTTGGCTCCCGACGTTGATCGCTGGCTCTTCGGTGGGACCTTGCCGAATGTGTGGCTCCAGGAGCATTGGCGGTATGCGCACGCACCCTGGTGGGAATTCATTCTCATGGCCGTGTATTCCTCATATTTCTTCATGCCCTACACGGTGGCATTTATTGAATGGCTGCGGTCGCGCGCGGAATTTCGACGCTACATTGTTGGTTTGCTCGCCGTTTCATTTATTGGTTTGGGAATTTATGTTTTTGTTCCCGCGGCTCCTCCGTGGGCGGCCGCGCGATGCACCCCTGCCGACGTCGCCGACCAACCGTCCCATACACCGTGCATGTTCTCCGCCGAACACGCTGGTGAGGGCTCTATCTTGGGGCCAGTTAACAACAAAAACGACTCTCCCGAGCCCTGGGTTGAACGCCTTACCGCCCATGCATGGAGCCAAATTGCCCCCTTCGGCCTGGCCGAGGGCGTCAAAGACTTTCAGGACGGTGCCCGACGTGAGGAACGCGCTGATGGCCCGACCTTAGGCCCCGTGGAGCCAGTTCCCGTGGGCGAAGGGCCGCTCGCTAAAGCACAAGCGTCGTCGAATTTGGTCTCGGCGATTCCGTCATTGCATGCCGGAATAACCATGTATTTCGCTACTTTTCTCTTCAGCCGTCGTCGGTGGAAATGGGGAAGTGTCGCGTTGATTTACGCGCTAACAATGGGATTTGCGTTAGTTTTCTTCGCTGAGCACTACGTTTTCGACATTATTCTCGGCTGGACATTGGCTGCCGCAGTTCCGATTGTTCAGACGTGGTGGATGTCCCGTCGTTGTGAATCGATTAATAAATAATAAGTAATAGATAAGCTGAACACTTTCGGGTGGGTTCTCTTTTCAATTGGTGTGATGGGCGCTATTGTCCTGCGTAAAGCTCTCACGGAAGATCACTATGCGCGCATCACAGACCGTTCATTCCCAGCTCCCCACGCGTTCTGACCGGCTCGATTCTTTGCCTTTCGGCCGCGAACATCGCAAACTTCTCGTTGGTTCAGGTGTCGGGTGGGCCCTGGACGCGATGGACGTCGGTTTGATCAGCTACGTGATGGCCGCGCTGGTGGCAGAGTGGTCCCTGTCCAACACCCAAGCATCGTGGCTAGGGTCCATCGGTTTCGTGGGCATGATGATTGGCGCCTCCGTCGGCGGTTTGCTCGCTGACAAGTGGGGGCGCCGCAATGTTTTCGCACTCACGCTGCTGACCTACGGCATTGCGACGGGTGCCGCCGCGTTTTCCGTCGGCTTGGTCATGCTGCTCATCCTGCGCTTCATCGTCGGCGTGGGACTCGGTGCGGAATTGCCGGTCGCGTCGACGCTGGTCTCTGAGTTTGCTCCGCGCAAGAACCGCGGGCGCATCGTTGTGGCGCTGGAATCGTTCTGGGCGGTCGGCTGGATCATGTCCGCGCTGCTCGGTTACTTCCTGGTGCCGAAAGAATGGGGCGGCTGGCCCGGCTGGCGGTGGGCACTGCTGGTGGGAATCGTCCCCGCCGTCTACGCCCTGGTCGTTCGTCACGGACTACCTGAGTCCGTGCGCTTCCTGGAGAGCCGCGGCCGTCTTGCGGAGGCCGAGCGCAGCGTTCGGCTCTTCGAAAAGGGATCGTCACGTAATTCGACGGTTCCTTTCGACGAAGCGGTCGCTTTGACCCCGACCTCCGTCGCTAAGGGAGATGCGTCGGAGGACGCTTCGGCGGAGGATGCTCCAACGGGTAACCGCCCTGGTGAAGACGCTGCTGGGGAGTCGTCGATATTCAGTCCCCACATGCGTGGCCGCACGACTGCTCTGTGGGTGGTGTGGTTCTTCGTCAACCTGGCCTATTACGGAGCGTTTACGTGGATGCCGACCTTGCTGTATCTGCAGGGGCACTCGCTGGTGAAGTCCTTCGAGTTCACATTGATGATGACCTTGGCGCAACTGCCCGGTTATGCGGCGGCGGCATGGTTGATTGAAAAATGGGGCCGACGCCTGACGCTGTCGGTGTTCCTGTGTGGTTCTGCGGTGTCGGCGATCCTGTTTGGCCTGCAGTCCGGGGCGACGGGGATCATCGTCACAGGCCTGTTGCTGAGCTTCTTTAACTTGGGCGCGTGGGGTGCCTTGTACGCGATCGGCCCGGAGATCTATCCGACGGCGATGCGGGGGACCGGAACTGGTGCGGCTGCAGCCGTCGGCCGAGTGGCAGGTGTGGTCGCGCCCTTGATCGTCCCGATCATTTTGGAGTGGGGGTCCACTCCATTGGTCTTCACCATTTTCGGCGCGTCGTTCTTTATCGCGGTTGCTGGCGCTGTGGCTCTGCCGGAGCGGCACAACATGGACATGGTGGAGTAAGCGGTTCCGCCGGAATACAACGACAAGCCCTTGGCCACAATCTCGTGACCAGGGGCTTGTTGAAATGGAGCCGATGACGGGAATCGAACCCGCGCCGCTTGCTTGGGAAGCAAGAGTTCTACCATTGAACTACATCGGCATGAAGAACTATTACGAAAAATGCGTGATATGCATGATCCACACGTGATCAGCGAACACTGCAATGCATGTTCCCCCTTTACCGTAGCATTGCCACTTTTGAGCCAACAAAACTCCCGGTCAACGTGCCGGGGATAGTGGAGCGAATAGCACCATATGCTTGTGGGACTCCGGCAGGTCCGGGGTAAACTATGGCCTGTGATTCTCTCCGACCGTGACATTCGTTCTGCAATCGATTCTGGACACCTAGGTATTTCCCCCTTCGATCCGACGATGGTCCAACCCAGCAGTATTGATGTTCGCTTGGACCGCTACTTCCGCGTCTTCAACAATGCGCGCTACACGCATATTGATCCCAAACAAGAGCAAGAGGATCTCACGTCGTTAGTGGAGGTCAAGGAGGGCGACGCGTTCATTCTTCACCCGGGGGAGTTCGTGTTGGGGTCGACGTTGGAAGAGTTCGCCCTGCCAGCGGATTTGGCTGGCCGTCTTGAGGGGAAGTCGTCCTTGGGTCGGTTGGGGTTATTGACGCACTCCACGGCAGGGTTCATTGATCCTGGGTTTAACGGCTACATCACGTTCGAATTGTCGAATGCCTCTAATCTCCCGATCGCCCTGTATCCAGAGATGAAAGTAGGCCAGCTGGCGTTGTTCATGATGTCCAGCCCTGCGGAAACACCGTACGGGTCCGGGTCATTGGGCTCGAAATACCAGGGCCAACGCGGGCCGACGGCGTCGAAAGCATATATGAACTTCCGCTGATCGCTCGTATTGTCGCAGTGTGCGATGGCTGAACATGCTTCAGCGGTGGCTTCCGCGTAAATTCATGGGCATGCGGATGTCTGTGATTGGAACGGGATACCTGGGGTCAACGCATGCGGCGTGCATGGCGGAATTAGGGCATGAGGTCATCGGGGTGGACGTTGATCCGCATAAAATCGAGCTCCTGTCGCGCGGAGAGACGCCGTTTTTTGAGCCCGGTTTAGATGGTCTTATTCGGAAACATATTTCCTCGGGTCGTCTTCATTTCACGACGTCGTACCAGGAAGCGGCCGATTTCGCTCATGTTCATTTCTTAGGTGTTGGTACTCCGCAACAGAAGAATTCGTATGCAGCTGATATGACTTTTGTTCGCTCTGCTGTCACGAATTTGGTGCCGTTATTGCGGGGGCGGCACATTATTTTTGGGAAATCGACGGTTCCTGTGGGGACCGCGCGTGCGCTTCAGGAGTTGACCGATCGTTTGGTTGCTTCGCAGGATTCGGATAGTTCCACCACTTCTGCTGAGGAGACGTCGGTGGATATTGCGTGGAATCCTGAATTCCTCCGCGAGGGCCACGCTGTGCAGGACACGATTCATCCGGATCGCATTGTCCTTGGTGTGCAGAATTCGGCTTCCGAGGTAGAGGACGTCGCCAGGAAGATTTATGCACAGCCCTTGGCAGAGGGAACGCCGTTGTTGGTCACTGATTTTGCGACGTCTGAGCTGGTGAAAGTCTCGGCGAATGCGTTTCTGGCGACAAAAATTAGCTTCATTAACGCGGTGTCCGAGGTGTGCGAGGCGTCGGGGGCGGATATCACGGTGCTTGCCGACGCGATCGGTGCGGATGAGCGTATCGGACGGAAGTTCCTCAACGCCGGGCTTGGGTTCGGCGGCGGTTGCCTGCCGAAGGACATTCGGGCGTTTATGGCCCGCGCCGGCGAATTGGGCGCTGACCAGGCGTTGACCTTCCTGCGTGAGGTGGACGCGATCAATCTTCGACGTCGGGAAAAGTTGGTCAGCATGGTGAAGGATGCGTGCGGCGGTTCCTTGCACGAGGCGCGCGTGACTGTGCTGGGGGCGGCGTTCAAGCCGGAGTCGGACGATGTGCGCGACTCGCCGGCGTTGGCGGTTGCGGGAGCGTTGAGCCTCGCAGGTGCCCAGGTCAGCGTGTACGACCCTCAAGCGATGGCGAATGCGTCGAAGGTTTTCCCGACGCTTATGTATGCGGACACGGTGTGGGATGCGCTGCACAATGCTGACGTCGTGGTCGTGGCGACGGAGTGGAGGGAGTTTAAGCGGCTGGACCCGTCGGAGGCGCGGGCGTGTGTCGCGTCGCCAATTATTATCGACGGGCGGAACTGCCTGGATGTTGACGCGTGGATGCAGGCGGGGTGGTCTGTGCGGGCGTTGGGGCGCAGTTTGTAGCGCCGGGCTGACGCGACCCCTAGTGATGATGGACATGAACGTGGCCGTGGCCATGTCCACCTGCGTTGCTGGCGTCGGGATCAGGTTTGACGGTGACCGCGGCGATGATCGTCGTGATTGGAACCGCGAGCGCAAGGGCAATAGCGCCGACGGCCGACCTGACGATTTCAGTGGCGATGAGGTCCGAGGTCAACACCTGCCCCAGCGGCCGCTCCGACGCAGTGATCAGCAATAACATCGGAAGTGCTGCACCTGCGTAGCTGAGGATCAGCGTGTACAACATGGACGCGATATGGTCCCGCCCTACTTGCATACCGCCCGCAAAGAGCCGCCAGGGCGATGCTTTGCGGTCGATGATGGCCAGCTCGTTGACGGTGGATGCCTGCGCCACGGTAGCGTCGTTGAGCGCACCGATCGCGCCAACGATGAATCCCGCCAGCATTAACCCGTGGACGGTGACGTCGGGAAGATAAAGCTGAACCAGGAGGTTGTCCTCTTCGCCGAGGCCCCGGAGCCGGGTTCCGTCGATACCCCAACCAGCCATGATCGCGGCCAGGCCCAGCGCGATGATCGTTCCGGCGAGCGCGGAGCTGGATTTCCAGCTGATTCCGTGGACCAGGTAAATCACGACGAACATGATGAGGGCGCACGATGTGACGGCAAGCAGGAGTGGATCGCCGCCGCGGAGGAGGGCGGGGAGCATGAATGCGCCGATAATCGCCATCGTGATGACGAGGCCGACGAGTGAGCGCGCGCCTCGCCATGAGCCGATTGCCACCATTGCGATAGCCGTGATGATGAGCCAAGCGATCACGGGTACTTTGCGTTGGTAATCGTTGAACGCGTACCCCATGCTGCCGTCGTCGGTGGCGTGGCGGGTCATTCGGATCTTGTCGCCCTCGCGGAGGTCGGGGTCGCCCGGTTTGTGGGACGTCTCAATGAGCGTGCGTTTCCCCTTGTCAGGGCCACTCGTGATGTCGATAATCGCGCGAGTGCACGTGCCCGTGGATGTGGTGGGCTCGCGTGGTGTGTCGTCGAATGTCCGGCCGACGCTGGGGGATCCGCATGCTGCCTCAGTTGTGACAGCGACGGTTCCGTCGGCAATGTTTTGGGGAAGGGACGACGTTTCTTGGAAGGACTTATCGACGCGGGCCGGTGTGTTCGATGGCCACAGCGCGACGGTGGAGATGGCGCTGAGGATGAAGCCGATGAGTAGAAATCCGGCGAGGATGCGTTGGCCGAGCGTCCAGTTTTTGATGTGCGGGCGGAAGCGCTTGGTGGTTTTGCTGGCCTTGGGTTGTGGGGTTGCGGGTTGCGACGGTTTTGGTTGCGACGTGGCTACCTGTGGCATCGTTGGCTGTGGCTGAGTTTCGCGGCGCGCGTTGTTGAGTCGTGACCTGCGGGTTTCCGTCGGAATGGGGGCCTGTTGGGGCGAGGAGTTGGCCGTGTGGGTGCCACGTGGCTGGTATGGTTCGTCGCCGGACGCTGAGTGTTTACCCACAAGGACTCCTCATTGTGAACGGATCTGTCGGTAAAAACGCAGCTCAGGTCGCAGATATGCAGCCCAGGTAAAAGGGAGCGTAGGCCGAATAAATCTGAGCGACGACGCCTAACCGACAGTATGTTCCAGTAACAGTAACGTGTTTTTCAGAATAGCGTGCGTGGGTATGCCGCCGGCGATGGGTGCCCGCGGACTTTACTGGTGGTAGCTGGACAAGAAATTGCCGAGTCGTTCGATCGCATCCGCCAGATCACGAGCCCACGGGAGAGTGACAACGCGGAAGTGATCAGGCTCCGGCCAATTGAATCCGGTGCCTTGGACGAGGTGGATCTTTTCTGCGCGCAAGAGATCAAACATGAATTGCTCGTCATCATGAATGTCGTAAACATTCCGATCCAATTTGGGGAAGGCATACAAAGCACCCATCGGTTTAACAACCGAAACGCCCGGTATCTCATTGAGCTTTTCGTACGCTACATTCCGTTGCTCTAGCAGGCGGCCACCGGGGAGCGTGAGGTCGTAGATGGATTGCTTGCCGCCAAGCGCCACCTGAATTGCGTGCTGAGCAGGCACGTTGGGGCACAAGCGTGTTGATGCGAGCAAGTCCAACCCTTCGATAAACCCCTGGGCGTGTTCCTTCGGGCCGGTGAGGACCATCCAGCCCGACCGGTATCCAGCCACGCGATATGCCTTGGACAATCCGTTGAATGTGATGCACAGCAGATCAGGTGCGAGGGAAGCGATGCTGATGTGTTCGGCATCGTCGTAAAGAATCCGGTCGTAGATTTCGTCGGCAAGAATGAGGAGTGAATTCTCGCGTGCGATATCGACAATTTTCTGGAGCGTTTCCCGGCTATAAACAGCCCCAGTGGGGTTATTCGGGTTAATAACGACAATTGCCTTGGTTTTCGGAGTGACCTTGGCTTTGATGTCCTCGATGTCCGGGTTCCAATTATCGTCCTCGCGGCAGAAATAATGCACAGGTTTTCCGCCGGCCAGGGAGGTCGCCGCCGTCCAGAGGGGATAATCGGGAGCGGGAATGAGCACTTCATCACCGTCGTCGAGGAGAGCCTGAGTAGTCATGGTGATGAGCTCGGAAACCCCATTACCCAGGTAAATATCGTCGATATCGGCGCTGGGGAATCCAGGAACTAATTCGTATCGCGTGGCAATGGCACGGCGCGCCGGGATGATGCCTTTCGCGGTGCTATACCCCTGAGCGGTGGGCAGGGCCGCGATCATGTCGCGCATGATGACATCGGGCGCTTCGAAGCCGAAGACCGCCGGGTTACCCGTGTTGAGCTGCAGAATTCTGTGACCATCGGCGATCATGCGTTCTGCTTCGGCATTGACCGGCCCGCGGATTTCGTAGAGGACGTTGCGCAGTTTGCTGGACTGATCCAGGTGCTTGAGCCGCTGGCGCCCAGTGACCTGGGTCGAGGTCGCGCTGCTGGTGTCGGTGTTTTCTGGTGCGGGTGTCGCGTTTTTATCGGAAGAGCTCACCCGACCACTATGCCACGCGTGAGGGGCAAAAGTGTGAATTCGTTTTTAATTACCAATGGTGGTTAATTGCCGATGTAGATGTGGATATCGTCATCTTTATTTTCGCAGCGCACGAGCCCGGGTTTAAATTCTTGGCATTCCAGTTTGAATGTCGAATCAGAAATGGGGCTATCGATGGTGATGCTCCCTCGATCATCTTTGGGAGTGTCGTTATAGACCTGGCGCGCCGTATCCGCCACGGAGCAGTCCCACCCGACCGGGATAGCAGAGCGCGTGTATTCACCGGTACTACTGCCGCATATTTGAACTTGGCGTGCGTCAAGATCGATATTTTGCCCGATCGATCCTTTGATTGTCTTTCCACCGGGGGTCGGGAAGTTCTGTTGGGGTTGATCAGCTTGATTATCTTCCGACGGAGCTGTTGATGTTTTTTCCGACGAACCTACGGTGAAATTATCGTTATTAGCCATCCAAATAGCGCCGAATAGTGCCGCAAGAATTAAGACAGCGACGACGAAGACCAGTGCTTTTGCGGGTGTGGTAGCAATCCAGTTCTTGAACTTTTCTTTCCGCGAATTTTCTGTGGGCTCTTGGTCGGCGTCTTGCTGATCGTTGGCCTCTCCCTTGCTCCCGTCGGAGGCGCCGCGTGAACCAGCCTGGCCAGAGACAGATGGGCCAGAGGCAGCTGCCGATCCCTGAGCTGCAGTGTGAGGCGTTTTGTCGTCTGCCGCGTTGTCCGACGTGTTAGGTGCTGAGGGAACCTGGCGGTCTTGGTTCGTCTTTTCCTTGCCGACGCTTCCCTGACCGGCGCTTTTACCGGCCGAGCCGTTCTGGGGGTGAGCCTGCGATGCGCCCCCAACGGGGCGTGATCCGTGCGTCGTGGTGCTAGGTGACGGGTTATATGCGTCGGACGTCACCGTCGACGGTTTGCCGTTTGTTGATTTTCCCGTCGGCGGGCTACTAATTGCGCCATCCTGATGACGCTCAGAATCCGGCTGTGCGCAATCTGATTGCGCCGAGTGATTCGGTTGCGCGGAGGTTTCAGATTCTGCGGAGCCATCGGCCGATGACGTCGTGTGGCTATTAGCCTCACGCATCATTTCCGGAGTGATGACAGGAAAACCCGCCGCCCCATTCGTCGAAAATCCGCTTTTTGTGTCCGGATTGTCTGAATCAACGCCGTGTGATTGAGCCTCGAGCGATTGAGCGTCGTGCGCCTGTGGCTCGTCGAATGCACGGTCTTCACCGAGTGAATCGTTTTCGGGGAGGACATCGCGAGCAGTGGGAACGTCGGAAAACTCGGCATCTATCGGGGCGTTGGTCGAAGAGCTGTGTGAAGAGCTGGACTCAGTAGTGTCCTGACCTCGTTCTTCTCTTGGGGGCTGAGTTCCCTCTAAACGCTGATCTTGCCCTTGGCGTTGTTCTTCCGCACGACGCTGTTCGAATGAGCTGCCCGACGTGGGCCGGTTTTCTGTGGAAAACTGGTCATTGGGTTGGGTGGAATAGCCTTCCGAATCAGACTGTGAAGTCGGGTCGGAGGGGGTTGTGCTCATTCGTCATCCTCAGGCTGTAAAAGTGATACGGGACAATATACATGCGGGTGCAGGGTCCCACAGTAATAATGCGATAACTAGCTTAGTGTTTTTGTATGCGCGGCGTGAATGGCCGGGTGCGGCCTCGTCCTCGTTGGCCTCCCTGGTCGTGGCGGGAAAATGGCATCGCTTATCAAACGTCGGCACGTTTCTCGTTCCCGATTGCTCGCTGTACTTTCTACCGAGACATAAGAATTCCTAGTAAACTTTATTGTGACGAGGCTCGTGCATGGTTCTTCACTAGCTCATGTACCAGCCATCCGGTATTCCTCGGGCATGACTGTGGCGGAAGAGTAAAGCAGTTTCCTCATCAGTGGCCCGTTGTAAAAATATGAGAAAGGTTTGACTGATGAACGAAGTTATTTTGGCTGCGGCATCCGCTCCACCGCTAGGAATTATTGGGTGGATCATTATCGGTGGCCTCGCCGGATGGATCGCATCGAAGATCATGGGTACCGACGCTCAAATGGGCGTCCCGCTCAATATCATCGTGGGTATTATCGGTGGTTTCCTCGGAGGATGGCTGCTCGGTGCAGTCGGATTTGATGTCGAAGGTGGAGGAAAGTTCTTCAGCTTCCTTACCTGTTTGCTTGGTGCGGTAATCCTCTTGTGGATTGTTGGCCTAGTGACCAAAAAGAAGTAGAGAGTAAAAGTGTAGGGCGTTGGCTTTGCAACCGTGTCGCATAAGGGCGTAAGCGTAAGGCCTTGAGTTAGCGCCTGAGTACATACTCAACGAGCCCGGAGCTAGAGTCGATCTAGTTCCGGGCTCGTAGTGTTAGCCCGTGGGGTATTACATGGTCAATGGAATTCAGTACTCACCGTGACTGGCCATTGGGTGATCCAGCATTGTGATGATCCAGAATTGGAAATTATCTCAGAGTGGAGCATAGTGAATTTTTCTTCTACCAAACGTAGGTGAGGCGATTGGTTACTACGATGTCTGGTGAATGCATGCCGGGTGAATGCTATGTCTAGGGCGAGAATGTACCGGAACGCCGGCGCCCGCTATCTCGTCGACTATGTATCGTCCGCGGCCAAACAATGTTCCTTTCGTTCCCATCATGCGTCGATCCATGAACATGCGTCGGGTATGTGCCGTGCGTCGGGCCATCGCCGTCGAGTTGATAGTTTCACGATTAAAAAATGGCTGGTGAGTAAATTCGCATTCAATAAGGATCATGATTGCTTTTCACACGAGAAAAAGCGTCACAGGTATTTAGGCGCCGGCCGTCGTGCTGATTGTGTACTGGCGGGAATCCTGTTTGTCATGGGCGCTGCCCTCATTCCGTGGATGGGAATTCTGCTGTTCACGATGCCATTCCCCGGTGTGCTGGGCTGGATTGCGTTAGATTGCGCAGAAATAGCCGCCCTGTGGACCAGCGCTTGGTGGGTGCTCAAGCGTCGGCCCCACGCGGCTGCGGGGTTGTGGGGTGTCGCTGCTTTATTGCTTGTCGACGCGATTGCCGACGTGACAACGTCGTTTCCGAATATCGGTAGCGCCGTTGTGACTATCCCGGTCGAGTTGTTCGTGAGTGGTTGGGCCGCATGGTGCGCTTACGCGTGGGGAAAGAGTGTGTAAAAGTGCGGTCAGATTTTTTAGGTGCGGAATGAAACCCTTCGCGTGGAATGAGATCATTTACGGCCGGGATAAAAAGGCGTAAGTGTGGAATGAGAGCGCAGGAGGTAAAGCCATGATCACGACGGAAAAGATCCACGACCATCCGGCGGAGGGGGAGGGGACGCGGATCCTCGTGGATCGGCTGTGGCCACGCGGGGTGAAGAAAGCCACGGCACCGGTTGATGAATGGTTGAAGGGCCTTGCTCCTTCGCCGGAGCTGCGAAAAGACTGGGGACACGATCCAGCGCGCTTTTCCGAATTCGCCGACAGATATCGCTCTGAGCTGGATGAACGCCTGGCCGCCTATAAGGACGCCACCGCATCGGGTGATGACGGTGACAATTCGGAAGTCGACTCCGATTCGGAGGCTTCTCAGGTGGGGGAGATATGCGATCGGGCAGCGTCGGGGGAAAACATCATCTTGGTCTTTGCTGCAAAAGACCGTGTGTTTAATCATGCCGTCGTTTTGAAAGCGTGGCTTGACGAGCACACGCGTTAATGATGGGGGCGCGCCGTCGATAATCGTCCGTTTCGCACTAAAAACTTCCTACGGGGGCTCAACCTTGCGCGAGAAACGTCGGCCATCAAGGTCGGCTATACACACGGGAACGTGCGAAAAACGTCGGCTCGGGGCGTCGGCCATACATACAGAAAGACACATTTGCACGCCAAAAACACCACTCTAACCAGCGTCGATAAGAAAAGTTGAGTCGTGTGGAATAACTTTGAGTACGACGTCGTTACATCTAATGTCGCAAGGTTGAGCGAGTAAGACTCAAGTTAGCTTGACAAGCCTGAGTCTTCTGGGTCAGACTGTGACAGGTCGTTGAGTCTGATTCACTCAGCCTCACACAAATACGTAGATGCTCCGGGTGAGATCACGGGCAGGACCGCCGGCGAGAGCCGAGAGTGTCCGCCGAATGATCCGCCGGTCACAACAAATGTAACGAAAGGAAACACAGATAATGGGACGTGCAGTTGGAATTGACTTGGGTACTACGAACTCAGTGGTATCCGTTTTGGAAGGTGGAGACCCCACCGTTATCGCTAACTCCGAGGGCTCGCGGACGACGCCGTCGGTTGTAGCTTTTTCGAAGAACGGCGAGGTGCTCGTTGGGCAGTCGGCAAAGAACCAGGCCGTGACCAACGTTGACCGCACCATTCGCTCGGTCAAGCGCCACATCGGCGACGACTCCTGGAATGTCGATATTGACGACAAGAAGTACACGGCGCAGGAAATTTCCGCCCGTATTCTTCAAAAACTGAAGAGAGACGCTGAGAGCTACCTCGGCGAGGATGTGACCGACGCCGTTATTACCGTCCCGGCTTACTTCTCCGACGCTCAGCGTCAGGCGACGAAGGACGCTGGCCAGATTGCAGGCCTCAACGTGCTTCGTATTGTGAACGAGCCGACGGCTGCCGCGCTGGCATACGGCCTTGAAAAGGGCGAAGACGACCAGACCATCCTGGTGTACGACCTCGGTGGTGGTACCTTCGACGTCTCCCTCCTGGAGATCGGTGAGGGTGTTGTTGAGGTTCGTGCAACCAACGGTGACAACAAGCTCGGTGGTGATGACTGGGATCAGCGCATCGTTGACTGGCTGACCGACAAGTTCAAGTCATCACACGGCATTGACCTGACCAAAGACAAGATGGCTATGCAGCGTCTGCGTGAGGCCGCTGAGAAAGCCAAGATTGAGCTGTCATCCTCGCAGCAGACCAGCATCAACCTGCCGTACATCACGGTCGACGAGGATAAGAACCCGCTCTTCCTCGACGAGACGCTGTCCCGCACGGAATTCCAGCGCATTACCCAGGATCTCCTGGACCGCACCCGTAAGCCGTTCCAGCAGGTTCTTTCCGACGCGGGCATTTCCGTTTCCGACATCGACCACGTGGTTCTCGTCGGTGGTTCGACCCGTATGCCGGCCGTGACCGACCTGGTCAAGGAGCTGACCGGCGGTAAAGAGCCGAACAAGGGCGTTAACCCGGACGAGGTTGTCGCTGTCGGTGCTGCTCTGCAGGCCGGCGTGCTGCGCGGCGAGGTCAAGGACGTTCTGCTTCTGGATGTCACCCCGCTATCCCTCGGTATCGAAACCAAGGGCGGCGTGATGACCAAGCTCATCGAACGCAACACGACCATCCCGACGAAGCGGTCCGAGACCTTCACCACGGCGGAAGATAACCAGCCTTCCGTTCAGATCCAGGTCTTCCAGGGCGAGCGCGAGATGGCGTCGGCTAACAAACTGCTCGGCTCCTTCGAGTTGGGCGGAATTGCGCCGGCTCCGCGTGGTATCCCGCAGATCGAGGTCACGTTCGACATCGACGCCAACGGTATTGTCCACGTCACCGCGAAGGACAAGGGCACCGGCAAGGAAAACACCATTAAGATCCAGGATGGTTCTGGCCTGTCCCAGGACGAGATCGATCGCATGGTGAAGGACGCCGAGGCTCACGCGGAAGAGGACAAGAAGCGTCGCGAGGAGCAGGAAGTTCGCAACTCTGCGGAGTCCATGGTCTACCAGACCCGCAAGTTCGTCGACGACAACAAGGAGAAGGTCTCCCAGGACATCCAGGATAAGGTTGAGGAAGCCGCCAAGGGTGTCGACGAAGCCCTCAAGGGTGACGACATCGAGGCCATCAAGTCCGCTGTTGAGAAGCTGTCCGCGGAGTCCCAGGAGATGGGCAAGTCCCTCTACGAGTCCGAGGCTGCTAACGGTGGAGCTGCAGGTGGCGCAGGTGCTGCAGGTGCCGCGGGTGCCGATGCCGGATCTGACAACTCCGACCCCAACGTTGTTGACGCCGAGGTAGTCGACGAAGACAAGAAGGATGATGACAAGTGAGTCTAGGCAACGACATGCCCGATGACCCGGGTGCGCCGGCCAACACAGACCCCGAAGGCGCATCCCCCAACGAGGCCGAAGCTGCAGTGGACGAAGCTCGCCTCGCGCAGGAAACGCCCGACGGAGACGCTCCGGAAGGGGCCGTCGACGGTGAGAACGTTGCCGAAGAGCTTGACGACATCGACGCTGAAGTAGATGGTCTTCAAGACGATCCCGACGTAGCGGTCGAATCCGCCGAGGACGACGCCGCCCGCGACCTTCAGGACGAGGGGCAAGCGCCTGTCGATGATGGGGCTGGTGCTGGTGCGTCTGGTGCCGGTGCCGCGTCCCCCGTCGAGAAGCAACTCGAAGAAATGACTGCTGACCTGAAGCGAGTCTCCGCCGAGTACACCAACTACCGGCGTCGGGCTGAGCGTGATCGGGCGGCCACATTCGAGCTGGCCAAGGCACAAGTCGCGAGTGACCTTCTGCCCATGGCGGATGACTTCGACCTTGCGGAAAAGCACGGCGATTTGAAAGAGGAAGGGCCGCTGAAGGTCTTCTCGGACAAATTCACCAAGCTGATTGCGGATCTGGGTGTTGAAAAGTTTGGCCAGGAAGGCGATGCTTTCGACCCCAACTTCCACGAGGCCGTTCAAGATATGTCATCTGGCGACGAGAAAACCGTGGCGACGGTTCTGCGCGCCGGGTACCGAATGGGTGACCGCGTGTTGCGAACCGCAATGGTCGTGATCGGCGACCCAGCGTGATTGGGCCAGTCCTGACCATGGGTTATCGTGAGTAACCCTTATCTTTAGCTCTTATCTTTAGCCCGGGTGGTTAATAGCCGCCCGGGCTTTTTCATGCGTTGATGAGCGTTGGGGTTGGACGAGTGCAGTGCGTTGCTCGTGCCTGCTTTCTCCTCCGTCGCCTTCCTCGTAGCGTCCTGTAGCGCCCTGTAGTACGCAGAATTGCAGCCTCAGTAGCTTACTGAAACAAAATATCCTTCACTGGCGAATTAAATAGAGTCCCGGGCATACTATGTGCACAGCTGGCCCAATCGTCGGCAGTACATATAGGCGTCTGCGTGGAGCGCAATTCTTAGGTGCAACTCCTAGGAGCGAGGCTGATCCCGCGATGGCCGCCATGAAACATGGCGTAGTCGTCGTGCATAACGGGTGAAGCCACCGTCCCTTTTTGGTATGGTCACCTTTCACAATTAACTCCGCGCAGTGAGCCACTAGTTCCCCGCCTAGTTATCAGTTCCCCAATGATGGAAGCTTTATGAAAGAAGCAGCAGCCCCTGAGCAACGTGTTCAGCTTGACGAATCACCTATTAACAACACTCAGACGGGGGAGCGGTATTCGCCCCGAATGGGTTTGGGCGAATTTACCATGAATGTCCTCAACGGCATTTCGGTTGCCGTTGTTGTGGCATTGGTTCCCCAAGCGCTGTTAGGAGAGCTATTTAAGGCCCTGCTTCCCGTGTTCCCGCAGGGGAAGGAAATCATCGGGATGGTGTCTGTCGCCTCCAGTATGTTGCCGATAGCCATCGGCCTTCTGGTTGCGATGCAATTCAAAATGACGCACATTCAGACCGCCACTGTCGCGATCGCCGCTGTCATGGGATCGGGCGTCGTCAAGGGGATAAACTCTGACGGATTCCTCCAGCTCAAAGGCACCGGGTTGGTGATTAACACCGGCCTGACCGCTGCCTTTGCCGTCATCATGATTCTCCTCATTGGCGACAGGCTGAAGAGCTACACCATCTTGGTACTTCCGCCGACGGTCATTGTGATAGCCGGTGGTCTCGGTAAATTTGTGACGTACCCGGCGGTGCTGGTCTTCACGAAGTGGCTGGGGGACCTCGTCGTCGGAGCGGCGGATCTGCAGCCCATCGTGATGGGGCTCATCCTGGGCATTGCTTTCGGCCTGATGATGGCGTCGCCAATTTCGACGGTCGGAATCGCCACCGCTATCTTCCTGTCCGGCATTGCCTCGGGCGTGGCGAACGTTGGATGCTGCGCCGTTGCGTTCACCATGATGTGGGCCGGGTGGAAGGTAAATGGGCCGGGCGGATCGCTTGTGCATGTGGTGGGATCCGCGAAAGTTCAGGTTGCCAACATGATGCGACGGCCTGTTGCGCTGTTGCCGGCGATAGTTGCGTGCGGCGTTAGCGGCATTGTGGCGGGCATTTTCCGAGTGCAAGGTACGCCCATTTCGGCCGGGTTCGGGATTTCCGGGCTCGTTGGGCCGCTGGCGGCGCTGAATGCCGACGGCTGGGGATGGAGTGTGCGGAACATCCTAGTTGTCGTGCTTGTTTACGCGATCGTGCCGTGTGTGTCAGCGTATTTCGCGGTCAAGCTCTTCGATAAGAAGCTCGGCATGACGAACCAAGACATGTATGCCCTGAAATTCGACTAAATCTCTGCGGGGGGAGCGATCTGAGATTTAGTTGGCGGGGATGGCGCCTGGTGTCCGGTTTTCATGGGGGCTGAGCTGGGCTTTTTTTAGGTGGGGAACGCCCGGTCCAGGCCCCTTCCGTGCTTAGCGCCTAAAACTGCGGCGGTATATGGCGGGTCTATGTGAAAACTGTGGGGGAATATGGTCAATTTTCGGCCGATTTTCGCCCATATACCTCCGCACTTTTAAAACGTCCCAATATTCCCCGTAGTTTTCACGCTCCACTCAGGCCGGGACGACGCCCGACGGCTCTCAAGCGTGTGACTCGCCGGCTTTGTGATTCCCGGCCGTACCTTATTCGCCGGTTCTTTGCCCCGCCGCACTTTATCCAGGGCTGAATCGTGAGATTGGCCGGTTCAAGCTCCGGCCTCGAAAATCTGGCTCGAGCCTGGAATATTTTCCCTGTTTAAGCCGTTATTCCCAATGTAAAGTTAAGTCTACTAGACTCAACCTTGAGGGTTGGTGAGCAAGCCACGTGCGTGGTGGCGATAGTTTGCCCTGCGGTTTTGGCATGCGCCGACGGTTACCGCGCGTCCGGAACCACGGGCACAAACACCGACGTCAGCCGGGCGGTTAGATGGCCGGAAGCGATCGGCTAACACAACGCGAGGTGCCGCAACGCCATAACGCGCCACGTGGCATCCCACACGCCCCACGGCGCATCAACCCCACCAGCCAACACAAGATAACAACAGTAGCAAGCAACAAAGCGACAATTAGCGGAAGAAGGCAAACATGACGGCTCAACGAGAATGGGCAGAGAAGGATTATTACAAGGACTTAGGAGTTTCCCGCAGCGCTAGCGAGGACGAGATTAAGAAGGCGTACCGCAAGATCGCGCGGGATAATCACCCGGACAGTCACCCGGGCGACTCCGCTGCGGAGGAGCGGTTTAAGCAAGCCAGCGAGGCGTATTCCGTCGTCGGCGATGCCAAAAAGCGCAAGGAATACGACGAATTGAAGGACATGCTCGCTTCTGGCGGCCTCGGTGGCTTCGGTGGCAGCGGCTTCAATAACGGCGGCTTTAACTCGGGCGGATTCGGCGGCCAATACGGGTCGTCGGGCGGCTTCCGCACCACATTTAGCAATTACGACACGGGCAGCGGCTTCTCCGCGTCCGACCTGTTCGGCGGCGGGTCCGGCGGGGGCATCGGCGATATCCTCGGCGACCTCTTCAACGGCCGGGGTAGCGCGTCTGCTGCCGCCAGCCGTGGCCAGCGCAACTTGCGCGGCGCCGACGTCGAAACGGAAATTACGTTGGATTTCCGCGAGGCCACCAAAGGCGCCACGGTGCCGATCCGCTTGACGAACCCCTCGTCGTGCCAGGAGTGCCACGGTTCGGGCGCCAAACCTGGGACGTCGCCGCATACATGTTCGACGTGTAATGGCAAAGGTGTTGTGTCCGACAATCGTGGCGCGTTCGGGTTGTCGCGGCCGTGTTCCGATTGCGGCGGCACGGGCACCAAGATCGACGATCCCTGCCCGGCCTGCAAAGGCAGCGGTGTGACCAACCGCACTCGGACGATTACCGTGCGTGTGCCGTCGGGCGTTGTCGACGGCCAGAAGGTTCGCTTAGCTGGTCAGGGCGAGGCAGGAATGCGCGGCCGTCCGGCGG
Source organism: Corynebacterium sp. (assembly GCF_030530965.1). Taxonomy (GTDB): domain Bacteria; phylum Actinomycetota; class Actinomycetes; order Mycobacteriales; family Mycobacteriaceae; genus Corynebacterium. Next base: position 14,443 of record NZ_JAUMTY010000015.1, on the reverse strand, counting down.
GCGATTTGTTCGTCACCGTACATGTGCGGCCGGACAAGCTCTTCACTCGCAAGGGCGACGACCTGCGCGTCACCGTCCCGGTTAGTTTTTCTGAGCTCGCGTTGGGCGGGGTTGTCACAGTGCCGACGCTGGACAACAAGGTTCGCGTCAAGATCCCCGCGGGCACTAACGACGGCCGTACGCTGCGTGTTCGTGGCCGCGGTGTGCCGAAGCGGAATCAGAAGAATGGCGACCTCCTCGTGACGGTGAAGGTGGCGGTTCCGCCGAAGCTGGACGAAGGGGCTGCCTCTGCGCTCCGTAGTTACGTGGCCGAAGAGAAGCGCCTGGGCTTTGACCCGCGCGCTAACTGGCCAGGGAAGGAGGGGTAAGTCATGGCTTCGAACTCTGATCGACGACGCAATACGTCGGGCCCCTCGAGCGCTGGCGGAGCTGGCGGAACGCGTGGGGCTGGCGCTGGCGCGACCGGCGGAGCTGGCGGAACTGGCGGCGAAAACCGCGCGACCAGCGAAACGTCCCGGCAAACCCACACCAGAGGAAATAGGCAGCCACTGGACGAGGTACGTCGGGAAGAAGTGTATGTCATTTCGGTGGCAGCGGAACTGACCGGACTCCACGCTCAGACGCTCCGCACCTACGACCGCATGGGGCTGGTCACGCCCGAGCGGACGCGCGGAGGTGGGCGTCGATACTCGCCGGATGACATTGAGATGCTTCGCGAAATACAGAAGCTTTCTCACGAAGATGGTGTTAACCTCGCGGGGATACGGGCGATCATTGACCTGAAGTCTCAGGTGGATGAGCTGCAGGCGGAGAACCACCAGCTTCGGGAGCGGTTGGCTCGTATGGAAGCTCAACACGGCAGGTCACGTGGGGAAATCGTGCATGTGCCTCGGTCTACCGCTGTTGTGATGTGGGAACCGGGGGCTCGCCGTAGAAAGGATAGGCGTGATAGAAGGTAGCCGGCCGCGCGGCCATGACTCCGTGACGCAGGATGGTGACGCCACTGACAACGGTGTGGCGCAAAACTCCGAGGCGACGCCACACGCCGACGCCACCGCCGGAGTCCACGAAGCATCTCTGGTCCCCGTGGTCACTGTCCTTCAAACTGACGGGTCGCGCTTCGTCGACGCCGTGTTTACTCATCTTTTCGCCCGCCGTCCCTCGTTTATCCGGCGGCTCCCGGCGGACTTGTCGCAGATTAAGCCCAGTTTTCGGCGTGCGCTGGTGCACGTCTACGCCAAGCAGGCAACAGGGAATGGGTTGGATCGACGCACGAGGCGTTTCCTCCGGCACCTCGCCGAGGACCACCGCAGCTTCGGCGTCGAAGCCCCCGACTATGTTGCGATGGGTGACGCCATTATCGACGCCGGTCGCGAGATAATCGCGCCGCAGGTCACGTCGGAAGAATTCGAGCTTTTCGCGATGGCAACCGGCCAGATCATCGGCCTCTTGGAGGAAGGTGCCGCCGAATACAGCGAGGTCCCCGTGCGTTGGGGTGCCACCGTGCTGGATGTGGACCACCGGTCCGACGCCATCACGGTCGTCCGGCTCGCCGCGGATTCGCCGATTCCGTACCGCGCCGGGCAGTTGGTGCCGGTCCTGGCGCCGCAGTCGTCGGGTAAGCGGAAGTGGCTGGCGCCCGCCATCCCGCACAGCGACGACGGGCTGATCGAGTTTCATCTGGAAGTGCCACGGCTCGAAGGGGCCGGGCAGCAGGCGCTAACCGGCAGCTCAGCGCTGGTTTTTGACCTCGCCCGCATGACTCGCCCTGGCGACGTGTGGGAGATCGGCGCCGCGCGCGGCTCCATGACGGTTGATCTTCTCGACGGCTCGCGTCCCGTATTGATGGTGGCCCACGGTGCCCACCTGGCGGCGATTCGCGCGATCATCCTCGACCTTGCGTCGAAACCGTCGCCGCCGCAGACGCACCTGTTCTTCGGCGCCGAATACCCCAGCGACCTGTACGAACTCCGGACGCTCTGGTCATTCGACACGGCCATGGACTGGCTGACCGTGCACCCATCGACGATGCATGCGGAGGAAGATCAGTTCGCCCGCATGTCGGCCTACGCTGTCGCGCCGCGCGATTTCACTGTTCGGGAGGGTATTTCACTTGCCGACGACGTTATGGCGCGCGGCCCATGGCTCGGCCATGAAACGCTGTTGGCGGGGCCGAAGACGATAGTGGGGGACATCAAACGGAAGCTCATGGCGTCGGGCATGAACCCGGCGCTGATCACCATGACCTCGTAGGCGGCCCGACGCGGGGAACGACCCGGTCGCCCGACGCGGGGCCGCTTTTCGTCGCGCGCTACGAAATAACCACCACGAGGTCCCCACCATCAACGTGGAAGGTCCCGTCGGAAATAATGCGCTCGATGGTTCCATCAACGGGGGCCGTGATGCTGGCCTCCATCTTCATCGCCTCGATCACCGCGATCTTGTCGCCGGCGTGAACAGCGTCACCTTCGTTCACGGTCACCGTGACATTGCCCGCGTAGGGTGCGGCCACGTGGCCGGGGTTGGAGCGGTCGGCTTTCTCCGCGGGGTTGACGTCGGCTTCGACGGATTCGTCGCGAACAAAGACGGGGCGCAGCTCACCATTGAGGAAGCACATGACGGTCCGCACGCCGCGCGCGTCGGGCTCCGAAATGGACTGCAGCTGCACAATAAGGTCGATGCCCTTAGCCAACTGAATCTTTTGTTCTTCGTTCGGGTAGAGGCCGAAGAAGAACTGGTTCGTGGATAGGCGGCTGACCTCGCCATATTCGTTGCGGTGGGTATCGAAATCGGCCGCGGGTCCGGGGAAGAGCAGTCGATTCAGCGTGTTCCGGCGATCCTCCGACGACCCATTCAAATGCTCCTCATCCTCGGACGATACCGGCGTGATCTCCGGCGTCTTCTCCCGACCCTTGAGCGCCTGGGTGCGGAACGGCTCGGGCCACCCACCGGGCGGCGTCCCCAGCTCGCCGTTGAGGAACCCGATGACCGAGTCCGGGATGTCATAGTCATTCGGGTTTGCAGCGAAGTCGGCCGGATCGATACCCGCCCCGACCAGCTGTAACGCGAGGTCACCGACCACCTTGGACGACGGCGTCACCTTCACCAGGTGCCCGAGCATCTTATCGGCCGCGGCATACGCGTCCTCAATTTGCTCGAAGTTGTGCTCCAAGCCCAGCGCCGTCGCCTGCGCGCGGAGGTTCGTCAGCTGGCCACCAGGGATTTCGTGGTTGTACACCCGGCCCGTCGGGGCAGCGAGCCCCTTGTCGAACGGAGCGTACACCGAGCGCACGCCCTCCCAGTACGGTTCCAACGCACTCACGGCCGCAAGGTCCAGGCCAGTGTCGTACTTCGTGTTCGCCGTAGCTGCGACGATGGCCGACAGCGACGGCTGCGAGGTCGTTCCCGCCATAGGAGCCGACGCGCCATCGATAGCGTCCGCACCGGCCTCCCACGCAGCCATGTACGTGGCCAGTGATCCGCCGGCAGTGTCATGCGTATGAATGTGGATCGGCAGGTCAAATTCCTTACGCAGCGCGGTGACAAGCATGCGCGCCGCCTCGGGGCGGAGCAGCCCCGCCATGTCCTTGATCGCCAGAATATGCGCGCCCGCGTCCACGATCGTGTGCGCCAGATTCATGTAATAATCCAGCGTGTAGAGCTTTTCGTTGGGGTCGGCGACGTTGCCGGCGTAGCTCATCGCCACTTCCGCCACCGCGGTCCCGGTTTCCCGGACGGCGTCGATCGCGGCCTTCATCTGGCTCACGTCGTTCAGGGCGTCGAAAATTCGGAAAATATCGACGCCAGACGCGGCGGCTTCCTTCACGAACGCCTTCGTGACGGTCTCGGGGTAGGGGGTATATCCGACGGTGTTGCGCCCGCGGAGCAGCATCTGGATACACACGTTCGGCATCGCTTGGCGCAGGCGATCCAGCCGCGCCCACGGATCCTCCTTGAGGAACCGCATGGCGACGTCATAGGTGGCGCCGCCCCACGCCTCGACGGACAGAAGCTGAGGTGTCGTGCGCGCAACATGGCCCGCGGCGGCAACGAGGTCGTTGGTACGGACGCGCGTGGCCAGCAACGACTGGTGCGCATCACGGAACGTCGTATCCGTCACAGCAACACCGCGACACTGCCGCAGCTCCTGCGCGAATTTCTCAGGGCCGAGTTTCAGGAGCCGGTCGCGTGATCCCTCGGGCAGCGGAGCCGACGTGTCCAGCGTCGGCAATTTATCTGCCGGGTTGAGAGTGGTCGCGCGCTCACCGTTCGGCTTGTTCACCGTCACAGTGCCCAAGTACCGCATGATTTTGTCGGCGCGGTTGGCGTACGGCTTGGTCGTGAGCAGATCGGGGTGATCCGCGATAAACGACGTGGTGAAATTGCCCGCACGGAAATCCGGGTTATCCAGAACACCGCGAAGGAACCGGATGTTCGTCGCCACACCCCGAATGCGGAACTCGTCGAGCGCGCGCCGGGCACGATGGACAGCGGAGTCGAAGTCCCGCCCGCGGCACGTGAGCTTGACCAGGAGCGAATCGAAGTGCCCGGTGACCTCGGCACCTGTGGCAGTACCCCCGTCGAGGCGAATACCGGAACCACCCGGCGACCTGTAGGCCGTGATGTACCCGGTGTCGGGGCGGAAGTCGTTGGCCGGGTCCTCGGTGGTGATGCGGCATTGCATCGCGGCACCGTGGAAAGAAATCGTATCCTGGGTCAGCCCGATCTCGGGCAGCGACGCACCCGCCGCGATCTGCAGCTGTGCCCGGACAATGTCGATATCCGTGATTTCCTCAGTGACCGTGTGCTCGACCTGCACGCGGGGGTTCATTTCGATGAACACGTGGTTGCCGTCTTCATCAACAAGGAATTCGACGGTTCCCGCGCCGCGATAGTTGATGTGCCGCGCGAAGTTCACCGCGTCGGTGCAGATGGCCTCGCGCTGCTCAGGGGTCAGACTCGGTGCGGGCGCGAGTTCCACGACTTTTTGGTGGCGACGCTGCACGGAGCAGTCGCGCTCAAAGAGGTGGACGACATTGCCTTGCCCGTCGGCAAGGATCTGGACCTCGATGTGCTTCGGGTTGACCACGGCCTGCTCGAGGAAAACGGTGGGATCGCCGAAGGCGGTTTTGGCCTCGTTAGATGCTGTTTCGCACAGCTCGCGGAGTTTGTCGCGGGAGGGGATGAGGCGCATACCGCGCCCGCCGCCCCCGGCAACGGCTTTGACGAAGAGCGGGTAGGGCATGTCCGATTCGTCGGCCAAGCGTTCTAGTTCGTCGAGGTTATCGGTGGCGGGGGTATCGCCGAGGGTGGGCAGCCCAGCCTCTTTCGCGTTGTGGATAGCGGTGGCTTTGTTTCCCGTCATATCGAGGACGTCGGCGGTGGGGCCGACGAACGCGATGCCCTCGCGTTCACAGGCGCGCGCGAGCTCAGGGTTCTCGGACAGGAACCCGTAGCCGGGGTAGATGGCTTCGGCCCCGGAGTCTTTGGCGACGGAGATGATTTCGTCGACGTTGAGGTAGGCCTTGACCGGGTGGCCTTCTTCCCCGATTTCGTAGGCTTCATCAGCCTTGATGCGGTGGGAGGAGTGTCGATCCTCCCAGGGGTAGACCGCGACTGTGCTGGACTCGAGTTCGTGTGCTGCGCGGAACGCGCGGATGGCGATCTCACCGCGGTTGGCGACGAGAACCTTAGAGAACTGACGTAGTGGCATAGCTTCCTATCTCAACATTGAGGCGAGCTGGTCGTGTCGATGAGTTTAGCGGTAACCATGCCAACAAACGATGTCAGTTGGTCAGGCCCTTGATGTACCCAAACCGGTGGTTTGTGATCGATACCGCTTGTTCCAGCAGGAATGGCAGAATTTCACGACGTCCATCGGCAAGAACCGGGTGGTCGATGACAATCGATCCCGAGTGCGCCGCCGCTTTGTACAGCGCCGGGTCGACGTCACCAAGGGTGCGCACACGAACGGACTCCGCGTTTTCCACTTCGGCTGCGTAGGTGGCGTCTTCCACACGACGGATGCTGAATCCCATGGCGCCCAGCTCGGTGGCGGTCTCCGCGGTAGCGGAAACGTCCATCGGAGTACCCGAGATTTCCGACGCCAGCGTCAGGCGAACAAGGTCCCGAATGAGAGTCGGCGACGAACTAGGCGATCCAACCCGGACGCGCAGCGGTGCCAACAAAGGCCGGTAGCGGAAGATGTTGGACTCGGCGATGAGTGCGGTGTTGTCGTGCTCAACGCCGAACTCGGTGCTCCACGCGTAGGCGTCGGATTCAGCCGCGCGACGCAGCCAGTACAGGTCGGCCGGGGTGAGCGTGTTGTCCAACTGGCCCTTGATCCGGCGGAGCCGCTGGGCAACGTGGCGCTGAAGCCCTGCACGCGGTAGCTCGTCGACGTCCCCTTCGGACCAGGTTCCCTGTTGCGCCACGTAGTTCGGGCCGCCAGCTTTCGCACCCGATCCGAGCGCGGAGGCCTTCCACCCGCCGAAGGATTGCCGCTGCACGATGGCTCCGGTAATACCCCTGTTGACGTAGGCATTGCCCACTTCAACGTGGTCAATCCACCAGTCGATCTCGTCCGGGTCGAGGGCGTGTAGACCACCGGTGAGCCCGTAGCCTGTGGAGTTCTGCCATTCGGTGGCTTCCTCCAGGGTGGCGGCGTGCATGATGCCGAGCACTGGTCCGAAGCATTCGTGCGTGTGGTACCACGATCCGGGTTTGACATTGTCGCGCAGCCCCGGGGACCAGAGCGTCCCTTCCTTATTCAGCTTCCGTGGTTTGACCAGCCATTTCTCGCCGCTCTCGAGCTGTGTCAGCCCCCGCATGAGCTTGTCGGATGGGGGTTCGATGATCCCATTCATGGTGGTGGAAATATCGGTTCCCGGGCCGACTTTGAGAGTTTCGACGGCGTCGATCAGCTGGTTCATGAATCGCTTCGACTTGCCGACGCTGCCCACCACGATGACCAGCGACGACGCGGAACACTTTTGCCCCGCGTGGCCGAAGGCCGACTTGTAGACGTCGGAGACAGCCAGGTCCGGGTCGGCAGACGGCGTGACGATGATGGCGTTCTTGCCGGACGTTTCCGCGTTGATAACCATCTGTGGTTTCCAGCTGCGGAAGAGTCGCGCCGTGTCGGAGGCACCGGTGAGGATGATGGAGTCCACCGCCGGGTGGGAGACGAGGTGTTGGCCGGCTTCATTTTCGGCAACGTTGACGAGTTGGAGGAGTTCCTCATCGATGCCGGCTTCACGCAGTATCCTCACCGCAACTTCGGCGATGCGGACGACTTGTGGTGCAGGTTTGATGACGACGGCAGCGCCAGCAGCGAGGGCCGCGAACACGCCACCCATGGGGATGGCCAGCGGGAAGTTCCACGGTGGGGTGATGAGGACAACGGAGTACGGGGTGAACCGCGACCCCTTGACCCCGTCGAGCGCGCGGGCGGATTCCGCGTAGTAGCGGGCGAAGTCGATGGCTTCGGAGATCTCGGGGTCGGATTCCGCCACGGTCTTGTTCGCCTCGTGTGTCATGGCGGCCAGCAGTTCCCCGCGGTGCGCGGCCAGCGCGTTAGCGGCGGCGTCGAGCACCTCGGCGCGGTCGTGTCCGCTGGTGTTGCCCCACGCGGAGGACCGTGACCGTGCGCGGGCGACGATGGCGTCGATATCCGACTTCTCTGTGATCAGGGGGCTGGTGACGGGGCCCGGGTCGTGATCCAACCACCGCAGGGCCCACTCACGGTTGGCAGGCAGCGATGGGTCGGTGTCCGGTTCGTTGACGAAGTGCCCGGGGACGGACTCGACTCGCTTGGACACGTCAGCAGCGGATCGTTCTTGCCGACGGTCCTGCTGGCGCCGTGGCCCAGCGAACGTGGTCCACCGGTCGTTGACGGCGTTGAGGTAGCGCTTTTCCTGCTCCTGCATGGGCGTCATATCGTCATCGCCGGCGACATCGGGCGCGAACAGCGCATAGAGGAAGTTCTGGTGCGCGCCGTTTTCTTCGAGCCGTCGGACCAGGTAGGACACGGCAACGTCGAAGTCTTCCGCGTGGACGACGGGGGTGTACAGGATGACCGTCCCCGTGATCTGACGCACGGCCCGGGCCTGGGCGGGCGCCATACCTTGGAGCATTTCGATGTCAAGCTGGTCCTCGACGCCGCGCTGCACAGAGAGTTCGTGCGCGGTGGCCACCGTGTAGAGGTTGTGAGACGCCGCACCGATCCGAATAGCGTTCGCGTGCTCAGGCTGCAGCGCAACATCCAGGAGTCGCAGGTAGTTGGCGTCTACCTCGGCTTTCGTCAGGTACGGGGTCTGCTTCCAGTCGTGGATTTCGGAGTCCACGCGCTCCATGGACAGGTTCGCGCCCTTCACAATGCGCACCTTGATGGGTGCACCGCCCTTGTTGACCCGCTCGTGCGCGAAGTCGATGAGTTCGTGCAGCGCGTCGAGAGTGTCGGGGAGGTAGGCCTGAAGCACGATACCGGCTTCCAGGTCCATGAACTCGTCTTCACTCATGAGCTCCTTGAAGAGCTTGATGGTGAGGTCGAGGTCTTTGTATTCCTCCATATCCATATTGATGAAGGGGTGCGGTGTGCGTTTCACCGCTTCTCGATAGAGAGGACGGAGGCGTTCCTTAAGCCGACGCGTGTTTCCTTCGATATCCCACGGGTTGAGCTGCGAGCACACCGACGATGCCTTGATGGACACGTAGTCCACCTTGGGGTTGCGGAGGAGCTCGATGGTCCGGTCTAGCCGACGCGTTGCCTCGCGCTCGCCGAGGACAGCCTCGCCGAGGAGGTTGATGTTGAGCCGGAACCCGTTGGCGTGCGCGTCGTCGAGCAGTTTGTCAAGCGCCTTGCCATTGGCGTCAAGCACCAGGTGTCCCACCATTTTCCGCAGGTAGCCGCGGGCGATGGGCATCACGATGCTGGGCAGCACTTGTCCGGCCAGCGCTCCGAGGGAGACGAGTGCCGTATTCAGTGGCCCGAGGAAGTCAGGGAGGGGCTCTTTCCGTCCAAACGGGCTGCCCAGGGAGGAAAACTCTTTCGCGGCGACGGCGTTGTCTTCTGGTCGTGCGACGCGGTCGACGAAGCCCATAGTGAAGTCGATGCCCTGTGGATCGTGAACGAGGGCCGCGAGTTGTTCAGTGGACGACGATTCCTTGCGCGTCTGCTCCCCGTTGGTCGCCTCGAGCCATTCGTGTGCGCGTGCGATGGCGCGGTCGGTGATGTCGTCGAGGTCGTGGGAGTTGGGTGGGGGCTTAAGGAAGTTAGGGTCGTCGACGTTGCTGGCGGTTGTGGTGGTGGCGGAGATCTCGTCCCCGGTGGCGTTCAGCTTCTTGTCTTTCTTGTTTTTCTTACCGCTTTTGTTGTGTTTGCTGCTCATGGGGTGCTCCCTTGTGGAGTGTGGGTGGTTGGTGTGCGTCCTGGCTCAGTGTGTGGTCGAAAGCCACAATTGCGCTGGTCAGTATGTGTGAAAACCACATTATTGCGCTGCTGCACCTCCTGCAATGATCACCCCTGAGATGTGTGGGCATCGGCCGGCACCCCGTCGGTAATGACCTGTGCAAGAGCCGCCGAGTAGTCCCTGTACCGGTGGTTTTTCATCAGTTCACTGAAGTTCCCCTTCGAAATATAGACGCCTCCCAGGTCGCGAATTTTCTGGTCACTGGGGGGAGTAGCCGCCAGGCCGTTGGGGGTGAGCCACGCATCGGCACCCCAGTGTGCGTAGGACGGGTCGGGGCCGTGCGCACCGTCTTCTGGTCCGGTGGTGATCATGATGGGATCGGCATCATTCCTACCGACGACGATCTCCGCGTGCCCGTCCAACGCATGTGGCGCTAATTCGTGTGCATGATTCGCGCCGGTCCCGGGGGATCCGACGATGACGACCGTGTCGGCTTCGAGTGGCGGTGTTGTGTCTGACTGCGTTGCGTCTGAAGATGTCGCGTCCGAGGATCGTGCAGCATGCCCGACGACGACGCTGCCGTAGCTGTGCCCGGTGACGGTGAGTTGCGCGGACGGGTTGCGAGTCCGGAGCGATTGTTGGAATGAACGCAGGTTTTGTGCTCCACGGGTGGCGTTATCGGTGCTGGCTGCAGCGGGTAATGATCTGGGCGCGGGGTAGGCCGACCATGCGATGACGCTGGCTTTGTTGCCGCTGGCTTGCCTGATCTCACGTGCCCAGTCTGTGTGCCCGTGAATACGTCCGGGTTCACTAGATCCGACCCCGCCGACGAGGGTGGCGACGGCTGGACTTGTGGTGGGGTCTCCTAGCGCGATGGCCACGCCGTCATGGTCGATGTGGACGAGGTAAGCGTCGTCGTTGTCGGCGAGTGTCTTCAGTATTCCCTCCAAGTACTGCTTCTCTTTGTCGTCGTGGGCGGTGGAAAGCCAGGTGTCGAGGCGTTCCCGGAGGATACGGTCGGTGTCTTCAACGGTGTGTCCGTCGAGCCAGGGTTGTGAGTTGTCGCGTTGGGGGTCCGGGGCGGGCACGGTAGTGGGTAGGAAGGCGTCGGTGATCCCGGCGTCGGCGAGGACATAGGCGAGTGGTTTGAAGTTGGGGCTATTCCATACGTCGACCAGGAGGTGCGCGAGCACACCGTCGATAGTGTCCAGGAACTTGAGTAGGAGGGCGAGGTCGGCTTTGCATGCCGTTTCGATGATGTACAGGCCGGTGCTAATGAACGGGTCGGCGGTGGCGTCGCGTTGAGCTTGGAGCTCTTTGATGGTGTGCTCGAGGGATTGCGCGTGGCAGAGGGGGCCGCGGAGTGCCGACGAGTGCGCGCGCAATAAGCCGACGGACTGTGTGATGTGGTCGATGACCGCGCGCGTATCCGCATTAATCGATTTCAGTGATGCGTTGGCGGCGTCACCGTTGATTCCGCCGATGATGGTGGCGGGGATAGGGCTGTCTGCAATGCGGGTGGTCAGGGGTCCGATGAGTCCGGCCATTGAGGTGGCGACGGCATTGAGCTCGTCGGGGCTCCACTGAGGGACATGTGTGAGCGGTCCTCCTCCGGGCAGGCCGTGTGTCAGCGGTCCTCGCATTACCGACGCTTGAGCTGCCAAGGTTTTATTTACCGTCGAGGTTGCATTAAGTGCCATGAGCTGCACCTTTAACCGAGTTTGTCCGCACGCGTGGCAGTTTCACCTGCACGCATCGGGGACAGTTCGCTCAAGTGCGTTGACGAAGCATCGTCCGTGGCGCAGACACGGCGTCGTAATGAATCGACGGATTCCGCGAACCGCGTATGCCGTGCGCTCAGTTCGTGGGCCTGGGCATAGGCGGCCTCGGCCATAGCGAGCAAAGCGGCGTGGGTTCGCGATAAGTGGAAGCTGGGCGCTTGTTCATGCGCGGCGTCGCATACAGCGCCGACGTGTTCGGCGTGTCCCGCATGGTCGTGGTGGTCGTGCATCAGGGTGCGCAGCGCGGACGGAGTGATCGTGAGAGTCATGCGCCACATCGTGCCAAGAACATGCCCATGGTGCGCGTCGTCAATAGTGGTGAATCGCGTTTTCTGTGGATAACTCCGCGCCTGTGGATAACTGGGGGTCGGCGGCCAAAATAGCCCCTAACGTGTCACACCCTGCCGTTAAACTGCCACGGGGGACCTCTATGCCCTGACAGCAAGCCCCTATGCCGTCACCCCAAATTGATCGAGAGCCAACTTCCCGGCCATCAACACCACCACGACAAGCAGAACGATACGGACGAATCCAGCACCTTTACTAAGGACCATTCGCGCCCCGATCTGCGCGCCCACAATGTTGGTGACCGCAAGGCCAAACCCCAGCAGCCACCAGATATCCCCATTGATCGCAAAAACAACTAGCGCGCCTAAGTTCGTGAAGGTATTGAGGATTTTGGCCCACGCGGCGCTGTTCAAAAAGTCCTCACCCAGCAGCGATGTGACCGTGAGGATTAAAAATAAACCGGTGCCGGGGCCGAACGCACCGTCGTAGATCCCGAGCCCCGTGATCAGCACCAATGCCGCAACCCATCGCCCACGCGTGACGGCTCGTCGGACCGTGACCTGCCCAAACGACGGCCGGAGCAGCACAAACGCGCCGACTGCGACAAGGAGCACGATAACGATCGGCCGCATAATGTCCTTATCAACGGACGACGCAATAATCGCGCCAAGGGCCGACCCACCAAACGCCAGCGGCGCGTAACGGAAAGCGGTCCGCGCGGCCGGGACGCGCCGGGCCATGGTGATCGCGGAGCTGCCGGTACCGCAGATAGCAGCGACTTTGTTTACGCCGAGCGCCTGCGAATACGTGAAGCTGGGGTTCAGGATCATGATGAGCGGGAGGAGGATGAGCCCGCCGCCTCCGACGACGGCGTCGACCCATCCGGCGAAGAGTGAGGTGGTCAGCATGAGGGCGATCACGGTGGGGGACATGCGAAAATCGTATCGCTTCCCTTACTGGTTCTCACTGATAGCTACTGCGGCTCACTGCTAGTCTGTGGCGTATGCGCATTTCACTGGCCCAGATTTGTTCCGTCCCCGATGTTTCTAGGAATACGGATGCTGTGTGTGAGTTGATCATGCGCGCGTCGTCGGAGAACTCTGACCTCATCGTGTTCCCGGAGGCCTCGATGTACCCGTTCGGTCAGGGTCGGTTGGACACGATCGCGGAGCCGCTGGATGGTCGTTTTGCGACGACCGTTCGCGAGACTGCCGAGGCTGCCGGCATTGTTACCGTCGTGGGGATGTTCGCGCCGGCCGATTCTGTCGAGACGGAGAAAGGCACGCGCCATCGGGTGGACAACGTTGCGTTGGCGGTTGGCCGTGACGGTGCCGACGGTGACCGCGTCAACGCGGCGTACCGCAAGATCCATTGCTATGACGCGTTCGGCTACCGCGAGTCGGACACGGTTCGCCCAGGTAATGAGCTGGAGTATTTCCAGTGCGCGGGCATGACTGTCGGACTGTCGACGTGTTACGACATTCGCTTCCCGCAGCAGTTTAAGAATCTGGCACGCGGCGGTGCGCAGGTTATTGTCGTGCCGACGTCGTGGTCGGATGGACCGGGCAAGCGTGACCAGTGGCGGACATTGACTGCTGCACGAGCGTTGGATTCGACGACGTGGATCGCCGCCGCGGGGCAGGCTCGCCCGGGCGGATATGACAAGGTTGGCCAGTCCGACGGTCCGACCGGAATTGGCCATAGTGTTGTGGTCGGTCCCGACGGAACGAGGGTCGCGGAATTGGGCTACACCTGCGGATATGTCACCGCGACTATTGATACTGATCGTCTAGACTCCGTGCGACAAAGCATCCCGGTGCTTGGCGACGATTAGTTCCGAGGGAAGATTAGTGCCGACGGCTATTCAGTGCCGAGGGAAGATGAGTGCCGTCGGTTGGGTCGGGGTAGACGTCGGGGGAGTGATCTAGTGTGAACGTTTCCTGACGTAAGTGGCTAGTGAAGTTAGTAAAGCGCCTCCACCAACATAGGCGAGTAGGGAAGGTGAGAAGATTTCGGTTTCTTCTTGCTGGGTAATCCCGTACCAAATTCCGAAAATAATTAAAGCGGCGCTTGCGATCCAAACGAAGTACTGATGTTGTGCGTCGATTAATTTGACGGGAAGAAATAGAATCAGGCTGGTAACTGCGATAATGGTTATGCCGAAACCAGCCACGCCAATTACCCACGCGCCCGTTATTGCACCAATGAGGAATAGGAGAATACCAACGCCGATCGAAGTAAGTTCGATGATTGGCAATTTGCTGGATCGTGCATTCATCTCTATCCCCTGTATCAAGTGTAGAAATACTTCTCTTACGTCTTTCCATTGGCTAGCTTTGGGAACCTTACTGTGACGTTATCAGGGTTGCTTTGGTGGTTCTAGGGGGGGCTTTAGCGACCGAATAACACCCCAAAATTGGGGTGAAATGTCACAGATGTAGGGCTTAAACTGCCGGCGTTAAGGTGTTACTACCCGAGTGCGAGGTTGGATCCTCTTGTTTTAGAAGTGTCGCCTACGTGGTCATTCCCACTGGTCGTTAACCCATATCACTTCTTATGTGGTGAGCCCGCCAGTGTCCTCAGGGCGAATGTCCAACGTTGCGAATAGGTTGCCCAACAAATAAAAGGGTGCTTCGAGTGAACCGTCATCTGTACACTAAGAAACTATGCTCATAGAAGTAAGCGAGTTACGTTTTTCGTATAAAAAGACTAAGTCTGTGTTGGACGGAATTTCGTGCACTTTTTCCGGTGGAATTAATATCGTGCTCGGTTCTAATGGCGCGGGGAAAAGTACCTTAATGAAGATTCTCGCGACAGAGCTTGAACCCCAGTCCGGCGTGACCAGGTATGATGGCAAAACAGCGGAGCGAAAAAACCGTCCTACCATCGTTTCGCGCTTAGGTTGGGTGCCGCAACATAATGCGGTTGATACATCTCAAACTGTGCGGGACTTAGTTCAGACGG
>NZ_JAUMTY010000014.1:44950-46712 GCF_030530965.1 Corynebacterium sp. | reverse complement strand
GGTTCGCAAGGTGCGGCCAGCTACCAGTTGGCGACGGACACGGATGTTATGCCGATCGGCGGCTTCAGCGGTAGCGATGATGCGCCGACCTTGGATCAGTTCAAGAAGCTGGTCTCGGAGAAGAAGATTCACTTCTTCATTGCTGATTCTGGTCAGGGTGGTGCCCCTGGTGGGAACAACGAGATCACGTCATGGGTTAAGGAGCACTTCAGTGCTACGACTATCGACGGTGTGACCGTTTATGACCTCACCCAGGAGAAGAGCTCATAACGCTCGGTGATTGCAGGCCGTTTGAGACGACGCCCGCCGGGGCTGCACCGGGGGCGCACCTGTCCGTCCGCCCCCAGCCTCGGGTTGCGGCCCGCCCCGCGCCCCATCGACCGCCTTACTGAATCCGCCGCGAGATCGGATTTTGTGGCACAAGCGGGTGGGGGGAGTACTCGGCACGCAGATTACGCAGCGTCTCCGCGTGTTCGGCGAGGCGCTTATCTTCCTCCGTCGTGGGGGTGAAATGGCGCGCAGCCAGCGGGTTCCCGTCCTCGTCGATACCCATATAAGCGGCCGAGGCGTGGATCGCTAGTTTCATCCCGCTGCGCCCTTCCCGCGGGTCGCCGGCGTAAACGTGAACACTAGTTTGCATGGAACGCGTGTCGGTACGGATGATCCGGGCGTCGGCTTCAATGAGATCCCCAATCTGGATCGGCCGGTAGAACCGGATCCCGCCCGCATAGACCGCGACAGTGCGATGACCAGCGAATTCCATTGTGCAGGCGGTGGCTGCTTCGTCGATCCATGCCATCGCGGTGCCACCGTGGACCTTGCCGCCCCAGTTGACGTCTTGGGGTTTCGCCATAAACCGGGTGACCAGCTCAGGGGCCGTCGAGTCCTCCGTGTATGTCTGTTTCAGCATTTCGTCTTCGATGGCTTTGCGAAGATCGACGCGGGAGAGAGCGGCGTCGCGGACTCGGATCTCCTCCTCCGTGGTGGGGGTCCAGGTGGGGACGGGGATGGATTTTCCATGCTCGTCCAACGCGACGAAGATGACCAGGCAGTCGCAGGCGCGGCTGAAGGAACCGTCGCGCGGGTCGGCGGAGAAGACTTCGTTGACAATGTGCATCGACGATCGCCCCGTGTAGGCGATGGTGGATTTCACCTCGACGAGGTGCCCGGATGGAATCGGCCGGGTGAAGTGAATATGCCCGACGTATGCCGTGACACAGTAGGCCCCTGACCAGCCGACGGCACACGCGTAGGCAGCTTTGTCGATCCACTCGAGAACGCGCCCGCCGTGGACACCCATCGCGCCCGCGAGCAGGATGTCGTTAGGGGCTGCGAGGAATCGTAGCGTGACGCTGTTGTTACGTCGGCCGGTCGCGTGGGGCTTCTCGGCCGTCGCTCCGGATTCTGCGGTGTCAGTGGTGTGTCCTGTGTCCTTGGTTGTCATGGTTTCCTTTATTGATGCGTCGGTGCTTATGTAGGTCCCGCTCAGCGGGCAGTGAACTATGTAACTCTTGCATTGTAAGGGGTGGCGATACAGTTAGTGCGTGACCAAGAGAATTGATGCGCAGCAGTTGGTGGCGGACCTGGAACAAGTCAGGCCCTGGGCGATGGACCCGCAGAACGTCGAACGCCCCCCACGGAGCGTGATCGCCCGCGCGGTCCGCACGAGTCTGAAGGCATTAGAAGCCGACGCCCCCGGCCATAGCGTGGAAGTTCGTGTTCCTCCGTTTGCGGCGGTGCAGTGCATCGAAGGCCCACGTCA
>NZ_JAUMTY010000014.1:0-44850 GCF_030530965.1 Corynebacterium sp. | reverse complement strand
TGGAAGTTCGTGTTCCTCCGTTTGCGGCGGTGCAGTGCATCGAAGGCCCACGTCATACCCGGGGGACACCGCCGAATGTGGTGGAAACCGATGGTCTCACGTGGATTCGTCTCGCGCTGGGGATCGTGGAGTGGGAGGACTGCACCTCCGAGGTAGAGTTCTCGGGTTCTCGCGCGGCAGAGGTGTCGCGCTGGTTGCCTCAGGTCCGGTAGTAGCTCAGGTGCGGTAGCGGTCGCGTGAGTTCGGCCGACGCGCCCCACCGCGCTCCCACCCCGTGCACCCCTCCTGCGCTCCGCATCGTCGGGATTTAGTTGGGAAAACCAGCAATTGTTATTACAGTGGGGGACGTGTCGCGCACTGATTGTGTTGATCCGTGGTGTGTAGAGGCCAATGCCCCCACCTCGAGCGAGCCGTTCACGACCGGGCCCTGGGAGGCCGATTCCGGTGTACCTAGTGGGGGATTCGCACCAATCAACCTCGACGATCGCGGTGAAACCGAGCCGCACGAAGAGTGTGGCGTGTTCGGGGTGTACGCGCCGGGGGAGGAGACCGCGAAGCTCACCTACTACGGTCTGTACGCTCTGCAGCACCGGGGGCAGGAAGC
Organism: Corynebacterium sp.; assembly: GCF_030530965.1. Lineage (GTDB taxonomy): Bacteria > Actinomycetota > Actinomycetes > Mycobacteriales > Mycobacteriaceae > Corynebacterium. Next base: position 44,246 of record NZ_JAUMTY010000014.1, on the reverse strand, counting down.
AGCGGGGATCGGCGTCGGGGACGGACAGCAGATTCTGGTTTTCAAGGACCTCGGCTTAGTGTCGCAAGTTTTCGACGAGCCCACGTTGTCGGCCCTCAGGGGCCATGTGGCCATCGGTCACACGCGGTATTCCACGGCTGGCGGTGTTCGGTGGGAGCACGCCCAGCCCATGTTCCGCACGGCCCGCAGCGGTGGCGACGTCGCCCTCGGGCATAACGGAAACCTCATTAATCAGGGCGAGTTGCGTCGGGAAGCAGCAGCATATGGCTTGATTGACCCCGCCTCAGACCCCACTGACTCCGACGTCATGTGCGCGTTGCTCGCGTACTACCACGACGAGGACACCTCCCTGATCGAGTCGGCTCAGCAGCTCCTGCCTCGTCTTCGCGGGGCCTTCTGCCTGACCTTCACCGATGGCGAAAAGCTCTACGCCGCTCGCGATCCCCACGGTGTCCGCCCCCTCTGCCTGGGTCGCCTGGAACGTGGTTGGGTTGTCGCGTCGGAAACCTGTGCCCTGGATATCGTCGGTGCCCGCTTCATTCGCGAGGTCGAGCCAGGAGAATTCCTTATTATCGACGACGACGGCGTGCACTCGCACCACTTTGCCCGCCCGCAGCATCGCGGATGCGTGTTCGAGTACGTGTATTTGGCCCGCCCGGATTCGACGATCCGCGGCCGTGCGGTCAATGCGACGCGCGTGGAAATTGGCCGTCGTCTCGCCGAGGAAGCCCCGGTGGAGGGCGATTTGGTGATCCCCGTGCCCTCATCGGGAACGCCGGCTGCCGTTGGTTACGCGCAAGGTTCGGGCATTCCCTTCGGCGAGGGGCTGACGAAGAATGCCTATGTTGGCCGCACGTTCATTGAACCCTCGCAAACCATCCGCCAGCTGGGAATTCGCCTCAAGCTCAACCCGTTACGCGAAGTTATCCGCGGGAAACGGCTCATTGTTGTCGACGATTCCATCGTGCGAGGCAACACCCAGCGCGCCTTAGTCAAGATGCTTCGCGACGCCGGAGCGGCCGAGATCCACGTCCGCATCGCGTCCCCGCCGGTGAAATGGCCGTGTTTTTACGGGATCGACTTCGCCTCCCCCGACGAACTGGTGGCTAATGAGTTTGATCCCGATGACGTCGTGGAGGGAGTGCGCGCCTCGATCGGCGCAGATTCCCTGGCCTACGTGTCGGTGGAAAACATGGTGGCCGCGTCGCGTCAGCAGAGGTCGGAACTGTGCTGTGCCTGTTTCGATGGCCATTACCCACTCGGGTTACCCGATATTGGCCGCAAGGCTGGTGCCGTGCGTGACTTGCAAGAACACACCGCGCCGGGTGGGCGCTGACGGCGACTGAAAGGCCCGGTGTACTCCCGCGGCGCGTTTAGTTTTATGTCGATCGCGGTGTGCTCACTGTGATCGAGATTAATTGCCCAAGGTTATATTAGTTTTAGTGAGACCGACATTTATTTAGCGAGAAAGAGATATACACAATATGAACGCTCATGAGGTAGACAGCACAGGCAATAACGACGACGCGTCGTCGGCTCACGAGGGGACGTCGTATGCCCAGGCCGGTGTGGATATTGAAGCAGGGGACAGGGCTGTTGAGCTCTTCGCACCATTAGCCAAGAAAGCTACTAGGCCAGAGGTTCGCGGTGGCCTCGGTGGCTTTGCCGGGCTTTTCGCGTTGGGGAAGTACAAGGAGCCGCTGCTGGCTGCCTCCTCGGATGGCGTGGGCACCAAGCTTGCTGTGGCTCAGGCGATGGATAAGCACGACACGATTGGCCAGGATCTCGTGGCGATGGTCGTCGATGATCTTGTGGTGTGCGGTGCGGAACCACTGTTCTTGCAGGACTATATCGCTATCGGCAAGGTGATTCCGGAGCACGTGGCGCAGATCGTCGGCGGTATTGCTCAGGGCTGTCAGATGGCGGGGTGCGCGTTGCTTGGTGGTGAGACCGCCGAGCACCCCGGTGTGATGGAGCCTGGCGAGTACGACATTTCTGCGACTGGCGTGGGCGTCGTAGAGGCGGCGGATGTGTTGGGGCCCGATAAGGTCCGCGATGGTGATGTCATTATTGGCATGGCATCGTCGGGGCTTCACTCGAACGGGTATTCACTGGCTAGGAAGGTTTTGTTGGAGGACGCCGGCCTTCCGCTTGATGGGGTTGTGGAAGAGCTTGACCGGCCCTTGGGCGAGGAGCTTCTTGAGCCGACGCGGATTTATGCGTTGGATTGCGTGGAGCTTATTCAGGAATGTGAGACTCACACGTTTTGCCATGTGACCGGTGGCGGACTCGTGGGAAATATGGAGCGTGTGATTCCCGACGGGCTCGTCGCGGAGATGGATCGTGCATCGTGGACGCCGAATCCCATTTTCCGGTTGATCGCGGAGCTGGGCTCTGTGTCTGATGCGGAAATGGAGAAGACATTCAACATGGGTGTGGGCATGGTCGCCGTGGTGAGCGCGGATGAGGCCGATCGCGCTCAGGCACTGTTGACGGCCCGCCATGTGGATTGTTGGACTTTGGGCCGGGTGCGTATTGCCGGCGATGGTGAGCAGGACCGCGCGGTTCTGGTTGGGGATCATCCGCAGGCGTAGGACCTGGTAAACCGGGGAAGCGTGCCCTGCCCTCTGGGCATACGAAAATGGCCAGCTCAGCTATGCCGCGCTGGCCTGGGTTTTCGTTGGGTTGTTCCGGGGGTGAGGTGTACTGGGTGTGCCCAGGAAGACGCCCCCAGTGGTAGTTAGCGCCAGTCGTCTTCGTCGGGCTCGTCTTCTGCCCAACGATCCCACTTGTCGTGGGAGTCTTCTTCTTCCCGTTGTCCGGTCAGTTCACGCTGGAGGCGCTCGAGGTCCATCTCAGGTGAGTTGTACTTCAACTGACGTGCTACCTTGGCTTGCTTTGCCTTGGCGCGGCCGCGACCCATGGTCTGACCCCCTTGGGTTAGCGGGCCGGTGCGGTAATCCTGCGCCGGCCCATGACGAGTTCATAGTTTCTTCCTGCCCATACCCTACCGGTTCTGAACGAAAAATTCTGCATAGGGGGACGCTATGTCGCCGAATTGCGCCGTTGTTGCAGCGCACAGGCCCCTTATTGACCAAAAATTCGGGGTAGGTGCCCGGAGCGTGAAGGGATGGGGGCGCTCCTAGTCTGGTGTACCGGGGCGTGTGCGGGTCGGCCGATTGAGGGCGATCGGCTTAGCGCGTTTCAGTTAGCGCGTTTTCCCGCGCAGCTTGTCGACGGCTTGTCGTCCGGCTTTGGGGGTCTCGTCCAGGTGAGTGGTGTCGGGATCGATGGCGAGCGTTGTGCCGTCGACCTCTAAGGCGTTCGTTTGTGTGGCTGATGAAGACTGTGCCCCACCGGTCGTGCCACCAGCAATTGCTTTTTCGACGATGCTCCGCTTGACGAGCCCCAGCGCGATAGGTCCTTCGTCGCAGTCGTCAACGACGGTTCCGATTCGGCCGACCTTCCGTTTCCCAGAGGTAATAGCCTCACCCGGTTCGGGTCGCCGGGCAGAGTAACCGTCGACTTGAAGTTTGACCAGGAGCCGGGGCGGTCGCCCGAGGTTTTGGATCCGCGATACCGTCTCTTGCCCGCGATAGCACCCCTTGTTCAGGTGAACATAGGAGGTCGTGGGCCCATCGTCGACGGTTGCTCGCTGGGTCGGCGCGCTGGCGGGGGTTCCGATAAAGGCTTCTATTTCGTGCGGCACCGTGCGATCGTCAAGGTCAGCGTGTACCTCCGGTATGACCGCTTTGACGCGTTCCGCTTCGTAGGCCATGAGCCCGGTGGGTTTCGCGCCCGTGTTGATGAGCGCTGTGAAAGCGTCGGTCAGCGAAGGCCTGGGTACCAAGAGATGGACAGAATCTTCAGTGCCGACGAGGGAATCGGTGAATGTAATTGTTCCTTCGGGAAGCGTATCGGGCTGACGCGTGGTCGCCGGCGTGCTCGGAGCGCGATGGCCACCGAAGGTCTTTGCCATAACTGTCGACGTGTCCGGGCCCATCACGGTAATGAGGGCAAGGTCTGCTTCGTGGACACTGACTGCGGACCAAAAGACCATTTGCGTCAGATACGTCTGAAGAGCGTCGAAAGTCTCTGGTCCGGAGATCAGGTAGACGCTGGGTTCGTCGTCACGGTCCGGCGAAGACGCTTTAGGCCGCACGATAGTGAACGCGTGTTCGATGTGCCCCTTTGCGTCCAAGATTAGCCCGTGAGTGGTCGAGCCAGGATCCAGCGCATCAATTTTCTGGCTGATGAGCGAGTTCAGCCACGTTAGCGTATCCGCTCCGCTGATCTGGAGCACCCGTTGATGGGATCTGTCGACGGCCCCCGCAGTGCGCTCAAATGCCCGCTGTTCACCAAGAGGGTTTCCATAATGCCAGGCCACACCATGTTGTTGGTGCCCGTCGGGCGCGTCGGCGGCTCCGTCGATGGCGTCGAGAAGCGGGCTCTGATACGTCGTGGGAGTGGGCGTTTCTCCGGGGGTCTTGCTGGTGTTCGAAGTTTCGCGGGTGGCCACGAGTGCCAGTGTAGCCGGGAATGTGGTGGTTATCATGAAACGTTTCGCCGCAGTTATGTCCCAGGGGCGTCATACAATACGGATATGTCTTCTGCTTCATCTGTGCTTCCGCCGTTGTCGCCCCAGTCGCCGGGCACGAACCCACTCCTCGTTGTCTCTGTGTTGCACGCAGGTTTGGATTCGGTCGGGCGCGAGCCCCGTGTCCATGATTCGTCCCAGCCACTATTATTTGCCGACGACCTTGCTGCGGTTCGTGGCGACGGTATTTTTGAGACGCTGATGCTCCGCGGTGGAAGTGTGCGGAATCTGGACCGGCATGCGAAGCGGTTCCGTCGTTCTGCCGCGATGTTGGGGTTGCCGGAGCCGGACCTGGATTTGTGGGGCCGCGCGACGGACTTAGCCGTGGAGGAGTGGAAGAAGCAGTACCCGGAGCTAGCAGATCGTGATTGTGGCCTGCGGTGGGTGTTGTCTCGTGGCCGTGAGTCGACGGGTCGGCCGACGGGATGGATTACGGTGGCGCCGATGTCGGAGGAGGTTGAGCGTGGCCGTCGCGAGGGGGTCAAAGTGATGTCCGCGGAGCGAGGGTTCCGCTTGGATTTGTCGGAGCGATCACCATGGGCATTGATCGGCGCGAAGACCCTCTCATATGCAGCGAATATGGCGGCCTTGCGCTACGCCCATGAGCATGACTTTGACGACGTCATTTTCATTTCCGACGACGGTGCCGTGTTGGAGGGGCCGACGTCCACTGTGATCGCGGTGTCTGATCGTCGCATGATGACGCCGAAGACGGACGCGGGGATTCTCGCAGGTACGACGCAAGCGTCGATGTTTGGAATTGCGCGCGAGCGTGGTTGGGAGTGTGAGGAGCGGCGTCTTACGCTTGACGACCTTAAAGCGGCTGATGGTGTGTGGTTGGTGTCCTCGGTACGGGTTGCTGCGAGGGTGCTGAGTCTGGATGGGTTCGAATTTGATCGGCCGGATACAGCGGATGAGGTTGAGGAGATTGCCGAGCAGGCGATCGATAAAAGATAACCAGTATGAAAAGAAAGAAAAATGACTGAGACGAATGAAATCCCTGAAGAGATAAAAAAATCTTTCAAAGAGCATGAAGAAAAAATTGAACAAATCGAAAAGCTGCAAACTAACCAAAGCGCAGACTTTGAGAAAAAGATCAAAGCGCTAAGACAAGAGGTTACACGTGAGTCAAGTTCTCTCGAGGCTAATTGCACACGTCTGCGGCGAGAGGTGGAGGAAGCAAAAAGTGAAGTGAGGGAAAGTCAAAAGAAAACCTTCAACGATGTTAATATAGCTCTGGGAAAAACAGATCAACGCTGTGAAGATAAAATAAAAGAGTATGAGAAGAAACAAAACGAAAAATTTAAACTATTAGAGGAAAAAGTAGAACGCTTGAACCAACTTGATTACGCCATGTGGCGCGACGGGACAGAAGCTGGACGGTATTTCTCTCAACAGTGGATACCTGCGGCCCGAGATTGGAATTTGGGATACGAAGAGCTCACTAAGACGTGGGTTAGATTGGTAAAACAAGCTGAACAGGAAGAATTAGGAGACCCAAAGAATTGGGAAGGGGAAGGGTGGCTACCAAACGCTAAAGAAACCGGACAGTTTTACCCCAAGCCACAACTAAAAGAAGAACCTCAACGACCAAAGATCAAACCGTATGATGGTGAAAACGTAGATTACCTGGGGGCATTCTGGAAAGCGGCGATTATTGGAGGGATCCTAGTAGCCATCGCGCTATTGGTCATGTCTACAGTGCTTAACTCTATAACGGATGGATGGTGGGGCTCCCGCCTTCATAATGGGTTATCGTGGTTACTACTACTTATCGTGATTGTGGTAGCTGTGCTATGTGGTTTTATAAATAAGAAAGTAGCTGCAGATAATAACCAAGCCGAATATAATGCCCAGACGGAAAAGCTTCTTCAGAAATATAAAAATCAAAGGAAGTATGTAAAAAACTTCAATAATAATCTAGAGAAGCAATGGGAACAGCAGGAGAGAAAAGCGCGTTCTGATCTTCATAAAAAAATTGACCGGAAGGTTGGGGTTGATAGGGAGAAGTCAGGTTGGGAAAGCGACTGGGCATCCGTACCGACGCGAGAACAATTTGTTGGAATAACGAGGATGCTGAAATCTCCCGAAAAAGTCGCTCCTGCGTACGCTGAATTGCCGAGGCTAAATGAGTATCAATTGAATGACCAAATGCCCGCCAGGTATAAGTATTGGATGAACTTATCCCGAGAGGGTCTTCAAAACAATGGGATCCGCAGTCTATAATAAAAAAGAAAAACCGGACCAGCTTTGTCGATAATACTAACGCGAGTCGTTGAGATTTGTTTATTGCCATATTAAACCGTTCTCTGGATTATAATTTTTATATAAACCACCAGGAATCCTGACCTTGACTAGTTTCGAATGGTGGCAATTTTAAAAGAATATGTTTACGAATTATTGTTTAGAGCTTGGAGGTGTGCGACGCGGAAAGGTTTCCCCAAGGTGATAGATTATCTAGCTTATAGTGCTACACCCTCTCTGGGGGTAAATTACCCAGCTTATTTTTAATGGTTCTTTTAAAATGATAGAAATCGCATTAAGATATTTATATACTCGATCTTGACAGGAGTTGAGGTAGATGATCGGACAGTCGGCTGAGTACCCCAGAGCTATAATTGATCTTTTGGATGGTAGACCAAAAGGGCGCATAAAAGCTCAGCTGGAGTACAGAAATACGGTTATGTATGTAACTCCGCGGGATGATGTGAAGCGGATGCAGAGTTACGACTTCATTAACAACCCTGGCGTGTATTTCCTCATCGGTCCATATGAGTCAAAAAGTTCTCCGGCGGAACTAGATTTCCGAAATGAAGTTTACATTGGGCAAGTCACCACCGGGTCTACGGGTAAATCTTTTACGCAAAGAATTAACAGACATTCCCACAATAAAGATAAGGATTTTTGGACTCATGTAATTGTTGCCTTTGATATACAGCCGTCTTTTAGAATGTCCGAAGGTTCTCTTAATTACGCAGAAAGGCGACTTATTAAGCAAGCCCGGGATGCCCGACGGTATATGGTTAATAATGGCAACGATGGGAATAACGATAATGCTTCGCAAGGTGAAAAGTGGTATTTAGAGTCTAGTTTCTTAGCTGAAGTTAAACTGCTTTTGCCATTGTTGGGCTATAATTTCCTTGAGACTGTGGATGATGCGAGTGAATCCTTGGAAGTTGGAGTAGGCAGCGAGAAGCTGATTTTGTCTAGTTCGAATTATGGGGCGTTTGGTCAGCGTGTACCAGAAGGCTTTGTGGTTTATAAAGGCGCTACGTTTGGTCCCATTGCAAAGACAAAAGACCCCACTCGCAGCGAAAAGATTGAAAGGCTTCGGAAACACTACGGGGTTTCTGGAAACCGTACTCTAAGCAAAGATTGTCTTCTCGACTCTCCTACCCAGGCTGCTGAGTTCGTGTCTGGTTACCATATGAGCGGACCCCTCGCATGGCGGTCCGAGGCGAACGGCAAAACACTAAGCGAGCTCGATCCTTTGTAGGGGGCGGTCTGTCGTGCGTAACTTTTTAAGCAGTTTCGGCTCTCGTATAATTTCTGACCATTAAGGCTCGCATAATTACGTTGAGTATATGCGTTAAGTTTTTAAGGCGTGTCGGCAATTGCGTTGTCGTTGCAGCCCGGTCGGTCGGGTTGCTTGTTCGCTTCTCGCTTAGTCGAGTTTTGTTTCCACTTTGTTTTCTATGTCTATAGTTCTTCATTTGTTTAAGCTCTTGTGACTATTTCGGAACTGGTTTGTGGTGGGCTGTGATGGTGTCTGATGAAACGTTTGCGAACGAGTTACTTTTGGGAAGCGTCAGGGGCTTTCTGACCGAGTTAAAGCCGAGTATTCCGTCGTCAATAGCGGTTTTTTCGGATCGCTCTAAAAGCTTGTGATTTTAACGAGGGAAGTGCGTGTGGCGGACTTCTCGCAGGGTAGGGTTCGACGACCGGGTTGCCCTGTTTTTGGCCGTTTGGATTCTCGTAGAGGATTAATGTCTGTATATTTAACGGAGTTGTTCCTGCTCTGGAAGATTAGAGGGGACGATGTTAGTACCTATTTTTTGCACCGTCACTACCTAATGAGAAAAGGGTCAAGTAATCAAGTAGTTTGGTAAGCGGAGTGACAGCCACACTGGTAAACAGGCTGATGCAACCACAACTCCTGGTTGCAACCGAGCGCCGCGCTTCTCATTTTGCTGAGAAGTCGATGCTCACACAATTTCCGCCATTTAGCCCAGTGTGGTCCTGGCGTGAGAAGCATTTTGACTTTCCAGGATGCGGTGTTGGCGTATGTCGGAAGCCCTAACGTAACAGAGGTTATACCTATTTATGAGGTTGTATTTCGGTTATTTGAGTGTTTTAGCCGTCTGCGATAAACAACTTGTTGTTTTCTTGTATGTAGCTACCATTGCTTGTTTTTCTCGAAGTAGTCGAAGAAAGTTGCTGTGTTGGCTTCGTCCTTTTCCCACTCGTGCCACAATTGCATTATCGTGCGGTCCTCGTAGTGTTTTAGAGTGTCTTCGTATTTTTTGAAGTAGCTGGGGAAATCGTCTGTGTAGGCCTCGTCTTCTTTCCATCGTTGCCACCAGTCTTCCCTCTCCATGTGGGCGTAGAATTTGCTAGGGTCGTGGCATTTGCTGAAGTAGGTGGGGAAATCGTCGCGGGTAGCTTCATCTTCTTTCCAGAATTTTCGCCATTCTTTGATGGCGAAGATCCCGTAGTGTTCGCGGAAGTTCTGGTGTTTGTTGAAGTAGGTGGGGAAATCGTCGCGGGTAGCTTGGTCTTCCCTCCACCAATTCCATATACGCGTAATGGTGACCCGATCGTTGTCGGCTTGGATCTTCAGAATTTCTTCGATATATTCTTTTTCATCAAGCGCGGTGGCTTTGTCTTTCTTAAAAGCTGATGACGGATGCTTAGGGAAGTTCCTAGGAAACATAGTAGAGATCCTTTGACGGTTTGAATGTTCATAGTATAAGGGTAAAGTTGGTCACGGTCTAGATAGTTGGACCTAACATTCTTCTGCATTCGCTGCTCAGTGCGTTACCTATCCTAGGGTTGTGTGGAGTGCAACATAACGAGGCAGCGGTTACATGCTATGTTGTCGATCCGTACGATTGATCTATATGCCTGCCCGATATTAAATAATGGTATATGGGCGACTCTACCGATCACCGGCAACTCGTTGGGCGACGAGAGGTCAGCCGAGTATCGGTGCTCGTTTTAACACCTACTCAGAACCTACTTACGTGAGATGCGGCAGACGCTCTTCTCCGTCCGCTTCGGGCGTCGTCGATAATTGAGGGAATTGCTCAGCTGCCTTGGAAAACGCACGTGTTAGGTGATCCAATGTCTCCCCAGCTTGGCCAGATTTGGGGTCTCGGAGGCTGCGGCTTAACTCAATCTGTAGAACAGAATGCCCCTGTTTTTGCAGGTAATCGGTCACAGTGTAACCGGACTCCGCCTCAAATTTGTCCTGCGACACATGACCATCAAACTCGTCTTGCAATGCGCCGACGATTGCATCCGTCGACTCTGATGGCTCGTCGCCGGTGCCGGCAGACACAGGTTCGTCCAGCGAAGAATCTTTCATTCCATGAATTTCAACAATGACGGCATTCTTGGGGAGGCGGTCGATGATCCTTGTGAACTCGTCATCCCTCGTGGCCCAATCCTTATTCCAATCCGAAACCTTGCCCGTTGTTGTTAACGACGACGCGCCCACACGGTCAGCCACAATCTCAGTAATACCGCCGGTGTACAGGTCAGCTGGTTTCCGTTTACCATCGCGAATCTGTGTTGTGGCATGAGGGGCGATTAGCACGAGAGGTGAACTTGCTGTTCGATCTACCCACCGCACCGAATCAGCCGCTCCAGCACCATCATTGTGATTCGCCTGGTACTTTTCATTCCGTTCGATAAGCTCGGCAGTTCCCGAGTCATGGGTTGTCGCCGTTTCCGAAGCCTCGGATATGGGTGACGTCTCCGGAACAGATGCGTGTGCCGAGCCTAGATTTAGCCCGCTAACCGGCCCCTGAATAAGGAATGTGCCGGCAAGGCCGAGAGTCAGCCCCAACGCTATCCCTAATCTTTTGTTGCCTAAGAAGGAGCCGTGTTGGTCTGCGGAGCGGTGGGCTCTTCTGATGTATCCCTTGGCGGATTCCGTCGAATTGGTATCGCTTGTCACAAGCTTTTCCGACGGCAGATGCCCGCGAACAGAATGGCTATGAAGAGACTGATCATGAATAGGTTGATTATTACGCATACCTAGACAGTAACCCAGAATCGGCACCGGCAACCAGTGTTTGTGATCGGTATGACTCCGCTACAAGGGCTGTAATTCCGCTGCTTAGAGGCTTATACGGATCCCGCAGTCCCGAGAGTCACACCGATGTACTACCACCTCAACCGACCATACTTCCCAGGGTGACTACACGCCCTAGAATGACCACACGTTCTAGGCCGTCGCCTCCGCTATGTCTTGTCGCGTCGCCCATTCCAGAAGCTGGAACAGGTTTTGGTAATTCTGGCCGGTAGCTTCGGTCATCCCTTGCTCGCACGTCCGGTTGATCGATGCGTAAGCAGAGTACGGCCGCTCATTGACCTCACGCGCTTCCGCCCGCGTTGCGCTCTTTGTCAGCTCAGGGTGGAGCATCCCACGGTCACCCGCATACGCGCAGCAACCCCAATGCTTCGGCACCGTCACATCCCGGGCGATAACGCGCGCAATCGCGCACATCTCGTCGATAAGACCTAAATGAGTCAAAGAACACGTCGGGTGGAGGACCAGAGAATCCAACTGCCGCTTCGCTTCCAAGTGCGGCAGCAGATAGCGCACACAGAATTCGACCACATCCATCACCTGCACATTCTCCCATTTAGGGTCACAGGCCGCAGCCTTCTTAACAGTGTCCCGCATGACGTGAATGCCCTCGGTACAGGAGGCTGCATCGCACACAATCGGCAGCCGACCTTCCTCTGACGCCTCCCACAGACCGGAGAGCACGCGTTTGCGCATGACCTCGTAGCCTTCCAACATGCCCTTGGACTTCCACGGCGTACCACAGCACATGCCACCGATACCTTTCGGGGTGCGCCACGTGAGCCCGGCACGCTGCGCTACCGCCTCGAAAGCCTTGGTTGCATTCATCGCTCGCTTTCCATCGCCATCAATGCCGCCGAACATCTCGTTGACGCAGGCGGGGAAGAAAACAAAATCCGCGTGGTCGGTGGAGACATCATGGCGCAAAGGGCCGCCTTGGGGCAGCGCACTCTTATACAGAGGCATCGTGTCATCGCCGACCACCTTTCGCGCAACCCGCGTGGCAGCCGTCGGCAAGGACGACGGAACGGCGTGCGCGGCTGTCATCGCCAGCGAACCAGCCTTGGCGCCGAGGTTCCACCCGTGTGCAGCCACCTTCCAGCCCTTTTGGGCGACACTGCCGGCACTTTCTGCACGCAACTGACGGATCAAATCGCCCGTGTTGATCCCCACAGGGCACCGCGTGAGGCACATCCCGTCCACCGCGCACGTATCCTGCCCGTCATACTGCCACCGCTCCTGCAGCTCCGTGGCCAGCTTTGTGTCCCCGCGGTTCTTTGCCGCAGCAATCTCACGACGAACAACAATCCGCTGGCGTGGCGTCAATGTGAGGTTTCGCGATGGGCACACCGGCTCACAGTACCCACACTCGACGCACCGATCTGCCACCTTCTCGATCCGGTCCGCTACCTTCAGATGCTCAACATACTCATGCGGATCGTCGGTAATGATAACCCCGGGATTGAGCATTCGCTTCGGATCAGCTGCATCCTTAATCCGACGCATAATCTGGTACAACTCCGAACCAAATTGGCGCTCAATAAACGGAGCCATAATGCGCCCCGTTCCATGCTCCGCCTTTAACGAACCGTTATACCCCAGAATGACGTCAACCATATCCTCGGTGAAACGCTGATATCGCTGGAGTTTCTTTACATCCCGGAATTGTTCATTTAGGAGGAAGTGAACATTGCCATCTTTTGCGTGGCCAAAAATAACGGAACCAGGATAATCGTGGTTTCGGAAAAGATGTGTGAGATCATCGCACGCGCGGCCCAAATCCTGGACCGGCACAACGACATCCTCCAGCAGCGCATTCGTTCCGCTCGGCCGCGCTCCAGCAACGGCCGCATACAAGTTATTTCGCGTTGCCCACAAGAGATTCCGTTCTTTCCTATCCGACGTCATCTCGTGGGGCACCGCCAAGGGCATTGCTTCAAGGTGGGGGAGTGCAGCCGAATACCGGTCGCGCAGCTCGTCGTCGCTGTCCCCGGTGAACTCCACCAGCAGCGCAGCGTGATCCTTCACGTCAATTTCGCGAATTGAGCGCGCTACCGACCCCGTCCGTTGTGCCACCTTAAGGCTCGTCGCGTCCAACAGCTCAGCAGTTTGAAATCCATCCGCGACCAATTGAGGAACGGCCGACGATGCGTCGATGAGATTAGAGAAAACCAGAAGCCCAGTAGAAACTCGTGGCTTTACTTCCAAGGTATTGAACGTAGCTTCGGCAATATATGCCAGAGTGCCTTCCGAACCAATTAAGAGGTGCGTGAAAATATCGAGCGGGGACTCATAATCCAGGAACGAATTTAAGCCATACCCCATGGTGTTCTTCATCGAGTACTGGTGCTTGATTTTCCGCACTAACTCAGGACTCGACGTAATCTGTCGACGCATCTGAACGAGGGCATCAAACAAATCCAGTTCCTGCGTGCGGAACTGTTGCTCAGCATCGTGGTCAGCTGAGTTAATGACAGTTCCGCTAGGAAGAATAAATACCAAGGAATCCAGCGTCTGATAGGTATTGAATTGCGTACCGCAATGCATCCCTGACGAATTATTCGCCACCACGCCACCAATCGTGCATGCACTTGACGACGCAGGATCTGGGCCTAGCTTGCGTTTGTATAGCGACAGGTAGGCGTTAACCATTTGGATCGTCGCACCGGGCTGAACGCGCACCTTGCGACCATTATCCAGGACTTCGATGTCTTGGAACCGCCGTCGCGTATCGACCATCACCGCGTCAGTCGTCGCCTGACCAGATAAGCTGGTTCCTCCAGCTCGGAAGCTGACCTGCAAGTTGCACCGATCGGCGGCCGCCATGATGCGGGCGACTTGGTCGGTACTGTCGGGGCGCATGATTCCCTTCGGAACAAGCAGGTAATGCGAGGCATCGTGCGCCTGCGCGATGCGGGACAGCCCGTCATCCGCGTAGTCGATATGTTCCTTGCCGTCCGCCTGAAGGGTGTTCAGAAAACGCCGGAATTGTGGGGCCTCATCGGCGTGGGGATGAGTGATGGGGGAGTCCGCCTCCGTGACAGGGGCTGAGGTCGGATCCATATGCGTCGTCGTCATGGTCCTTAGTCTAGGAACGTAATCCAAAAATCCATGCACCGGTGGCTCTGGATCGTGGCACGTCACACCCATAAATGCTTTATGAAAGTGGGTCCAGCTGCCGACTACGTATCAGTAGCCGTTTAGCGGTTCGGCACACATCGATGAGTCCCCTGCGAGATATTTCCCGCCATTTGGTTGACAAGTCACCAAAGGGTGAGCAATATGGTTGACGTGTCACATAAGGTGGCACGGGCACAACGTGTCAAGCAGTTAAAAAGGAGAAAACAATGACGAACCTGTCCACTATCAACGGAACCTACGACATTGATGCATCGCACTCTCGTTTAGGATTCGTTGTTCGCCACGCCATGGTGACGAAGGTCCGCGGATCGTTCTCCGACTTCACCGGGGAAGCCTCCGGAGACGCCTCTGATCCGTCGTCAATCAAGGTGAATGTGACGGCGCAAGCTGATTCATTTACCACCGGTAACGAAGACCGTGATAAGCACGTCAAATCAGGTGATTTCCTGGATGTGGAAAGCAACCCAACATTAACGTTCACCTCCACCTCTGCGGAGATCAAGGGAAACACGCTGGAACTTACCGGTGACCTTACTATTAAAGGAACCACCCAGTCTGTGACGATTCCGTTTGAATTCGGCGGCGAGGCCAAAGACCCATTCGGCAACGTGCGCGTTGGTTTCGAAGGCGGCATCACCATTTCCCGAAAGGACTTCGGATTGTCCTGGAACGCGGCCCTGGAAACTGGCGGAGTATTGATTTCCGACTCCGTTGCACTGGAACTAGAAATCAGCGCCATAAAGAAGTAAGCGCAAGCAAGAAACATTAGTTAGCGGAGGCGCTTAACTAATTATCGCCGGCGGAGTACCCGTCGGGGATATCTTGCCGGTGTTGTTACCCCGTGAACGACTTGTACTGGTGGTGCGATCCTGCCATTCCCTGTAGAAAGGCAATATGGGCTACTAAAGCAAAGGAATTTGTCCAACAGTACGCAACAAAAGCCGACGATAACCGCAAGCCAACCCCTGATCCAGCGGAGGATAATGCCTTCTTCCCCTCGGCATACTCCCTCGAGCAATACACCGCGGATACCACCGACTTCTCCGGGCTTGCCACCGAAGACACCTACACCGGTGACCGGTGGAAGGTCCTGGTTATCGCGACCGAAGAGCGTTACATGTCGATGCAGAACGGCACGTTCTTTTCTACCGGCAACCATCCCGTGGAAACGCTCCTTCCCCTCTATCACATGCACAAAGCGGGTTTCGGGGTCGACGTTGCGACTATCTCAGGTAGTCCGGCGAAATTCGAATGGTGGGCGTACCCGTCGGAGGACGACGCGGTCAACGATGCATGGGGTGCAACGAAAAACGCTTTTAAGCAGCCCAAGAAGCTGAGCGACGTCGTTGCACAAGGGCTCGATGATTACGCTGCAGTCTTCATCCCGGGCGGACACGGTGCTATGAATGGTGTGCCGTCGGATAGCTCAGTAGGCGAAGCACTGCGCTATTTCTTGAACAATGATCGGCTCATTATCACGTTGTGCCACGGGCCTGCAGCTCTCCTAGCGGCGGGTCATGGCTCCGACGAGAATCCTTTCGCCGGATATAGTGTCGTGGCTTTCCCGGATGCCCTCGACTTCGGTGCCAACATTGAGATTGGCTATTTACCTGGCGAGATGCCGTGGAAGCTGGGGGAGAAGCTCCAGGAAGCCGGTATTACCATTTCCAACGAGGACATGTCCGGAGCAACCACGCGGGATAGGAATCTCTTGACAGGAGATAGCCCCTTAGCTGCGAACGCTCTGGGGAAAGAATCGGCGCTCGCCCTGTTGGAGAAATTTAACGGCTAGCTAAAAACAACGGCTAGGCAGAATTAAGTTACCGACACTGTAGCTACTCGCGGTCGAGTGATGTAGGTTAGCCTCATGATCCCCATGACCGCTCCCCGCCGCACAGTGTTTTCCCTGTGTATCATTCTCACGGCTGCGATCACGCTATTGCTGTCGTCCTTGCCTGCCCATGCTGGTGATGCTCAACCTCCAGCGGCCGCCGAATCACCATCCACGGACGGTCCGCTCCCAGTCATCTACGTGTCCGCATCCAATGAATCACGGGAGTCTGCGGAAGCCTATGCAGATAGCCTGCGCAAGCACGGATTAGACGTTCACGTCTTCATGACATGGGAGCCAGACGATCCGACCACCAGCCCCTATGTGACCGTCAAAGGCAACTCGGCGCGCCTGGCCACCTACGTCGACAAGCTGAAGGAAGAAACTGGGCACGATAAGTTCGACGTCGTTACGTGGTCTCAAGGCGGACTCGTGACTAGGTACTGGCTCAAGGACTTCGGCGGTGCCGATTTCGTCCGAAAAGCCGTGATACTTTCCGGGATGATCAAGGGATCGCCCCATCACGCCGATGCCTTGCGCAAAGGTCAATGCCCGCCACCGAATGCACGGCTTTATGTTCCGAAAAAGCTGCTCAAGAGTCCCAGTGACACATGCTTAGAGATGTCTTCGGAGGGCGAGAGTATTCGTGCGCTCAACACCCCGTCGGAGGCGCTGCCGGGCATCAAGTACTACGCCATCACGACGAAACAGGAAATCAACGCCGCGCCGTATGACATTAATCTGATGGACGGCCCGGGTGACTACTCGAACATCATCACCCAAGATCTGTGCCCCAACGACATTGTCGGGCACGGTGGGCTGACCAAACTTCCATCCATGCAGGCGTTGGTGTCCAACCTTTTGAAAGACGACAATCCGACGATGCCCTGCATGGCACCCAATTCGCCAGATGGCCTGCCGACTCTCGGGGAGATCATCCCGCCGCTTACGTCCGCACCAAGCCTTGGTTAAGTAGCCTCAAGTGCGGGGGTGCGTTACGTCCGGGACGCCTACCCCGCGTGGCGAGTGAGTTCCGCCGACATACGAGGAACCATCTCATTGTCGACGGCACGTTCGTCAACCCAACCCAAGTGGTTATTCGGCATCAGCCCATAGAGGCGCTTGCCGGGGCCCAGCGTGGATGGGCCAGACGCGGTCACCATCGTCGACGCGGACTGCACATCCCATTGGCGCTCAGTCGTCGGCTGGCCATAGAAGATCTCGACCACGCCACTCGCGTGCGCGCACACGAATTCGATCTCATCTTTATCGTTAATACGCCAGAAACCCGATTCGCGCTCATCGGGACCGGAGGCCTCGCCTTCTTTATTTATCCTCCACGTACGGGACTCATAGGACAGATAGTTCTGGCCATCATGAGCAAACGTAATTTGCTGACCAAAGGGATACTCTTCGCCCGTCGATAGGTCCCGAGCTTGCCCTTCACCCCGCCAGACGCCAACCAGGGGAAGGAGCGCCAGAAGGCCATCATGAAGAGAGGGACCCTGGCGTAAATTCGCCGTGTCATCTGGAATAGGAAGATCGCCAAAAACAGGAATATTGCGGCTGGCCGTCGTTTTGGCCTGCTCCGCAGCGCGATTCACGGCCTCATTGCCGTCGAGTTTGTGACCCTGCGGCGTGCCCCCACCAGCGGAAGCACCGCTGGGGGAGTGATCTGCCTGCCCCGCGGAACCAGTTCCGGGAACGCCGAATTTCTGTGCACTGTCTTTGTCGTTTTCAGCCATGGTGCCCAGCGTACCGGAGGGGTAGGACTCGTCACGCCCCCGTCCTCGCTACTCCTTACTCATTGTCGTTTTCGTATTTCGCTTCCTCGGGGTTCCTCCCGAGCCATAGGTGCCAAATCCGACAAATTAATCGTCACATTTTGTTGGCTAGCCTGCAGGAAAATAGATCCGCCTTCGCAATAAATAAAGTCAGGGCGAGCCCGTAGTGGAAGATATTTTCCTTCTAATTGGAGGGAAAACGCTTTCTTTATTTCATCCCTAATGTCTTCCGGGATCTCTCGGCCCTTCACAACCGGGGCGTCCTTATCCCTGCTCGCCGGACCGTCGAGAACCTCGTAGGCATCCATGGAAATAACGTCGGCTTTAATTCGCAACCGAACTGCAACTGTGGCTGGCTTATCTAAACCACCAATAGAACCACTAAACACCGAATCCGATTCCTGACCGCCGTTCGGCGCCGTATTCGCTAATCGTCGGATAGTCAGATCGGTAATCCCGAGCCGCTCGCCCAAGGCTAACCCGTCCAGAGAGAGCGTCGTCGATACTGTTTCTACCGGGGCATCCTCGATCCGTCCGTGAAGAATGTCGTGTGTCGACGCCTCAATATTCGTTGCCGAGGAATGGACAGTCACCAAACCAAAACCAGGAACGTCGAGATCCTGAGCATCGACCGTCAGCGATGATAACTTCCCACGCTCTGCTTCATACAAGAAAGGAAAACCGCCGGCTGTCACATCGGGTTGAACAGGCAAATTAGAGTATTGCTGCAGTTCACGCGAGATACGCGACTCCGTCCGAGCCGCCACCAATGAATCCCCCACCCATGCACACACAGCAAGAACCATCAGGACGATGGCCACAATGATTCCCACTTTGCGCACTGTCCGACGGCGACGAGACCGCGCCACAACGGGCACGGAACCGGCGGGCGAGGAAGGCTGATGAGTCACCCCTACAGTTTTACCGGTTTCCCGGCTATTCATCGAACCTACAAGCGCAAATAGACTATCCGGTTCGGTCAATGGGGCGAACTGGGCTAAAGTGACCCAGTATTGAGCTGTTGAGCTAGTCAACGAAAAAGGATTACACCGTGAGGATAGCGTTACTCACCAATGCCACAAGCGTGGCCGACGTGCTCCCGCCTTTGGCGCTGTTGCCACACGAGACCGTCATTCTTCCCCCCGACGCTACGTCCTCACGACAACTTGACGACGTCGAACTCGCAGTTATCGACGTTACCGGCTCCGATCTCCTCGGCGCACGCGAGCTCTGCCGCACCGTTGCCGCTGCTCATCCTGACATGCCCGTGGCCGTCGCCATCGCGGAAACCAGCCTGATCGCCCTAGATTCGTCCTGGGCCGTCGACGAATTCCTCCTGGCCAGCGCCACGCCGGTCGAAATCGACGCGCGCTTCCGGCTCCTGCTCACCCGTCGGCCAGTCCCCGTCAACGAGATCGACGATTCGAACGTCGTCACTGTCGGTGAACTTGTTGTTGATGACGCCACCTACACTGCGCGGATTCACGGAACCCCGCTGGATCTGACGTATAAGGAGTTCGAATTGCTCCGCTTCCTGGTCCAACATTCCGGCCGTGTGTTCACGCGAAAGCAGCTGTTGCAAGAGGTGTGGGGGTACGACTTTTTCGGCGGCACCCGAACTGTCGACGTGCACGTTCGGCGGCTCCGCGCCAAGTTGGGCACTGAGTACGAGGGAATGATCGCCACTGTGCGCAACGTCGGCTATAAGGCTATCGACGTTGATGCATGATCGTGACGTGCCCGAAACTGTGACTCGAAACTATGACTCGCGCCAGAACACCGGTAGCCTGTGCGACGAAAGCCAACCACATTCGGCCACAAGTACAGACGAACAGCTCAGACGAGCAGAACCCAGAAATGAGTGAGGATTGTAGTGATGGCAGACGCACCCACGTTCAACGCACAGCCGTGTGACATCATCACGCAGCTGGTGTTAGGGCCAGTTTCTCCCCGGGTTCGCAATGCTCGACAAGCCTCAGCCGATCGCTGGATGGAAATCGAAACGATTCTGCACGAGAGCACCCGGCATGACGGCGTCGCACCGTTTTCCGAACAATTCTTGCGCGGAATGGAGGAGCCGGACCTCAATCATTGGCACGCGTTAGTCAGAGTCGACGGGCATGTGCGCGGCATTGCAGCCGTCGATCCTTCTGGCCCGGCCGTTGAGCTGGCTGTTCATCCTTCTTATCGACGAGGCGGACTGGCTACAGCGCTGCAATGTGCGGTGCGAGCACATGCGTCGTCGCTTGGTCTGGGTGATGAGCGTGATATTCACACCAATGGAATTGGGTTGACGTGGTGGGCGCATGGTGACCTTCCCGCGGCGCGGGCAGCGGCTGAGCACATTGGTGCTACCGCTGATCGTGAACTCCTCGTGATGGAGCTCCCCGGGTCTGTCGTCAAAGACGAGTCTGATAACAATCCCGTTGCTCAGGCAGCAGCGACGCTACCCGATGATGTCACGGTCCTCAGCTGGACGGAATCAGCGCGTCGATGGGGGAAAGACGCAGTTGATGCTGCATGGCTGGCCGTCAATAACGAGGCCTTTGACTGGCACCCCGAACAAGGCGGCTGGGATCAGGCGCGGCTGGATCAAGCCCGGCGTGCATCGTGGTACGACCCCGACGGCGTGTTGTTGCTCTGGGGGAGCGAGGGTGACCAGAAGGACGGAGACGCTGATTCGCTTCCCCCTCTTCTAGGGTTCCACTGGACGAAATTAGCGCGTGAGGGTGACGACGAAACCGGGCGTAAAGTCGGCGAGGTGTACGTGATCGGGCTGGCGCGAAAAGCCCAGGGGCGAGGCTTAGGCCGAGCTTTAACCGCGAAGGGAATTCAGTACCTGGCCAGCAACGATGCGGCCTACGTCGAACTCTATGTCGAGGCGGATAACGCGCCCGCCGTTCACGCTTACGAAGCGCTCGGATTTACGGTGGTTGAGCGCCACACGGCGTGGAAATTCTGAGTGTTCACTCTCTGTTCATCTTGAATCTGCTCACTGGCAACCTCCACGGGTTACTTTCAAATCTGAAACCGCATGTGTCGGAATCAGTAGGCGCCGAACGAGGCAGATGACGTCAGCCATCCGACGTGGCTCGTTCTGCTCCTGACCTGGCGAAATCCCTGAGTCCCGGAGGAAAAGTGAACAGGAAACAAGTAGGACGTGGCACTGCCCTGGCTACCATCGCAGCCGTCTCAGCCCTCACCTTGGTGGGCTGCAATAGTGATGACAACAGCGCGGACGGGGGGTCATCATCGTCCAACGGAGATTCAAACCTCTCTGGAACCACCGGACAACTCACCGCAGAGGGCTCATCTGCCCAGCAGAAAGCCATGAGCGTTTTCTCTGCGAAATACTCACAGGCAGTACCTGGCGCACAGTTCTCGTACAACAGCACCGGCTCAGGTGCTGGTCAAAAGCAATTCATAGCCGGACAGGTTAACTTCGGCGGGTCCGATTCGCCGCTTGACGATAGCCAAATGACTGAGGCGAAGGACAAGACCTGTAAATCCGACGTCTGGCAACTTCCTATGGTGATCGGGCCCGTTGCCGTCGCTTATAAGCTCGATGGCGTTGACAGTGTCGCCCTCAGCCCTGAAGTGATCGCCAAGATTTTCAAGGGCGAGATCAAGAAGTGGAATGATGACTCCATCAAGAAACTCAATGATGGAGTTAATCTTCCCGACAAAGACATCAAGGTTATCTATCGTTCAGATGAATCGGGAACCTCAGATAACTTCCAAAAGTTCTTGAAGGCATCCGCGCCGGGGCAGTGGGATTCCGAAGGGAAAGCGTTCCCCTCCACCACAGGGTCGGGAGCGAATGGGTCTTCCGGCGTCGTCCAGGAAGTCGGAGCCACCGACGGGGCCATCACATATGTCGAAGCCGGATTTGCCAAAGAAGCCAAGCTGAAAGAGGCGGCGATCGATTTCGGACAAGGCCCCGTCGAACTTAATAAAGAGACCGTCGGCAATGCCTTAGACAAGCTCACATATAAAGGTGAGGGCAACAACATGGTTGTCGATACCGACGCCCTGTTCGGTCTGAAAGAAAAAGACAGTTACCCGCTGTTCCTCACCACCTATGAACTGGTGTGCTCGAAGTACCAAGATTCGTCCACCGGTGATCGCGTCCGCGACTTCCTGACCGTCGCTATCAATGATGGGCAGGACTCGAATTTGGAAGACCAGGGCTATATTCCGGTCACCGGTCAATTGAAAGACAAATTGACCAGCGCGATTAAAGAAATCAAGTAATCCGAGGGAACGCGTCATTTCAGATGATTTGGATTGCGCGTTCCCCGGATACAACCAAGTTCACACGTTCCAATAGACCCCAATGAGTGCAGAGACACCAATGACCACTCCATCTAGCGCCGGAGCTGCAACATTCCAGCCTGCCGGATCTCATCTTCCCTCCGCTGCTGACCAGGCAGGACTATCATCACCCAGTAACGGAGATATCCCGCCGAAGGCCCAAGACGGCCACAACGCACCAGGGAAAGTCCGCGCCGGTGACCGAATCTTCCACGGCTTGGCGACAGGGTCCGCAATGATGATCACCGTCATCATCGCTGCTATCGGAGCGTTTTTGCTGTGGCGTGCAGTCCCCGCACTACGGAACAACACCGAGAACTTCTTCACCTACAGCGGTGACTGGAATACCGCGACGACGTCGGCCATGCACTTCGGTATTCCGAACCTTTTCTTTGTCACCGTGACAGTGTCCCTGGTAGCCCTTGTGTTGGCGATGCCAGTTGCGCTGGGAATAGCGATCTTTTTAGCGCAGTACTGCCCCCAGCGATTCGTCAAACCGATCGCATTTGTTGTTGATCTTCTCGCAGCCGTTCCCTCTATTGTTTTTGGTTTGTGGGGCGCCCAAGTTCTCGGACCAAAACTCGGAGGCTTCTACGAATGGATTCATTCCTGGGCAGGTCAGTTCATTCTTTTCAAAACCTTTGCTAATTCCCCAGCTTTCGCAACAAGTAGAAACCTGTTGACCGGTGGAATCGTCCTTGCCATCATGATTCTCCCCGTGATCGCGGCAACGGCCCGAGAAGTTTTTGTTCAAACTCCACAAGGTCACATTGAATCCGCGTTGGCCTTAGGGGCAACGCGATGGGAAGTCGTCAGATTGACCGTCTTACCTTTCGGCTTTTCGGGATATATTTCCGGAGCCATGCTGGGATTAGGCCGTGCTCTCGGCGAAACAATGGCCCTGTACTTAGTGATCTCGCCGAGCTCGGAATTCCGCGGATCCCTCTTCGACGGTGGCACAACGTTCGCCACGGCAATTGCGAACGCCGCTCAGGAGTTTAATAACAACATTCAGGCGGGAGCCTACATTTCAGCTGGCCTCGTTCTCTTCCTCTTGACGTTCGTCGTCAATGCCATTGCCCGGGCCATTGTGGCGAAGAGATAAACGCAGAGATAAGCCCCGACTCGACACACCAGCCATCAGTTACACAAAGTAGGGAGCGCCACGATGTCACACGCGGTCTCATCGCCAGCATTACAACCACATATTTCTCCGCATCAAAAAATCGAAACCTCCACGACCTTTACTGCTATTTCGACTCGTCGAAAAGTGACGAATAACATGGCGCGGGTTCTTGTCTTTGCGACGGTGATTGTTGCGTTCATCCCGCTGCTCTGGGTGCTCTGGGAGCTGGTCTCACGCGGTGCCGCCGTCACGTTGAGTTCCACCTGGTGGATGAAGTCCCAGATGGGGATTATCGAATCCCAAGCCGGTGGCGGTGCGTATCACGCGATTATGGGAACGCTCATTCAAGCGCTCATAACCTCGGCGCTTTCGATCCCGATTGGTGTACTGACCGGAATCTATCTGGTTGAATACGCGGGACAATCGCGTCTGGGGAAAGTGACCACGTTTATGGTGGATATCTTGACGGGCGTGCCCTCTATCGTTGCGGCGCTCTTCATTTATTCGCTATGGGTAGTGCTCTTCGGATTTGAACGCTCAGGTATGGCTGTATCTCTTGCCTTAGTTCTGCTTATGGTCCCGGTGATTATCCGAAACACCGAAGAGATGTTGCGGGTTGTTCCTCAAGACCTGAGAGAAGCCGCCTACGCATTGGGAGTTCCGAAATGGAAAACTATTGCCCGTATCGTTCTTCCCACCGCAATGTCCGGCATTATCACGGGGATTATGTTGTCGGTCGCCAGGATCATGGGGGAATCAGCGCCCGTTCTCATCTTGGTTGGATATAACGTCGGAACGAATTTCAATCCGGTTGAAGGGCCACAAACGTCGCTTCCGCTGATGATGTTGGCCATGTATAAAGCTGGAACTACGGGCGCAGCCGTCGACAAGATGTGGGGTGCGGCCTTCACGCTCGTCGTCATTATTGCCGTATTGACTATTGCGGCTCGGCTCATTTCCCGTCGGTTCTCGGTCAAGTCATAACAACGTCAGTCCGGACAATTATCTGCACACGGTTATAAGGAGAACGGTCACGATGGCTAAGCGCTTAGACCTAGAAGATGTCAATATTTATTACGGAGATTTCCACGCTGTTCAGGACGTCACCATGCATGTTCCGCCGCGATCTGTGACCGCTTTTATCGGACCGTCGGGGTGCGGTAAATCCACCGTGCTCAGGACAATTAACCGGATGCATGAAGTGACGCCCGGGGCGTATGTCACCGGGTCGATCAAGCTAGACGGCGAAGACATTTACGATGCCAAAGTTGATCCCGTCGCCGTGCGAAACACCATCGGTATGGTTTTCCAAAAAGCGAACCCATTCCCGACGATGTCCATCGAAGACAATGTCGTCGCGGGATTAAAACTATCCGGAGTCAAGAACAAAGCGCGTTTGAAAGAAGTCGCCGAACGGTCGCTGCGTAGTGCGAACCTGTGGGATGAGGTAAAAGACCGGCTGGATAAACCAGGTGGAGGGCTCTCCGGTGGCCAGCAGCAGCGACTGTGCATCGCGCGCGCGATAGCGGTGGAGCCAGAGGTGTTGCTCATGGACGAGCCCTGCTCTGCGCTCGACCCCATCTCCACGTTGGCGGTGGAAGATCTCATTCACGAGCTGAAGAAAGAATTCACCATCGTCATCGTCACCCACAACATGCAGCAAGCTGCGCGCGTCAGCGACCAAACAGCCTTCTTCTCGCTCGAATCGACGGGTAAGCCAGGTCGGCTCGTCGAAACTGGGCCGACACAAGAAATCTTCGAGCGCCCCAAGCGGAAAGAAACGGAAGACTACATTTCCGGTCGGTTCGGATAGCAACTCGCGCTAGTAGACCGTGCGGGGCAGTCCGACGAGACACATCGCCCGCACAGGTCAGGTTGTCGAAACATACTGTCGTGAAAAAGTGACAGGGCCCATACTGCGCCACGGGCAAAGACATGAGATAGTCATAGGGGTGAGCAACCACATCCGCGTTGGCTGGACAAGGTGGGGTGGTTGCGGACCGGTGTTCGCGGGCACAGCGCCCGACACAACAGGTAGCTCACGCGGACATCCAGATCAGAGGGCGAACTGGGGGTCATTCGGGCCTAGGGGAGTCCTGCAAACTTGTCAACGTAACCGCACGGTGGCGTCATGACGTGTCCCGAACAGGAGAAAACATGGGCCGACAATCAACTCCGCATATCAACCCGAACGGCGTACCCATCGCCGAAACGATCCTCCTGCCCGGCGACCCGCTCCGTGCAAAATTCATCGCAGAGACCTACCTCGACGACGCCGTCCAGTTCAACTCCGTCCGCAACGCCTTCGGCTACACCGGCACCTACCAGGGCAAAGAAGTCTCAGTGATGGGGTCGGGGATGGGTATCCCCTCTATCTCTCTCTACGCGTGGGAGCTCATCCATGACTTCGGTGTGAAAAAGCTCGTCCGCGTCGGCTCATGTGGCTCACTGCAGAAGGATCTCAACCTCTACGACGTCGTCATTGGGCAAGCTGCCTGCACCGACTCGAATTTCCTGTCCCAGTACAACCTGCCCGGGGT
This sequence comes from Corynebacterium sp., assembly GCF_030530965.1. Taxonomy (GTDB): domain Bacteria; phylum Actinomycetota; class Actinomycetes; order Mycobacteriales; family Mycobacteriaceae; genus Corynebacterium. Next base: position 18,597 of record NZ_JAUMTY010000014.1, on the reverse strand, counting down.
ATATGCACCGATCGCATCGTATCGGCTAATTGAGGACGTTCGAACCCGTGCGAAGGAGGCCGGAATCACCACCCACGTGGGCAACGTCCTGAGCTCCGATGTGTTCTACAACTACCAGGACGACGTCAACCAACGGTGGGCGGCAATGGGTGTTCTCGCTGTGGAAATGGAATCCGCCGGGTTGTATGCCACCGCCGCAGAAGCAGGCGTCGAAGCACTGGGGATTTTCACCGTCAGCGACAATATCGTGACGGGCGAGGCCACCACCGCGAGCGAACGGGAAAAAGCATTTACCACCATGATGGAGCTCGCGCTTCCACTCGCGGCGATCTAAGCAGGCAACGATGGCACATACTGAAACAGCAACACTCGCCCCGGAGAAGGCCGGCAAAAAGGTACTTAACCCCAAAGCCGCCGTCCCTGTTATTTTATTTACCTTCGTCTTCAGCTTGGTCATTGACAACGGCTTTAAGTTCATGTCCAAGCCCATTGCCGACGACCTTCACCTCTCTGCGACGACGGTGAGTCTGCAAGCCACACTGGCAGGAATTGTCATCGGTATCGGCGCTGTGGTGTATGCCGCGCTTGCCGATACGTTCAGCATTAAGAAGCTGTTGTACGTGGGGATCGGGCTGACCGTCATTGGTTCCATCATCGGGTTTGTTTTCCAACACTCGTGGCCGATGGTGCTGACCGGGCGAATTATCCAAACCACCGGGTTAGCCGGGGCAGAGACGCTCTACGTCATCTACGTCACCAAGCACATCTCCGCGAAAGACCAGAAGACGTACCTCGGGTTCTCTACCGCTGCGTTCCAATTGGCCATGCTGATCGGTGTGCTTACCAGCGGATTCGTGTCCACGTACATCTCGTGGACCGCAATGTTCTTGGTCTCTGCGGCCCTGATCCTTGCAGTGCCTTTCATCGCGAAAACCGTACCCGACGATGAAAAAGTCAGCGCCAACTTGGATGTCATTGGCCTCTTCCTCATCGGCGTCTTCGCCACATTCGCCGTCATCTTCATGCAAGAGTTCCAGCCGATCTACGCTGTCATTTCAGTCATTGGGGTTGTGCTCTTCGCGGTGTACATCAAGATGAACAACAAGGCCCTTGTCCGGCCAGAGTTCTTCCTCAATGGCCGTTACGTGTGGGCCCTCGTCGTCGTTCTCATCTTGTACTCCGTGCAGCTGGGGTACATTTTCTTCTTCCCCTTCATCGTGTCCACCCTGCACGGGTTGGGAACCGATACAGCATCCATGTTGATCGCGCCGGGCTACGCCTGTGCAACCGCCGTCGGAGCAGCATCGGGTGCTATCGCGAAGGTGCTGAAAACACGGCCGGCCATCATTATCGCGTTGTCCTCGATTTGCGGTGCGCTTGTCATTCCCGCAATTATTCCCGACACATCCGTGTGTTTGTTGATTCTTTCCATGATGTTCTTCGGGAGCGGATTCGCGCTCATGTACGCACCGCTGATGGCCTCAGCGATCAAGAAGATCCCGGCCGAGAAAACGGGCGTTGCCATCGGTTTTTACAACCTGACCATCAACATCGCGATCCCCGTCGGCATTGCGTACACGGCCAAGCTGATCGATATCGAACCGACATTCCTCAGCGGGCTGACGCAGGGCTCAGGACACACTGCCCACGCGTATGCCACCGTGCTGTGGATCCTCGCAGGCATTACCGCCGTGGCCTTCGTCGTTTATGTGGCGTCCGATCGTTATCTCACCAGGAGAGAGAAGCGGCGTGGCGAGACGCTCGACGGGGCATCCTAAAACGTTCCCCCGTAGCGCTGCTGGATTTCGTCAAAGTGGCGGGTGAACGTGGCTTCGCGGTCGCGTTCATCTTTCCCGCCCACGTACTCTTCCGGGCGCATACCCGTCGCCAAGTAAATAACGCGGGCACCAATCTGGACCGCGTGATCGGAATAACGCTCGTAGTAGCGCGATAGCAAGGTGACATCCACGGCGTTCGTCGTCGTGTATGGCCACTCGCGCTGCGTCGTTAAGACAAAAATGTGGTGGTGGAGATCATCGATGGCGTCGTCGTCGCGGGCCAACTGCAATGCCAGCTCCGGATCGTAGGACACCAGGACGTCGTGCAAGGTAGCCGTGATGTCCAAACACTGCTTCGCCATTTCGGAGAAGTACGGCACCATGGATTCCGGAACCGCGCAATCCGGGTGACGACGGCGGGCCACCTTCGCGATGTGCACCATCAGCGCCGACATTCGTGACAGATCTTCCACAATGTACGTGCCGGAAATCACACGGCGAAGATCCCGGGCCACCGGGCTTTCTAACGCCAGAAGCTGAAAAGCTTGTTGTTCGCACTTCACGCGAAGCTCTTCGACGTCCTCCACGCTGGTCAACACATCTTCTGCAGAAGTGAGATCAGCGCTCAATAACGCTCGGGAAGCATGCGACGCCATCTCTTTAATCGAATCGCACATGACGATGAGATTATGGGCGAATTCCGCCAAGTGTTCCCGATAATCGTCTCTCATGATGGCCTAGTTTAGGACAAATCGGCTAACAATGCTTGGCTAACCCAAGGCCGCGCAGGTCACACCGACCCCCAATTAGCCACCCGAGTGCATGATGTCCGCACCAGCAGGGACAGTACGATCATCCGGATCATCCAGCCATCCCTCCGGTAGCGTCACCGCCTTCGCGGACCCTTGGCGGCCACGAGGGCCGTCGGCATCGTCGGGGAGAGCCGACGCCAACGCCGGATCGCTCAGTACCGTATTCAGGATCTCTTCCAGTTCATTGATGCTCGTGATGCGCGTGACCTTCTGACGCAAGTCCGACCCCGCAGGGTAGCCGCGCAAATACCAGCCCATGTGTTTCCGCATGTCCCGGCACGCAGTGGACTCCCCGGAGTGAGCCGCCAACAAGCGGGTGTGGCGCAGAATCACGTCGCATACCTCCGCGAATGTGGGCTGAGCAGGGAGGGGCTCGCCGCGCAGGGCGGCAGATAACTCAGCAAACAACCACGGGCGCCCCAAACAACCGCGCCCCACAACCACACCGTCGCAGCCAGTCTGATCCATCATGTCCGCGGCATCTGTTGCCTTGAAAATATCGCCATTGCCGAGCACCGGTACGCCCGTTCCCGCCAAATGCTCCTTAAGCTCGCCGATACGGTTCCAGTCCGCAGTTCCCGAATAACGTTGCGCTGCCGTCCGCGCGTGTAACGCCACAGCCTGGGCGCCCTCCTCGGCGGCAATCGCACCCGCGTCCAAAAACGTCAGATGGTCGTCGTCGATACCCGTCCGCATCTTGACCGTGACCGGGATCGTCGTTCCCTCGACGCCACGGACGGCCGCTGCGACAATCTCGCCGAACAGGCGTCGCTTATAGGGCAGGGCAGCCCCGCCGCCGCGTCGAGTCACCTTCGGCACCGGGCACCCGAAATTCATATCAATATGGTCAGCCAGGTTGTCGTCGGCAATCATGCGAGCAGCTTCGTACGTCCACTTTGGGTCCGTGGTGTACAACTGCATGCTGCGCGGCGTTTCTTCGGGGGCGAACTCCGTCATGTGCAGAGTCTTCTCATTCCGCTCGACCAGTGCTCGCGCGGTCACCATCTCGCAGACATAGAGCCCCGACGTCGTCCCCGTTTTTTCTATCTCGAGTTCACGACACAACAACCGAAAAGCCACATTTGTTACCCCCGCCATAGGTGCAAGAACGACGGGTGACGATAGCTCAAATGGGCCGATTCGGAGGGGTGTGCGGGATCCAGAAATCACCGTGCCAGTGTAAACGTGTGTGAATCTCACACCAAGCGAGGGAAGGGGGAACCCATTTAGGGGAATAGTCTGGGCTAAGACTGCCGTTTCTTTCCTCCTCTTGACCTAAAGTGGTACACGTAACAACACACCACGATCGTGGTGCGCCTCACCGAGCGGTGCCCCCTCGACGACGCACCAAATTACGGACGTGGAATGTAAAGAGAACCCCCGATTGACCAGGAATTTCGGCGGGAGCACAGGAGGAAAATATGTCAGGACGGATAGCCAACCCGAAGTTGCAAGGCCTCATCATGAGTGCCGACGAAGCCGCCGCCAAGATCAACCCCGGCGATCAGATCGGCTTCAGTGGATTCACCGGTGCCGGATATCCCAAAGAATTCCCTCAAGCCCTGGCCCGCCGGATCAAAGAGGCACATGACCGCGGTGAAGAATTCAAAGTCAATGTGATGACTGGTGCATCGACCGCTCCGGAGCTCGACGGTGCATTAGCCGAGGTCAACGGCATCAACTGGCGCATGCCGTACCAATCTGACCCGACTCTCCGTAAGCGGATCAACGCTGGCGATACGTACTACAGCGACATTCACCTCTCACACTCGGGAATGCTCCTTGACCAGGGATTTTTCGGGGCGACCGACGTGGCCGTCGTTGAGGCGGTGCGCATTAAGGAAGATGGGGCAATCATTCCCTCGTCGTCCGTCGGTAACTCGACAAACTACCTGCGTAATGCCAAGAAAATAATTATTGAGGTCAACTCCTGGCAGTCCGAGGACCTCGAAGGCATGCATGACATCTGGAGCTATGGTCAGCTGCCTAACCGTCAGCCGATTCCGATCGCCGACCCCGGTGACAGGATCGGAACTCCCTACATTGATATCGATGTTGACAAGGTCATCGCAGTCATCGAAACCGACGCTGCGGACCGCAACTCCCCGTTCAAGCCGATCGACGACGATTCCAAGAAGATCGCCAACTACCTGCTTGATTTCCTCGACGGCGAGATCAAGGCTGGGCGTCTGACCAAGGAACTGCTTCCGATGCAGTCCGGTGTGGGGAACATTCCGAACGCTGTTCTCGCGGGCCTGCTGGAAGGGCCGTACCACCACATCACGTCCTACACGGAGGTTATCCAGGACGGGATGATCGACCTGATGGACCAGGGCACCATGACGGTGGCGTCGGCAACCGCATTCTCGCTGTCGCCGGAATACGCACATCGGGTCAACGAAAATGCTGCTGAGTACGCCAAGAAAATTGTTCTGCGCCCGCAGGAAATCTCCAACCACCCAGAAGTTATCCGACGCCTCGGCGTGATTGCATGTAACGGAATGATTGAGGCCGACATTTACGGCAACGTCAACTCCACGCACGTCACGGGCTCCAAGATGATGAACGGCATCGGCGGATCCGGCGACTTCACGCGTAATGCCTTTGTGTCGTGCTTCGTGTCGCCATCGCGCGCGAAGGGCGGCGACATCTCCGCGATCGTGCCTATGGTTTCTCACGTTGACCACAATGAGCACGACGTCGACGTCATCATTACTGAGCAGGGTCTGGCTGATCTGCGCGGACTTGCTCCGCGGCAGCGCTCCCGGAAGATCATCGAGAACTGTGCCTACCCGGACTACCGCGAGCCGTTGCTGGAGTACGTGGAGCGGGCAGAGAAGAACGCATCCGGATTGCACACTCCTCATGACCTCCACGAGGCGTTCAATTTCCACACTCGTTTCATGGAGACTGGCTCCATGATGCCGGAGAAGTAGTTGACGGTGGCGGCGGCCTTGGGTGGTTCTCCAGGCCGTTTGCCAGGCGTCCGCTGTCATGATCTATACTGGCTAGCGCACATTCAAACATTGTGCTGAGTACTGCCGTTTACTTTCGTGGTGGTGGCAGCAGTTAGCGCTTAATGAGAATGTGTGTGGGCCTTTAGCTCAGCTGGTAGAGCTACGGACTTTTAATCCGCAGGTCGAGGGTTCGAGCCCCTCAGGGCCCACAACAATGCCCCTCACCGGAATTGCCTGGTGAGGGGCTTTAGCGTTAGTCCTTCTGCGGACTGATGTCGTTGTGAGCTAGCCATTCTTTTGCAATACGCGCGGCCCGTTTCTGATCGGTGACGCTTTCGTTATTGAGCTCCGCCAGATCCTCCGTCGTCATCTTTTTACTTATTGAATTGATGATGTCCTCTGCTTTGCCATCCTTAAAGTTATTCAACTTTTTACTAGCAAGAGGAACGACATTTGACGGGAGGAGCAGGTGCTGTGGGTCATCGAGAACAGTGAGATTATTTTTCTTAATGGCTGGATCTGCACTGAAGATATTCGCCACCTGAATTTTTCCGTCCGTCAGCGCCTTGACTGTTAATGGCCCGCCAGAGTCTTCGATAGGCGTGAAATCGACGTCGACGCCATACACCGCTTTAAGACCCTTCGGCCCGTAGGGGCGGGACTCGGCCTCTGAGGGTCCTCCGTATTTCACCGACCCCGGCACGCGGGTGAGGTCACCGACGCTGTGAAGGTGGTAACGCTGGGCGAAGTCGTGGGTAACGGTGTACGTGTCTTGGTCCGATGCGGGGGAGTAGTTGAGAAGATGAAGCCCCTGTGGCGTGGCGTGAACGAGGTCGCGATACACGTCGTCGGGATCTTTCGCAGCTGTCGCGTTGTCATCATCCCCGTGTGATGATTCTTTCTCGAAGTACTGGAGTAAGTTTCCCGAATATTCGGGGATCAGGTCGATCGATTGGTGCTCTATTTCTGGGATATAGACCTCACGCTGGCCAATCCGAAATTGTCTATCAACCTTAATGTCGTTCTTTTCGAGCGCTTGAGCGTAAATTTCGGCGATTATTTCATTCGAATAGTAGTCCTGTGAACCGATAACGATGGTATCGGAATCATTACTTCCGCTGGACAAAGGGTTAGATCGCGCGCACGACGATAACGTGAGGATAAGAAGGCATGAGGTGATGATCGCCGCAATAATCGTGAACGATCGTGATCGTGACTGTGACTGTGACCGGGATCGCGATCTTATACCTGAAAGAAACGTGTTGCTGACCGGAAACGGAGTTCGGCGTGATGTGGTGTGTGCGTATTCCACCCGGTTGATCGTCATGGTAAGTGTCCCAGCTTTGGTATCGGTAGTTTGTGTTGCAGGGCGGGAGTTTTTATCCGTTCCATAGTTGCTGTTATATAGCTATTGTTAGCTCCAGCCTCAATGTTTAATGAGCACCGAAACGATTCCCGGCCCACTTCTGAGCACGCCCAAGGGCTGTATCAATGACAACTGCGAGAGCAATGACAATAAGTGACGATCCCAACATTTCGGAATAATCGCGCGATTTCAATCCTGCGAACAGAAAGCGCCCAAGCCCAATATCAGCGGTATATGCCGCCAGCGTTGCGGTTGCGATGACTTGTAATGTCGCCGCTCGGATTCCACCCATAATGACGGGCAATGCCAGGGGTAATTCGACGGAAGTTATGACTTGCCAGGGCGTCATTCCTATTGCTTGGGCTGCCGACGGGATATCCGGTGAAATTGATTCCACGCCGGAATAAGCTCCGGCCAGCAACGATGGAATAGCTAACACAATGAGCGCGAGGGTGGGCGCTTTTAATCCGATGCCCAGCCACAAGCCGAATAGCGTCAGCAGCCCCAACGTAGGGATCGCGCGTGCTGCTCCGGTCAGTGCGCCGATGAGGCCAGCTCCTCGTCGAATATGGCCAATGACTATTCCTGTTGGTATTGCTAATACAGAAGAAATAGCCACAATCATGAGCGTGAACCATAGGTGTTCAACTAATCGTTGCGTGATCGAATTGTTTCCTGACCAATGGTCTGCCGAAAAAGCCCAGCTTAGGGCGTCGATAAAATAGTTCATGATGATGCGCCACCCGATGCGTGGCTCCACGGGGTGAGTAGCCAGGTAAGGCCTTGAATGATGGCATCGATGATGAGAGCAACAATGATCGTGGCGGCGATACCTGCAGTGACTTCTGCTGTTATTCCACGTTGAAAACCGTCGGTGAGTAGTGAGCCCAAACTAGGAATACCGACGAGTGCGCCGATGGTGACCAGGCCAATCGTGGAGGACGCGACCACGCGGAGTCCTGACGCGATAACGGGGATAGCCAGCGGTAGGTCGACCTTCCATAGGATTGTGCGGGGGGAGTGCCCGAGGGCGAGTGCCGCGTCCCGAGTGCGTGCATCGACGGAGGCGAATGCGTCGGCCGCGGTGCGGACGAGTAACGCGACTCCGTAGACCGTGAGCGCGGTGATCATCGTGAGATTCGATCGCAATGGTGTGCCGATAATGATCGGAATTGTAATGATGAGTGGTAAGGAAGGCACTGCGTACATGAGAGAGGCCGCATTTAGCAATGGCCTACCAAACAGAGGGTGGGAGAATGCGTAACGCCCAATTGGAATGGCAATAAGCAGTGAGAAAAGAATCGGGGGTAGCGCTAATTCAAGGTGTTGGCGCGTTAGTTCCGCAATATCCTCCCAATTGGTGATCACCCAGTTCATGAGGTAAGTACCCCCACGCTTCTTCCGTAGGAATCAACAGCAACTGTTTGGCCATTGACTGTTCGCGTTGTCAATTTCCTATTCGTATTGCTTGCTCCGGTAAACGATGCAACAAAGTCATTCTTTGGATTGGTCATTATCTCGGAAGGTGATCCATGCTGCGATATCACTCCACCTTTTTCGAGAATAACGACAGAGTCACTCAGTCGAAATGCTTCGTCGATATCGTGGGTCACGAAGAGAATTGTTTTCCCTAATTCTTGTTGGAGGCGCAGGAGCTCGTCTTGCAATTCCCGACGAACGATCGGGTCAACAGCTCCGAAGGGCTCATCCATGAGCAGAATGTTTGGATTTGATGCAAGGGCCCTCGCCACACCGACCCGCTGCTGCTGGCCGCCAGAGAGCTGGTGAGGGTATCGCTTCGCTAATGCTGGATCGAGCCCCACGCGCTCCATAATCTTTCGCGCGTTTTTCCGGGCCTCGCGACGAGGTGTGCCTTGGAGCGTCGGCACGACCGCAATATTCGCTTCGACTGTCTTGTGGGGCATGAGCCCGCCGGATTGTATGACGTATCCGATTCGACGCCGGAGGTCGACGGCGGACTCGTCCATGACGTTGTGATCGTCGATGCAGACTTGGCCGCTCGTGGGCTCGGTCATGCGGTTAACCATGCGTATTAACGTCGTTTTCCCCGAGCCAGATGTGCCGACGAGTGACACGATGTGATGCGACGGTATGACCAGCGAGAAATCGTGGACGGCGGTTGAGCCATCTGGGTAGGTCTTGGAAACGTGATCGAAGGTAATCAATTATTAGGCCTCCTCAGCAATAGTCTCGAGGCTATCAGAATTCGACGTACCGGTGCCTGGGAGCAGTGTGGGAGAGTGGTTCTTCTGGGGTTGAGGTGGTGTTGAGGAAGCGGCCGTAAAAAGAGGTGGCTTACCAGGCGATTTTGTGAATTTTAGGTGGTTAACGTAGTCTGTAGCAGCTGCTGCAGAGAACTCTGTAGCGCGTGCTCTCATCGTCTAGTGGCCTAGGACTCCGCCCTTTCACGGCGGCAACACGGGTTCGAACCCCGTTGAGAGTACAGCGCCCCCTCGCCTGTTGTTGCAGGTCAGGGGGTATTTTTTATTTGTCAAATCGACTTTCTCAACAAATTTCACGACATTTTCACGACATCCGAAACAGGCCAGCCATAGCCTGCCCCACTGTGTCGAGGTCCTCCTCGAACAAATCTGCGTACGTATCCAGCGTCAAAACGGCTGAGGCATGACCTAGCTGCCGCTGTACCACTTTCACGTTTGCCCCGGCCGACACCAACAACCCAGCGGCCACATGGCGCAACCCGTGAGGCGTGATTCGCGGAAACGACGAGTCTTCAGCCTGAGCTTTCTTCACAGCAGCAGCGAACCAACCTTTAGTACCGTCCGGCCGTTTCAGTGGCCCCCCGTCCGTGTGAGGGAAGAGCCACGCACTAGGCAACCTCCCAGCAGCCTGGTCGTGAATCATCCGCATAACCGGCAAACTGACCGACACCGTGCGACGCTCATGCGTCTTAGGCAACGTCTCGCGCGGCTGACCGTCAATGTAGACCACAGACCGGTTTATGCGAAGCCTAGAGTGCAGCTCGTCCACGTCCTCAATCTTGAGACCAACCAGTTCACCCCACCTGAGGCCCACGGTGCCAAGAACCCACACCACTACAGCCTTATCCCCCGCATGATGAGCCAACCGCTCAAGCTGCGTAGGGGTTAGATACACCTTGACGGGTTTGCCCTTGGGCGGGAGTTTCACCCCACGCGCCGGGTTCGACTTCAGATAGTTATCGTCTACGGCCACGTCGAGGATTTGGGCTAGCAGGTTGTGGGGGTGTCTGATACTGGAGCCGGAGAGTGGGGACGCGGATACCCATGCTTGGATTTCGCTTTTGCGTAGGGTGCCGATCTTCCGTTTACCCCACACGGGCAGCACTGTGCTGCGTAGGCGTTAGGCCTCACGGTCGAGGGTGGAGGGTTTGAGGTGCTGGCGGCCCCGCCACCATGTTTTAGAGAGCACTTCGACGGTGATGTTTGCCCCGGCGGGGTCGCGCCACTGCCCGGTGGTGAGGTCTACCGTATTTTCCGCTGCCCAGTTTTCAGCTTGCCACTTTGTTGCGAAACCGCATTTAGTCCGTGATTTTCCGTCGGGTGAGCGGTATTGAACTTGCCATTTGGTGCCGTGGGCGACTTTATACCTTTGTATGCTGGCCATAATACGGTGCTATCCTCAAAATTGGGTTTGTTTCAGTTAGTCCTGGAACGCCTGTCGTGTACAAACCCCCGTCTGCTCTGGAGCTACGGCAGACGGGGGTTCGTTTTTATTCGATGTGTGGGTATAAGGACCTCGGGAGTGTATCGTCTGGGTCCAGTACCTTCCAGCGTTCGGTGGCGGTGCCTCGTTCTTTAAACGCTCCGACGATACGTTTAGCGTCAAAGCGGTTTCCGACGATAGCTTCGACCTTGTCGAGGAGTGCGTCGAGGTCAGTGCTATCGGAGCCGAGGAAATCGACAATGGCTTTGCGTGAGCGCGCCTCTTGATCGAATGTGAGTCGACATGAGAAGCATTCGTAGTCCCAGGCTTTCACTGGAGAGTGACCGTGGCTGAGGATGAGGGCGAGGCGTTGTTGGTTGAGCTCGAGCAGTTCAATGCGCTCGAGCAGTTGCTCGATAATAGTGTTCATGTGAATTACCATTAGTGGAAAGAACCATTTAGGAGTGTGACCCGAATACATGGGATCATCTTCGTCGGATACGGCGATTTTCTTGACCCCGTAATAACACCACATAACATCGATGATGATTGTGGCCAGAAGAGTTTGCCAGTCCATAAACACATAAATGGGAGCCAAAGCTGCGGTAAAGAGGAAATGCAGTGTTCCCACTAGCCATTGGCCAAGAAAGAAATTATGTCCGCCGAGGCATGAACTCCACACTGCAAATTTGTAAGCGCGGGATTTCGTTCTTTTTACTTCTTTGAAATCAACATAGCGAGAGTCGAGATCATGTTTCTCGGGGATGTAGTCAAACACAATCCGTACGCTCCTGATATCGAAAACCTAGTCGCTAACCGGCCGGACCTGCGTTTATGACCTTTTCCGAATTCTATTGAACTCAATGGAACAGATACCTCCCAGAAGTAGGCCAATTCCTCCAACTTCTTTCGGAACGACACCGAAGACATACAGGAAGCAGGCGACAATACCGACCACGCCGCCGATCACAGTGAGATATAAGATCGTCTTCGAAGAGGACATTTAGTTCACCTCATCTCGTCCGTAACGGGCAGCCATCACTACCCTGAGTATGTGATACTTGGCTAAGTATATCGAATTTAGTTTTAGTGATGTTCCGGGCGAAGGTAGTTGGCCGTGTCTAAGTCGGTCCCGCTAGCCGCGAGTGGCCCTGCGCGCCCATTGCAGCCCCGAATTGCCGGTAATCAGAAAAACGCCCGGCAAACAACAGCCGGGCGGATACTTGGTGGCTCGATCTACGAGAGCTCTTTAAGGACCTCCATTCCTCGCTTCGGGTAATCGGTGATAAGCCCGTCGACTCCCGCGTTATCGATAAAGTATTTGATGGTCTCTTTATCGTTGACCGTCCAGGGGAGAACTTTGATATTCATCCCGTGCGCTTTTTCTACATAGTCGCGGTCAGCGACGGGGTGGAAGTCCTTGTCTCCAACCTTCGTGTCGTAGGGCTGCGCATAGCCAGGCGACGTGATCTGAGCCCCGAGCGCCTGGATCGCCTTGAGAGCATCACCGTCGTACTTCTCGTAGGTGTAATCGGCTAGCCACGGTGAATCTTTTTTCCACGTGGTCTCGTCGTACAACGCGGCCAAGGTGACGTCGGGCTGCTGTTCTTTCAGGAGTTTGAGTGACCGCCAGTCGAAACTTTGGATAGTCACTTTGTCGCGAACACCGTATTGGTCAACAACACCCATGATGGTGGAGACGAATTCTTCCGGTGTTGCAGAAACTTCCCGCTTATCCGCCTCAATCTTCGTTTCGATGTTGTAGCGGACGTCGGCCCCTTTTTCTTTAACGAGGTCAAAAACGTCGTTGAGCTTCAGAATGTGGTTATCGGGGGCCACCTTCTGATCAGGAAAATCAGCGAGCTTCTTGTCACACTTCAACGTGCTGATCTGATCCCACGTCAGATCATGAACATTCTTGCCGACGTACGGGAACTGCGGATCATCAGGCGTGGCGGGTTGGGTGTCAGAGCATTTCTCGTCCTCGATCTTCGGATCGTGCCACACCGCCGGCACGCCGTCCTTCGTAAGGACAATGTCCATTTCGAGAGTGCGCGTGCCTTCATCGATCGCCGTTTCAAAAGCTTGTTTGGACTCTTCGGTGTTCTCGCCACGGCCACCGCGGTGTGCCTGAAGGTCAAAACTTGCGAGGTCGACGTGGTTTCCGCTGGTCTTCTCTGCGGACTGCGTCGTCGAGTCTGTTGCCGACGTGGCGCTGGAGGTGTCATTGTCGTTGTCAGAGCTGCTGCATGCTGCAAGCGACCCGACGGCTGTGAGCAAAAGTGCTGCGGTGTAGATCCGTGCCCGGGGAGTTCTCATTACTTGGCTCCTTCGTCGTTTCTCTGCGCGGTGGTGCTGTTGGCGGTTGCCTCGGTTGTCTCAGTTGGGTCAGTCGCGTCGGCTGGGGTCGTGTTGACCTTGGAATGATGCTCCATCAGCAATTTCTCGTCCTTGCCGACGCCGGCGATAAGGGCAATTGCGATGAAGGCACACACAAGCAGGAAAATGAACGTGACATTCCATCCCCAATGCTTGATGATAAAGCCGATTCCTGTGGAGGCAAGCGTTGCACCAACGACGTATCCCATGAGTCCAGTGAACCCAGCCGCTGTGCCCGCAATATTTCGCGGGGCGAGGTCGATGGCTTGAAGGCCGATCAGCATGACAGGACCGTAGATGAGTCCGCCAATGAGGCTGACTAACAGCAGAGGAATCCACAAAGGTGAGTTATGGGGGACGAGCCAGTAAGCAAGGGTGCATAGAGCAACCGCACCGAGGAAGAGGATCCCGGTGCTTGTGCGATATCCGCGGAAGATTTTATCCGTGACCCAGCCACAGATGAGGGTGCCAATAATTCCGGCAATTTCGAAGGTGGAGAATCCGGCGATCGAGCCGTTGAGGCTAGCTCCGTGGATGTCGTGGAGATACACGGGCGTCCAGCTGAGGATTCCGTAACGCAGAACGTAGATGAAGATGTTGGCCAGAGCTAGGAGCACCATGACGCGGTTCGTCAAGATGTGGCGCCAAATGATGGTGAAGGTCGACTGGTTTGCGATCTCGCTGTCGTCGATTGCTTCGGTTTTGGCCGGGTCGTTCCGGTACTCCTCGATGGGAGGGAGGCCTTCGGACTCAGGCGTGTCTCTAATTAATAGGAAAGCAATAAGAGCGACGATGAGTGAGATAATGCCCGGGAGCCAAAACGCTGATTGCCATTGATTTCCGGTGATGGACAATGCCCATGCGATGGAGATACCGACGCCAGCACCGCCCACGTTGTGAGCGCAGTTCCAGATCGCCGTTTTCCACCCGCGCTCTGTCGTCGAAAACCAATGTACGAGGGCGCGGCCAGACGGAGGCCACCCCATGCCCTGGAACCACCCGTTGATGAACATGACGAGGGTGAAGATGGCCACCGTGGCATGGAGGGCGGGGATGGTTCCCAGAAGGATGTTGGTGATGCCTGACAGCGCGAGGCCGAGCGGCATGAACAGTCGTGCGTTTGCTCGGTCAGACAGCGTGGCCATCATGAACTTGGAGAGACCGTACGAGATATAGACGGCGTTGGCAATAATGCCGATGGCGACCGTATCGAGGATGCCGTCGTTCTTGATCAGTGCGGCAACTGGCGAAATGTTGTTTCTGACCAGGTAAAAGCCTGCATATCCTATGAATATCCCCATGAATACTTGCAGACGGAGCCGAGGATATTTATGGGCGATTTCGTCTGCGGGGAGCAGGGGTTGTGGTGGGAGCGCGCGGAAGGATAATTGGCGCGCAGTTTTCTCTTGTGACACGCCAAATATTATGCGGTAGCTAGGACCCTAAAAAATATTATCAATTGGTAACCGTCGCATCGGTCGAGGTCAGACAGGCCCGTATATCCCCCGAATGGGGATAAAACCCTCATCCCTAAGCGACGGTTGCGTAGGTTTCGGGGACCTCCGGTGACCTCGTGACGGTTTAGGGGCATTTTTCGTGCTCTTTTCTTACAGAAAACGCCCTTGACGTGGTGATTTGTGGACATTCTGTGTTCTGTGTAGAGTTCTAACACGTTCGAGCGGCTCCCCGAGAGAGCTACTCAACGCAATCGGCACTCTTTTAATAGACGTGTTGATGGCCCTGTGGCGCAGTTGGTTAGCGCGCCGCCCTGTCACGGCGGAGGTCGCGGGTTCAAGTCCCGTCAGGGTCGCATTTATTTCGGCCGGACTTTGTGTCCGGCCGTTTTTCGCATTCCGGGGGACCAGCAGCATCGCTGTCGTATAACCCGTAAAGGCCGCCGTTGTAGAGGTCCGAATTTATTCCCCCAGTATTGCCGTGTTTCTCCTGCATAAATGGGTAGTTGGGAAGCTCTACCGTAAGCTACCTGTAGACGGATAGCCATCAAACTGGGAAACGCGGGGAATGCAGTGAAAATCTGCAACTGACGCGCAACGGTGACACGCTCTTTTGCGTTAAGTCCGAATACCGTGTTTCGCCTTGGAAGGCTAGCCGTGAGCTTCGATATCTCGCGTTTAGGTAGAGAGGATAGTTTTTCCATGCGCGGTTTCTCACTCTTTTCCCACTCTGGTTCTGACCATTCGTGGAGGACTCCAACACTTGCAAGCCAACCACCAAGCAACCGCCGGGTAACGCGGAAAAGCAGGTTGAGCGTGGCTATTCTCGCGTCGGTAACCATGCTGGGAGTGGCCGGTTGTCAGTCGGGAAATGATTCCTCAAATGATGCAGAAAAGTCAGCATCGGATAGCGCTTCGTCGAAAGGGGATCAATCGGGAGACTATCCGGTTACCCTGAAGAATTGCGGCCGGGACTTAGAGATTAAGCAAAAACCTGAACGCGTCGTTGCTTTAAACCAAGGTGTGACCGAGGAATTATTGTCAATGGGCTTCGGTGATCGAGTTGTTGGTACAGCGACCTGGACCGATCCAATTTTGGATAATCTCAAGGCTGCCAATGACAAGATCAAACGTTTGTCCGATAACAACGCCTCGATGGAGACAGTTCTCGATCAAAACCCGGATTTTGTAGCCGCGACATTTGCGCAAACGTTGGCTGATAGTGGTTCCGGTAGTTACGAGAGCTATAAGAAGGTCGGTGTACCGGCATACCTCGATCACACGGAATGCACGAAGTCGGATAAGCCAGGTGATAATGGCGACGGGGGTCGGAAAGAAAAACTCCGGATGTCTGATATCTATACAGATATTCACGATCTCGCCGAGATCATGGGTGACAAAGCCGCAGGTGATGAGCTTCAGAAGAAATTAGAGGACCGCATTGCCAACCTCAGCTCTTCAAGTAAAGACATTCCTTCCGGGACGTCTGTAGTCTTTTGGTTTGCCAATTCAGAAAGCCCGTACATGGCAGGCGGTAAAGGCGCTCCGCAGATTATTGCGGACCAGCTCGGCCTCAAGAATGTGTTTGCGGATAATTCGGAAGAATGGCCACAAATTGGGTGGGAAGCCATAGCCGCGAAAGACCCCGATTATCTCGTTGTAGGAGACCTCACCCGTAAGCAGCAAACTGCCGAGACCGCTAAGGAAAAAATCAAATTCCTTAAAAATAATCCGGTCACGAAGAATATGAAGGCAGTGAAGAATGACCACTTGATTGTGGTTGCCGGTGGTGATCTCAACCCTGGAATTCGCACTGTCGATGGTATGGAAAGGGTTGCGCATGCTCTCGCCGATGGCAACCAGAAAGGTGGTCAGGGCTCCTCAGAGGACAATTCTCCGTCAGAGCAGGGGAATAAAGAAGAGTGACGTCGACAGTCAAACTCTGGATTCTCGTTGTTGCATCGCTGGTAGCTCTCTTTGTCTCAATTTTATTTTCTATAACGTTGGGGCCATTGAGTGTTTCGATGACCGATGCATGGCGAGTTGTCGCTTTCAAACTAGGTCTTAGTTCGACGCCCGAAGGGGTCACTCTTTTAGAACAAAACACGATTTGGGAATTGCGTATGCCACGTGCGCTGCTGGCTGCAGTGGCAGGTGCTGCTCTCTCCATATGCGGTGCCGTGCTGCAGTCTTTGCTACGCAATGGTTTGGCCGATCCCTACCTGCTTGGTATCAGTTCCGGAGCCTCGGCTGGGGCCGTGGTGGTCGTTCTTACCGCCTCGACGGCAGCGTCGTTTGTCATGGCGTCGGGAGCTTTCGCGGGAGCACTTGCAGCGTTTTCGCTTGTCCTTCTCCTCGCGTGGGCGGCGGGGAACGGTAACCACAACATTATTCTCGCGGGCGTTGCTATTACTCAGCTCTTCTCCGCTCTCACCAGTTTCCTCATCATGTTTTCAGCCGACGCAAACACCACGCGCGGAGTGTTGTTCTGGATGCTGGGCTCCTTGGCGAGTTCATCCTGGCAGACGGTTGCTCTCAGCGCTGCCATCTTCGCGGTCAGTTTCGTGGTGCTCTTTTGTCATTCGACGGCACTGGACGCCTTCACCTTCGGCGCCGATAGCGCGGCGTCATTGGGCATCAACGTCAAGCGCGTCCGAATGGTAGTTATTGGCGTCGCCAGTCTGTTGGCCGCGACGATCGTGTCGAGTTCCGGAGCGATTGGCTTCGTCGGCCTGGTCCTTCCGCATGCCGCTCGGCTGATTGTGGGAACCGGTCACCGCCGGGTGCTTCCTGTCTCTGCTGCTCTGGGTGCCATTCTGTTGGTCTGGGTCGACGCTCTGGGCAGAACGGTGGCTGCACCTGTCGAGATTCCCGTGGGCGTCATCACGGCCCTCGTGGGTGTCCCGTTGTTCATCGCTCTGTTGGTCAAGCAGGGGAGGGGGAGTCGTACTCATGTCTAACAATCATGATGCCGTTACTCAGCGGGTTGCGAACACGGATCGGTCGGTCTCGTTCGTTGTTTCCGACGTGTGCTCGCGCGTTCCTCCAGTTAATAACGTGTCGTTCGAGGCTCGTTCGGGTGACACGGTCGGAATAGTCGGGCGTAACGGGTCAGGCAAGACCACTTTGTTGCGTGCTATCGCCGGCCTGGCCCCACATTCCGGGCACGTCACGATTGATGGGGAAGACTGGGATACGATTCCGCGGAAGATTCGCGCACGTCGGATGGCTTTTGTCGCGCAACACAATGTGGCTAGTGCCGACGTCACCGTCCGGGATGTCATCGCGTTGGGGCGAACCCCGTACCTCGGTGTGCTCGGGATGCGCCAAAGCGACCGTGACATGGTGGTGGCGTCGGCACGAGAGGTGGGAGTGCATGACCTGCTTGATCGGCGCTTCGTCCATCTCTCAGGCGGTGAGCAGCAGCGTGTACATCTCGCGCGCGCTCTGGCGACGCAGCCTGATGTGATCCTTCTTGATGAGCCGACGAACCACCTTGATATCAGCGCTCAGCTGCAGCTGATGGGGTACGTGTCGAGCTCGAGTCTGGTGACCGTTGTGGTCCTCCACGATTTGAACCTAGCCGCGAAGTTTTGTGATTACGTCATTGTTTTGGATGGTGGCGACCCAGTTGCTGCGGGGGCGCCGCGCGATGTTTTCACTGAGGACGTCATTAAGCGGCACTTCGATGTGGAATCACGCGTGTGGGAAACCCCGGATGGGATTAATCTTGAGTTTCACTCGGCGACGACTAATGCTGGTTGAGTAGCCAGATTCCGTCGTTCGCACGTAGTCCTCCACGGCTGTGCAAGTGGTGTACGCGCAGAGTACGGCCCTATTTGCGTTCTTTCTGAGGCGACAGGTAAAGTATCGTCTCGTGCGTGAAGCCCGGTTTACCTGGGCTGACGTGGTGGCCAGATAGCTCAGTCGGCAGAGCGTTCGCCTGAAAAGTGAAAGGTCGCCGGTTCGATCCCGGCTCTGGCCACATCACCCCTACTTCACCGATGTGTGGAGTAGGGGTTTCCTTCGTTTAATCCGTCTAGAGTGGGCTTATGCCAGATAACGATGTCAATGCCCATGTCAAGCACGAAGCTGACCGTCACCGTTTCATCATTGAAGTCGACGGCGAAGTAGCAGGATTCGCCGAGTACGCTCCCACAGCCGCTGGGGACGTGCGGGATTTCA
>NZ_JAUMTY010000090.1 GCF_030530965.1 Corynebacterium sp. | reverse complement strand
TCATCGTCCACTTCCCCGGGCGTGCCATAAATAAGGTCAAGGTTGACGTGCTCGAAACCCGCCCGGCGCGCCTCCTGAGCCGCAGCAACCGGCCTGCCGGGAGTGTGACGCCTGTCCAACACCCGAAGCACTTTCTCCGACGCGGACTGCATCCCTAAGCTCACCCGGGTAAAACCGGCCTCACGCAGCCCTGAGAAGAACTCCGGCGAGGTGGATTCCGGGTTGGCCTCCGTCGTTACCTCTGCACCTGGGCTCAAACCCATCGACGAGCGCACGGCGTTGAGTGCCCGCGTTAACCCCTCTGCCCCCACGAGGGATGGTGTTCCCCCGCCGACGAACACCGTATCGGCTGGTGGCAGGTGGTAGCGCTCCGCGGCTCGGAAGAGTTCACGCTCGACGGCGTCGAGGTACTGGAGGACGGGCGAGCGGGCGTCGTCACGAACACCCAATTCCCGCGGCGTGTAGGTATTGAAGTCGCAATAGCCGCAGCGTGTCACACAAAAAGGGACGTGGATATAAACCCCGAAAGAATCCTTCTTCTCAGGAGGCAAAATGGCCACCTTGGCGGCGCGACGCCACACTCGCCACGATACGGTCCACCCGCGCACGCTCCTCCAAGAACGGCGGCGGGCAGGTTCCCCGCATCATCCGGGTAAAAGGCGGATACGGCCAGGCCACGGTGTTCTTCCACGCATCAATGGCGCTGACCACATGGTCGTAGGCTCGCGCGAAAACGATCGACAAATTGGTTGACGACGCATCATCCACGGCTAGGTTCGTCTGGTACTCCACCCAGCTGGCCACGTCGGCGCACAGTCCCGACGCGGTCTCTGTGCGGCTCGTCAACGCGGTGCTCACAGCGTCCGCGTCCACCACCGTCGGGATGGGAAAGCAGTGAGTCAGCGATTCCGCGGTGACCTTGAGCGGCTCATTCGGCAGACCCGTCATCGGGCGGCCAGAGCGTTCACGCGCCCCCGGCCCCGCCGAGAGCACCCCACTTTTTAGTCCCGACGTCAGAGCGCGACGAATTCCGTCGAGTTCGGGCACGACGCTGCGAATGTCCTCGCGGGCCTCGCGGATAATGACGTCACATTCTTCCAGGCAATCGTCGGCAAGATCTGCATCCCAATCGGCGAGGGCTTCACCGATGTTGTCGATATAGGTGGCGACCTCGTCGCCAATATCGGAGACCTCCTGAGTGAGCTCGCGAAGCCTTTCCGTGGCGCTACACCGAGCGGGAGACTCTTCAAGCACAGGCGAACTCCTCACAGAATCGACCGAACCAGGCGATGGGAGCAGGAGAAATCATGTCGGGAATGGGTGCTTCCGGACGAGTGATCACTCTGCACAACCGGTATCAAATAGGGACGGGGATAACCATAAAGCAGCGGGGAGCCCATTGCACTGCGGCGCGCCGAGTAGTGGTTACTTCTGATACAGGTTCGCAATATCCCGAGCGAAGTGTTGCATCACCACATGGCGTTTGACCTTCAAGGTCGCGGTTAGTTCGCCCTCTTCCTCGGTGAAATCGCGGTCGAGGATATGGAACTTCTTGACGGCCTCCGCATGCGACACCGTGCTGTTAGCGTCGTTAATGGCGTCCTGGATCTCCGCGCGCAACACCGGGTTGGCGTGCAACTCACGGTTGCTCACATTGTCATTAACACCGTGGTCGCGCTTCCACTTCTCCAGGGCGACGTCGTCGAGCGTGACAAGGCATCCGATGAATGGTTGGCCATCGCCGACGAGCATCACTTGGCTGATCAACGGGTGCGTGCGCATGCGATCTTCCAGCGGACCAGGCGACACATTCTTGCCACCCGCGGTCACCAGCAATTCTTTCTTTCGGCCGGTGATCTTGAGGTGCCCGGAATCGAGGATCTCGCCTAGGTCACCGGTGTGGAAGTAGCTATCGTCATCGAAGCATTCTTTAGTTGCTTCCTCGTTATTCCAGTAGCCATCGAAAATGATGGGGCCCTTCAGGCACACTTCTCCGTCGTCGGAAATGCGGGCTGAGCAGCCGCCGGACGGGCGCCCCACGGTTCCGATGATGTTGTCGTCGTAGTTGACGCAGAATGCGGCGGTGGATTCCGTCAGACCGTAGCCTTCGTACACGGTGGTCCCGATGCCGCGGAAGAAGTGGAGGAGCTCGGGGTTCATGGCCGAGCCGCCGGAGATGCCATATTGCACTGCCCCACCCATGGCGGCGCGAACCTTGCGGTAGATGAGGCGGTCATAGAGAGCTCGACGCCATTTCAGGACCCGCGATGGTCCTTCCTCGTCTAAGGCCTTCGAGTACTGAATAGCTGTCGCCTCTGCGCGCGAGAACAGCAGCGCCCCTAATGGGCCTTTGCTCTTCGCTTGAGCCTGCACACCGTTACGGACTTTTTCGAAAACTCGCGGGACGCCCAGGATCATGTTCGGCTGCGCGCGCTGGAATTCGATGCTGATCGTGGAAAAGTCGGACCAGTGGGATTGCTGTGCCCCACCGATAGCCATTGCCAAAGAAATGGCCCGCGCAAAAACGTGCGCTAGCGGGAGGAACGTAATGTACCGCATGCCGGGGCGGGCGATCGTCCGGGCGATGTTATGGGTCAGCAGCGAACGCGCTTCGCCCAGCCAGTTAGCGTGAGTGAGCCGACATCCTTTCGGTCGGCCCGTGGTGCCGGAGGTGTACACCAGGCTCGCTAAGTCAGAGGATTTCGTTGCATGAATCCGCTCCCAGACGGCATCATCGGACACATCGCGACCTTCAAAAGCGAGCGTATCCAAGGCTGAGGAATTAAATTCCAGAATGCGTCGAAGTTTAGTTGGGGAACCTTTCAAGCGCGGTTTTCCGTCGCTATCCAATTCCAAGAACCGCATAAGTTCGGTGTGCTCACGAGTTTCCGTAATCGCGAAAACGGTTCCTGAATCCTCAA
>NZ_JAUMTY010000013.1:24135-48571 GCF_030530965.1 Corynebacterium sp. | reverse complement strand
CATCTGCCGCTGCCGACGACGTCGTCACGAATTCTTGAACGAGACGGCCACCACACAGACGGACCCGGCGCGGCATAGTGAGGCAATGAACCCACCCGTCGTCGGCCGTCGGCTGGTTATCCGCGTCCGGCAAACCGGCCCAAGCAATCATGATGGCATCATCGACGGCTGCGTCGTCGCCCGTCACCGGAGCGAGCCGGGCGGCATAGAATTCGTGGCCGAGGTCCAGCTCACTGGCCCCGCGTTCAACGTGGAATGTTGTCCCCTCAAGCCGGCCGACCCAATACACACACTGCGCTGAGCTGGCAAAATGGTGCGCATTCGGCGCGACACCCCGCATGCTGACCACGAGGACATCCTTGTCCTCCCCCGTTGCGCAATCACGCATACGAAGCAGGTTCGGGTACTCCCACGACGACGCCTCCGGGACAATATCGAATGTGTCGCCCTCCACGGCATCCGTCGTATCGAGGGTCAACTGGCCGTCGGCCGTCCATGACCGCAGATTATCCGAGTGATACAGGGTTAACGACGGCTCCTGTACTGAGCCCAGCACCATCCGCCAGCCCCCGAAGGGCGAATCGGGATCGCGGAACACGGACGGGCCACAGGCCCCGTCCGGGGAAGCGGCACTATCTAACAGGGGGTTATGGCTACTGGGGCGACACCACCCACCATGCCGGCCACTGGTGTCGAACAAAGCGGCCATATTGACCGACGTATCGCACCAGTCGGCAGAAAAATGAGCAGAGGCTGGGTCTTCGGCCGGCGTCGAGTTGTGGACGCGACGCCCTTCCCCTTGCGGCGCAACAATGCCCGTGTATACCAGGCGCACGGTGCCGTCGTCGTCACGAACCGCGCTGCCGGATAAACACCCGTCCCGGTCATAGTCGTGGTTGGGAACGAGCACGTCCGGGTGGAAGCGCCACTCGGATCGCAGCCGCGGGGTGTGCCCGTCGGGGGCCGGGGTCACTACGACGCTGGCGTGCCCCCAGCGGAGGCGTGAGTTTTGCACCGGGAAGCGCTGGTCATGGGCAAAAAACACATGGAGGCGCCCGTCATCTGTCACTACACCATGGGGTGCCATGAGCCTGCCACCCGCCGGCGTCACATGAAATCGCGGACGCCACGCCTCTACCACGTTCGCTCCTCGACGGGCCGTAGACACTAGTCTTTCACCTCAGTTGTGTGGAGTTTCTCGTCCAAGTCCTCCGGGGCGAGGTTCGCACGGGAGAAATCTTGCGTCAAGGGGAGCTTGAGCTCGAGGTCCGTCCCGGGGCATAGCTCAATGACGCCCTTTTCGAGCTCGAAGTCCAAGACGTGGCCGCCGCTGGTGCGATCGTCGTCAATGAAGTGCACGTGGCAGCCCGGAACCGAAATCCCTTTTTCATAAATGGGGGTGCGGAAGCCAGCGATGACGCCCGATACGTCGTTAAATACCTGGGCGGCGTCCTCCTCGGTCACCTTGTGCATGGGCCGATACGGGCGCTCTTGGCGGACGACTGTGCGGGTTCGCACTTCGGTGAATTTTCCGCGGATACGCAGGGCATACATGTAGTTTTCCGACGGTGTCATGCTGTCGATGAACGACGACAAGTCCGCCCGGCTGATGTGTGATGGCGCTTCGCGGACGATGCGGGGCACGAAGTTCGTTGCCACCGCGTAGGGTGTCCGCTGCTCGAGTTCCGCGGGGCGGGCTGTTCCGTCGTGTTTCAACTGGTAACAGACCCCGTCGATAATGACCATCTCCCCATCGAGGGCATCGAAGGTCCCCAACCCGAAGTTACCTTTACCCAGTAACTCGCCGATGGTCATTTCTCCGTCGTAAATACCATCCAACAAAGCAGTCATTAGAGAGTTCTGGAAGATGGTGTGCCGTACTACTGGATGATCATGACTCATGACCAGCAATATTACACGCATAGAGCGCACACCAGAGATGATGTGCGCCCTTGGCGTGCTTCCTTTGGAAGAGGAAGGTTTTACTTCGTCTTCATGTCATCCAGGGCCTTGTTGCCATCCTTATTGGCTGTCTTAATCCTGGTCTTAAGGAAGTCGAACTCGTCCCAGATTTCCTGCGGAACCTTCGGGCCCAAGCTCTTCAACCAATCCTCGGTATCGGAGAGATCCATCTGCCACTTATCCGCAGGTGCGGTCAGCGCAGCTTTAACATCCTTCGGATCCGTGTCGAGACCGTCGATATCGATGTCCTTCGAGTAGGCGGTGTATCCGACCACTGTCTTCTTGGCATCGACGCGGCCCTCGATGCGATCCACAATCCACTTGAGGACACGGCTGTTTTCGCCGAAGCCGGGCCAGAGGAAGCGACCGTCGTCGCCACGGCGGAACCAGTTGACCAGGAAGACCTTGGGGAGTTTGTCTCCACCCTTCTTGCCGATGTCCAGCCAGTGCTGGAGGTAATCGCCCACATTGTAGCCGATGAACGGCAGCATGGCCATCGGGTCGTAGCGGAGAGTACCAACCTTCGCCTCAGCAGCGGCGGCGGTTTGGCCGGAGGCCAGCGTGGCGCCAATGAAGGTGGCGTGCTGCCAGTCGATAGCTTCGGTCACCAGCGGGACAGTGTCGGGGCGACGTCCACCGAACAGGATCGCGTCGACCGGCACACCCTTCGGATCGTTGAACTCGGGCGCGGCGACCGGGCACTGCTCGATCGGCACGCAGTACCTGGAGTTCGGGTGCGAGGACAAGCAGTCCTCGTCGGGTGTCCAATCCTTGCCCTTCCAGTCGATCAAGTGGTCTGGCTCGTTTTCGAGGCCTTCCCACCAGACGTCGCCATCGTCGGTCAGCGCAACGTTGGTGAAGATGTTGTTCCCCGGTTCCATTGTCTTCATGGCGTTCGGGTTGGACTTGTAGTTGGTTCCGGGGGCGACGCCGAAGAAGCCGTTTTCTGGGTTGACGGCGTAGAGCCGA
Organism: Corynebacterium sp.; assembly: GCF_030530965.1. GTDB lineage: Bacteria > Actinomycetota > Actinomycetes > Mycobacteriales > Mycobacteriaceae > Corynebacterium. The sequence goes on along the minus strand of NZ_JAUMTY010000013.1, from coordinate 45,640 downwards.
CCGTCGTCGCCAAAGTGCAGCCATGCGATGTCGTCGCCAATGACCTCGGCCTTCCAGCCGGGGATGGTCGGTTGAATCATCGCAAGGTTGGTCTTACCGCACTGGGACGGGAAGGCGGCGCAAATGTGGTAGGCCTTGCCCTCGGGCGAGATCAGCTTCAGGATCAGCATGTGCTCTGCCATCCAGCCTTCGTCCTTGGCCATGACAGATGCGATGCGGAGGGCGTAGCACTTCTTCGCCAAGATGGCGTTGCCGCCGTAGCCGGAGCCGTAGGACCAGATCACTCGGTCCTCAGGGAACTGCGTAATGTACTTCGTCTCGTTGCAGGGCCACTTGACGTCTTCTTGACCTGGCTCCAGTGGGGCACCTACCGAGTGCAGGCCCTTCACGAAGGGGCCGTCACCGATCTTGTCGAGGGCTTCCTTGCCCATGCGGGTCATAATGCGCATCGACATCACGACATAGCCGGAGTCGGTGAGCTCGATCCCCAGCTTGGGGTCGGGGTCGGTAATCGGGCCCATGCAGAACGGGACCACGTACATGGTCCGGCCCTTCATCGATCCCTTAAAGTGCTCGCTCATTTCGGCGCGCATTTCGTCCGGGTCGCGCCAGTTGTTCGTCGGGCCTGCGCCATCTTCGGTCTTCGAGCAGATGAACGTCCGGGATTCAACGCGAGCAACGTCGGCGGGATCTGATGAGGCTAAGTACGAATTGGGGCGCTTCTCCTCATTTAGCTTGATGAGGGTCCCCTTTTCGACGAGGTCTTTTGCGATGGCTTCCCACTCTTCATCTGAGCCGTCGCAGAAAACGACCTTATCCGGCTGACACAGTTCAGCGCACTCCGCGATCCAATTGAGCATGTCTTGGTTTGTCGTAGGGGCATTACCTTCGAGCCCCGGGATCGTAGGTGCTGACATAGGATTTTCTCCTCACATCGATGTACAGTGCCGGTCGCCCACGCGGTCTGTTCGCGTTCCCGGCTTCTGGTACCACTGTAACCGGAAGTAGGGGGAAAAAGAGGCTCTTTACCCCAATTCGTGTAGCGACGGATTTCACATTTTGGGGGGTATTTTTCGCCCGTTTAATCACCGCTGTTTTCGCGGTTCGGTTTACGTGTTTTCTTGGACATTTCCGGCACTCACACCGGCATCAATCCCAGCTACCGCGCTCGATGCATTCCCACCGGCCCCGAGTCCAGGTGTCTAAACACTGCTTTGATCTGGACGATCCCTTGTCACCTGTCACTAACCCATGATCGCGGGTTGTTCCGTCACGTGAAGAATCCTCATCCCCACCCGGTGTGCTGTGACTCTTCTCACTGTGACTAGTGAGGTGGGTGACAGCCCCACCCAATGAATGTACTTGATAAGAAATTTCATTGCTGGAGCTGCGAGGCCCGCGTGCCGACGATCCTCCCCCAAGATCGTGTTCCTGAGCAGCACGCCCCTCATCCATTTCACCACCGGAACTCATCGCCCACGAGGCATATCCCCCATCAAACCGGACGGTCGTCACCCGGTCGACCATGCCATCGCCATCGGAGTCGGTGTACACCGTCAAGCCATCATCGTCAGAAAGCGTCACCGAGTCACTGGTTCCGTCGCCATCAGCATCAAGCCGGGCATCCCCAAGGTCATAGAAGCTTCCCTCGAGCGACAACGTCAGCCCCGATACCCCCGGCGGGCCCGTTTCACAGTCCGTCAAGCCACAGAGCGCCGACGCCGACGGGGGCCCGACCGTCGAGTGGCCACCCCACCAGTCCCCCAACATCTCGTCGTCGTCAAATAAGAAAAATGCATCCGACATGTCCGTCGCCTCTCGCTACTTATCGGATGACGTCAATTGCCGACCGGCCGCGGAACACCTGGTCGTGAAACACCCGACCGTGGAGCGCCCTGCCGGAGAGAATCCGACCGCGGAGCACCAGCACGTGAAGCGCCAGGTCGCGACGACGACGCCATTTCCATATGAGCAAGAGCCTCCTGCAACGCCACTGTTCTCAAACCCCCTGAACGCAGGCGTTTCACTCGTTTTTCCTCCGCATGACTGGTCACCCGACGTGCGTGATCAATCCACTGATCACGTGCTAATGCCAGCGCATCCGCGCCGCCCACCCGTCGAAAATTATTCTGAAGCTGTTGGTGACGCATATAACTGACCACAATCGCACAGAACAAGCCGAACGCAATCCCCAGACTGATCGAGACACCAAACGCGGTCCCCACCAGGGGCATCACCACCATCCGAGCCACCCCGAGACCAAGGCTGATCCCAACAGAAATGATCAGGATCCGTTCCGTCACGCTCGCTTCCGGGGGATCAAAAGGCACATCTATATATGGAATCGGTTCAGTACCGGCGGGTCGATCATCATTCAGCTGATCCGTGGCGGCATCAATAATCTCGGGCAATTCTTTCGGGTCAAGACACGATCGCCAAGCCGACGATGCCGACCGATAGGCATCCTGAACAGCGCGATCCATCATCGCCCGGCAATTCTGATTCGTGACAGCCATACTGTCCCGGCGCTGTTTTTCCTCCGTATGCAACCAATTTCTCAAGGTGCTCGAGGGAAGCAGCACACGTGGCGAAACGTTGTACGTGAGTTTCTTCTCAGGAACGCGGACGACACCAATATCAGAGAGAACAGCCGTCGTCGCGGAACTCGGCGTCGGCGTCGATACCCCCGATGACGGAACCGGCAACGTGTAATACTCTTCCACGTCGTCGGTGACATCATCAGTGGCCTCAGTGGCCGGGGCGTGATCAGAATTATCCGTACTGCGAACTACATCACTGTTGCCGGGATTGCTCGCTCTATCACTTCTGCCTGGATTGTCCGCCGTCGACGATGCCACGAGTTCTTGCGCGTACCGGTGGCATACCGTCATTAACTCATAATCGGAATAACAAATCGGGATGCCTTCCCAGTCACGTGGCAACTGCTTGCCATCACCGGGGAAGAACAGGGCACCCGCCGAACCTGCGGAAAGCGCTCCATCAGGCGTCGAGAGAATCACAACGTGATCCACGGCACGACGAACAGCCTCAAGAATGCGCTGATCCTTATCGGGAATAATCGTGTGCGCGGCGGGCGGCACCACGGCCACAACAACATCAGGTTGCACCTCGGGGCCAGCAGCGATAGCGACCTCCCATGTCACATTCTCGGGGTCACCGGGGAAACCACCACGTACGGCAGCTTCCACCACACCAGCTACTCGAGGGAGCGCCGCCACGTCCGGCCCGATAATGCTGACGACGAAATGTCGTTCTCCCCCATCGTGTCTTCTATCAATCGGCCCGACGCCATCCGATTCGGGAACACCCGTCCACGATGTTTGTTGAGGAACCGCAGGCGCGCTCACGCAGCATCACCCACCTGACCGTCGATAATCTCTTGTATTCGATCACGCATCGCGGGATCTACCGCAGCACTCTGCTCCAATGCGGTCGAGACCTCCGATGGGGAGTTCACATGAGTTACAGCGTGGTCGAAAAAGCGTCGGGCCTCGCTATTGCTATGCGGATACGACATTTGAATAAAACGGATGAGCGACGAGACCGACATCTCCGGCTGCATATTGTCCCCCTGATTAATGAGTGATTAATGTGCCGCGCCCATCCCCTGGCGCAGCATAATGCTCAATTGTGTGCGCCCATATTATGACCAGGATCCACACGGCGATCAACCCTAATGAGAAAAATTCCCCACATAATCCCCACGCAATCCTCAGATAATTCAGAGCAACTCCCCAGAAAAAGTGGTCATGATGCCCGAAACACAGTCGGCGAAAGATTGATTAAAGGTAGGCCTCCCTGGCAAAATAAGCCCGATGTCCACGAATCTTGAAGGCCCAATTGGTGAGCTCCCCCACGGTCGGCCCCCGCAAACCGTCGTCAATGATGGTCGCGATTACCCCCGACTAGGAACCGTGAGCTTCCGACGAGGAACACTGACCCCCCGTCAGCAAGAACTGTGGGACGATAAATGGCCAACCTACGGCCGCGTCCTCGATGACGCTGTTATCGATACTGACAGCTGGTTCGGACGGTCCGCCCCCACCATTCTCGAAATCGGGTCGGGGACGGGAACGTCGACAGTAGCTATGGCCTCCCGCGAACCCGACTTCAATGTCATCGCGGTTGACCTCTATAAACCTGGGCTCGCGAAACTGCTCGGCGCCTTCATCCGGGAAGACCTCACCAATATCAGAATGGTTCGTGGCGATGGCGTGGAAGTCCTCCATCGCATGATTGCACCCGAGTCGCTATTAGGGGTGCGAATCTTTTTCCCCGACCCCTGGCCCAAAGCTCGCCATCACAAACGTCGCATCATACAGTCAGGAACGCTGCATTTGATTGCCTCCCGGCTCAAACCCGGTGGGGTACTCCACGTCGCCACCGATCACGCCGGCTATGCCGAGTGGATCGACGAACGCGTCGACGTGGAACCACTCCTTGAGTACAAGGGCTGGCCGTGGGATGAGTCCCCGATCCTGACCGACCGGCAGCTCACCACGAAATTCGAAAACCGTGGGCTTAGCATGGATCACACAATCAGGGAATACTTGTGGAGGCGGAAGTGACCAACCACGCAAACACCACATCCCGGGGCCATTCATATTCAGCAGTACCCGACGAAACCCCGTCGGCACTGCTTATTTGGGATGCACCCAATATTGACATGGGTCTCGGATCGATTCTCGGTGGACGACCAAGCTCTGCCTACCGCCCACGCTTCGACTCGCTGGGACAATGGCTGATCAACGAGGCAGACCAGCTCAGCACTTCCCGCAACGAGCAGATCGAACCGGAAGCCACGGTGTTCACCAACATCATTCCGGGGTCCGCAGACTCAATCCGCCCGTGGATTGACGCGCTCCGCAATCTCGGGTTCGCGGTGTTTGCCAAACCCAAGCTTTTCGACGACACCGACGTCGACCCGGACATGCTGGCGCATATCAACCGTCGGTATGACGAGGGTGTGCTGCGCTCGGTGTATGTCGCGAGTGCTGACGGCAGAAATTTTCAACCCCGGCTGGAAGAGCTGGCCGCCGGGGGTATCGACGTTGCCGTGCTGGGGTTTTATGAACACGCCACCTGGGCGGTGATGAGCGAGGCGATACGATTCGTCGACCTCGAAGACATCCCGGATATCTTCACCACGCCGCTGCCGCGGGTGAACCTCGACCGCCTCCCCGATGACGGCGCGTGGCTGCAACCGTACCGCTCCCTCCGTTCCGTGAAATCGTCTCATCATGACAGCTAGTCGTGAGGGAGCTGAGGCCATGACTATCGAAGCGGGAACCCCCGGACGGAAAGCCGAAGTCAGTGGGCATGTAGGAGACACCGCTGAAGATACAGTGCTTGCCGACGCGCAGTCAGCCGCGGAGACCACCGTCGCCCCCAAGGAACAAGCATCGCGCAGATCCCGCACCGCCGGAAGCGTCAGAGTTCAGCCTCTCCCCTGGTGGCGGCGAGCGCTTTCCCTGATGCGTCACCCTCTTGTCCGGTTAGTGTTCTTCCTTGCTGTGGTCGTCGCCCTCACGATGATCGGCCGGGGAAGTATCGACTTCGTGTCGGAGGGGCTGGGCTACATCGGGTCGGCCAACACCACGTGGATCATCGTCGGGATCGCGTTCATCGGCGTATCCATCCTGGCCATGGGCGAACTCATGTACGTCCTTTTACGCAGCGCTGGGGTTCCCTGCAAGCGGTCCAGTGTCTACGCCCTCACCCTGACCTCGAACTCCGTGTCCGCCACCTTCCCCGGTGGTCCAGCCATTTCATTAGCGATGATTTTCCGTGAGCAGCATAAATGGGGAGCGTCCTCAGTGATCGCCAGCTGGTACATGGTGATCTCCGGTGTGATCGCGTCGGGAGTGCTTGCCCTCTATGGCCTCACCGCGTTTTATTTCTTGGGCGCCAAGGTGAACCCGTGGACGCTCGTGATCTCTCTCACCGCGGTCGTCGTCGTGTTACTTGTTGTGAAGTGGCTGGCGGCGCACCTCTCTCACGTCGAACGCGTCGTCGTCAAGATCCTTCGCAAGGTCAACCATTACCGGGGCAAGCCTCTCAACACGGGAATCGACAAAGCGCGCGAGAGCATCAAGACCCTCAGCAGTGTTGACCTGCCGTTACCGAAGCTCGCATTGGCGGCCGTGTGGTCGGCCGTGAACTGGGGGGCCGATTGCCTCTGCCTCCTCGTTTGCCTGTGGGCAGTCGGGGCGCACCCGAATGTGGCGTCGGTTGTTCTCGCGTTCGTGACCGCCAAGATTGTGGGAACTGCGCAGGTCACGCCGGGTGGGTTGGGGCCCGTTGAGGCGACGATCGTGGGCACCCTCGTCGCCACCGGTATGACGTCGGCAACCGCGCTTGCTGCCACCATTATTTTCAGAATGATTTCATTCATTCTCCTGGCCGCGGTGGGGTGGGTTATTTTCCTCATTCAATATGCGGGCCCGAAACGCGCGATGATGTTGGGGCGGTCCTGAGGAATAGCAGGTCAACCTCATACAGCACGGACAATACGAATAACACATCAACGATACTGACAACATAGGCGCTACATCATGGCGCACGACCAAGAATTGGAGTTCATCATGTCACAGTCCGCACCTCACGGATCCGAGACTGCCGAGGACCGCGCACCAGGCACGCATGTGAGCTACGTGCAGGCAGCTGTGATGGACATCATCGCAGTTCTGCTCTTCGCACTGCTTGCGCGCATCGCCCACAATTCACCGGAATTGCCGTTCAGTTGGGGCGGTGTGCTCGCTACTGCCTGGCCATTCCTCCTCGGCGCGGCCGCCGGATTCGGTGTCATGGCCATTCTCCGCCGCCCTGCCGGCGCCGTGGTCCCGTTCGGTATCGCTGTGTGGATTCCTGCCGTCATTGTGGGCCTCACGATTTGGGGCTTCCACCACAGCAAATTCCCGCACTGGTCATTCATCATCGTGGCGACGGTCACGTCGGCGATTTTTATCCTCGGGTGGAGGGGCCTTACTCGGCTCTCTGCGTCACGCGCGCACAAGCGGCGTGAGCGTCGGCAAGCTCTTATCGATGCCGAAGAAAAACGCAAAGCCGATAAGTAACAGACAAGTAAAACATGAATAAATGACCCCCGCTATGCATGGCGAGAAATAGCGGAGTGATTCAATAGTTGTATGTCACATACCGACCAGGCCCCAGGATCCACCGGATCCGGCCTCGCTGAACGCGGCGAAACCACCTCCAAAACATTCTTCGGCCACCCTTGGGGGTTGGCGAACCTCTTCGGCGTAGAGATGTGGGAGCGCTTCAGCTTCTACGGGCTGCAAGGCCTTGTTCTCTTCTACCTGTATCACAGCACCGACGACGGCGGACTGGGTATGTCCGAAAGCCTGGCGACGTCGATCGTCGGTGCTTATGGCGGTGCGGTGTTCCTCGCTTCAATCGGTGGCGCGTGGATTTCTGACCGTGTCCTGGGGGCGGAAAAGACACTGTTTTATTCGGCAGTGCTCATCATGTTGGGGCATATGTCGCTCGCCCTCCTGCCCGGCTTCACTGGTCTGATTATTGGTCTTGTCCTGGTTGCCGTGGGATCAGGTGCTCTGAAAACGGCGAACTCCGCGATGGTGGGAACCTTGTACAAAGAGGGCGACCCCAAACGCGATGGCGGATTTTCGTTGTTCTACATGGGCGTGAACATCGGGGCGTTGATTGGCCCGCTGGTGACTGGCGCGTTGTGGAAGCAGATGGGGTTCCACTGGGGCTTCGGTGCAGCTGCGGTTGGTATGGCGTTGGGGCTTATTCAGTACATTCTCATGCGGAAGACCACGTTGCAGAATGCTGGCGCCAAGGCACCGAATCCTTTGCGGCCTGATGAACGCGTGAAGTCGTGGGGCGGGGTCATCGCGTTGACGGTCATCATTGTGGGGCTCGCTTTGCTCTTCCCCACTTCTCAATTGTCGACGTATGTTGCGGTCATTGCGATTGTCGCCGCTATTTATTTCTGGCAGGAAATGTACCGTTCTTCATTGGTGAATCGGACGGAACGCCATCGTTTGCTGGGTTTTATTCCGATGTTCCTGGCTGCGTGCGTGTTTTGGTCGATTTATCAGCAGCAGTTCACGATGGTGGCAATGTATGCGGATAAGAAGCTGAACTTGAGTTGGGGTTTCATGGATACTCCGGCCTCGTGGGTTCAGTCGATTAACCCGATCTTCATTATTCTTTTAGCGCCGCTCTTCACGATTTTGTGGGATCGTCTTGGTACACGTCAGCCGTCTACTCCGGTGAAGTTTGGTGTGTCGGCCATTATGTTGGGGCTTGGTCTGGTTCCGTTCCTCTTCTTCGTGAGCTACGCCGACCATTCGACGCCCTACTACATGATTGTTGTGGTGCTTTTCCTCTTCACCGTGTCAGAGCTGTTGCTATCTCCGGTCGGGTTGTCGATGTCGACGAAGCTTGCCCCGCGTGCGTATCCGGCACGGATGGTGGCGATGTGGAATCTGACCTCCGCTGTGGGTACGGCTTTAGCAGGTACACTGGCCGGCTTCTACAATCCGGAGTCCGCACATGATTCCACGATCTATTTCGTAACAATGATCTGCGTGTGCGTGGTGATCGGAGCCATCATTCTGGCGGTATCGAAGCCCATTGTGAAGCTCTTCGATGGTGTGAAATAGGTGTATCGCCACCGCGGCAGTGTCCGCCCACATGGTGTCGTGGTAGTCCACTGCCTAACGGTGGCGTCCAAGGGCCTTCATCCTCTTGGTGCTAGATCCTCTGTGTTCTAGAACCCCTTTGTTCTGGCAGTTCTTACACTGACAGGTTGAGATTTACACCGAGGGAGGCCTGCGCATTAATGCTGACCCCCAGCTGACCCTGTGGCGCTGACGCACACGGCTTCTTTTCCGGCGCTGGCTTCTGGCATGGGTCCTGCTTCACCTGCTGCTGAACAGGGCAGTTCCCTTGCACATTAGGGACATTACCGCTGTTAATGGCTGCCGAAACGTTGCCGGCAATTGACAGACCAGCATTGATCAGGTTTGACGCGTTAGCGTTAACCGCTGCTGCAGCATTGGCCTTGACCGTTGCTGCGGCGTTGGCAATGTGCTGATTCACTGTTTCCTGAGCGGCCCGAATGTCTTTCTCGGTGATGACATTCCTCTGGGCAATGGGCGTGCCCTTCTCTACCGTCCGCGACACGTTCTGGATGGGTGTGCCCATTTCAATCGGGGTGCCCTTCTGGATCGGGGTGCCCTTCTCTACCAGGGCAGACACCTGGGTACTACGGTTCTGCTCAATAATGCGCTTTTGCATGCTCGTACGCTGCTGTTCAACAGATTGTTCAGCAGTCGTGGATGAGATGCTGCCCTTGACGCCCCACACAATTCCTGACTTACCAATGCCACTGATTGCGACAGCGGATTCATTCGTCGTGCTTCCATCTGCCTTCCATGCGTGGCGGGCCGACGCGGCGATGCGCTGAGTATCTTTCTGCTGGATTGCGCCACGATCCGGTGGGCATGAGCAATCGGCGCTCTTAGCCAGAGAAGCTCCCGGCGCGGCGATATGGCTAGCAATCCGGTTCTTGTAGTCCATGGCGAGTTTCGCTACCGCAGTCACGCCGATTGCGCTTTCGTTAGAGGCAGCTTCCGACTTAGCTCCGGCTTTAGACACTCCAACAGAGCACGGGCCGACGCCGATGCGTTGCGCGTGGTCATTACGAACACCGCGAGCGCTATCTCCCGCGACAAGGTCTTTCCCACTGATCTCTTTCTGCGATAACTGCCGGTTAACCTGGACAGTGTGCGCGTCGTTACGTGTCTGCTGATCAATCTGTACGGCAGCACGCTGAGGTGCAGTAGCTTTCGGGAGAGTTGCGGTGGATTGTGGCGTCATCCGCGGGATCTGCTTTTGCTGTACGCGGATCCCCTGAGCGATGGACTGTTGTGTGCCTCCGCGTTCGGACGCTGAGATGACCGTTTGCGATTGTTTGGGTATTGCCTGCGCGGGTTTTGCCACCTGCTGATTCATCGTTTGCTGTGGCTTAACGGATACCGATTGCGGTTCGACAAATCCTCCGGCGAATGCAGCGGGAGCTGCTGCGGTGATGCCTACACACGCAATGCCCAAGCTCATTGCTGGAACAGCGAAGGATGCGCGGTCCCCGATGCGCGTTTCACTATCCCTGTGCTTTCCGCGATATCCCCGATGAGTTGCCCGCGAAGAGATTTGGTTATCCCCCATTGTATGTAATTCCCCTTTATGTCCTGGTGGCACGGGTTGGATCCCCCAGCCCAAAGCGTGAAATGCTTGAGGCTCTGAGCTACACCATGCCCACCGTCATATGCTTATGAGCCTTGAGGTGACAATGCATCCTCTTTGTGTCCAGTGATGACCTGCGATCCCCTCACAGGCATGTCTGGAATGACTCAGGACTTCCATGTCCTATCCATAAAATACATGGCTGTTGTGCCAAAGAAAAGAACGGTCGGCATCTTCTTTCCGTTTTACGGGAAGATTGTTGGGTGATAGTGAGCACAGTTCTAAGGAAACTAACAGCTTCACTCGATGGAACCACCAGAGAATGTCCGTAGATTCACTCTTGTCAGTGGCTGACGGAGACCACAACAGGATTCTCAGTTTTCTACCGACGCAGGGTGCCACGAGTGCACAGCGTCACACCACCTGTACACCGCTAGCCACTGAAAAACGGACTCAGGCTTTATGCCGAAGCTACTAGGAAAGAAGGGTGATCTATAGGACTCTGAGGGAGCAATGGGACAGAGAAGCCCGCACCTGCTGGGGAGCAAGGTGCGGGTTTTTCATATCCGCTTCATGTCAGAGGGCACGGAATCTACGCGACCCTATCCGACGCGGCGCGATTTACGCGGCGCGGCCTACGCAGCGTGGACTATGTGTTGTTGTTAATGAGCCCTTGAGCCCACTGAAGCATCCACGCGATAGACGTCGTGCCCTCGATAACGTTCGGGTTCGTGCCGTATTGAATATGCAGCGAGTTACCCGTGAACAGCGCGTCCACGTTCTCTGGCTCAACCTTCAAGCTAGTAGGCATATCGCACACGGCATCTCCCGGTGCGCAAATCTCATTGACGCGGTCGTTTAGATCGCCCATTCCTCCAGATCGCGGACCACGGGGAGTAAACCCAGGTACCACATTGCCCAGCACCGCTGCGAAGGGTTGCAAGGCAATTTCGGATCCGACGCCTTTCGGTTGAGCCCCGACCGTTTGTCCTTCGCCGGTCATCCGACGTGGATCAGCAAGTGCGGTGACTCCCGCGACGGTGTCGCTCGGCACGACACCACGGTTATTTCCTATGTCACTCGCAATATCGCCCGCTATGGCCGCTCCCTGGGAGAACCCCATGATGACGAACTTCGTCGCAGGGCAATGATCGTGGGTTGCGGATAATTCCGCGTTGACGATGCGGACTCCCTCGTTAACCGAGTCCGCGTAATTCATCTGGTCCAACGTCGCCAGAGTTTTCATCTGAGCAGGGTAATTTGCTGTCCAGACCTTCACAGACGATGAATCATTATTCTGCGTCAAAGGCCCTGTAACGCCCTGGAGCAATGCATTGGGAAATTGTGTCGGATGAAGGGGATCGTCACTCGTCGAGGACTCTCCCGTTCCAGGCACGGCAATAACCTCGACGGACGGACAATCTGAGGGTTGCTCCGGTTTGCCGGGACCTTCACCATTGTTCGACGGACCTCCAGGGCCTTGGCCTTGCGACCCCATCCACTGCGCTATTCCGACGGCGATTGCTCCCAGAAGAATGAGAACACCAACGATGACCAGTAGTTTGCGAAATACTGATCGAGACCCTTTCTGCGCCATAGCAACAGGTTACATGTCGAGGGTCTAGTCACCACACAAGTCGCTGTCGGCAGACTCAGTAATCGCGCGTTCCACCTGGTCCAAGGGCTGGTCCGTGAGCTTTTGCTCAATCAGCTGACCTGCCATCGCTCTGACCGAAAAACTCTCCTCCCCGTCAGCCTTCGCTTGGCAGTATTCCATAGCGGACGCAATCACTTGATCGGCCGCGGAGCCATCAACGTTGATCTTGTCCTTTTGAATCGTCGACAAGAATTTCTTTTCTTCGTCCGTGCGCTGGCCACGATTCGGTGCCGGAACGCGCGACACTTCAACCGGGGTTTCATCGTCCTTGGCATCAGGATTATCACCGACGCCGTTATTGGAATCCGCCGATTTTTTAGAGCTTGCCGACGACGAACTCGCGGATGACTTTGTCGAACTGCTCGATGAACTGGATGACCGAGCTTGAGTGGTCGTGGCGGAATCGGAATCGTCTTGCGTGGCTGTGGAGCCATCACCACACGCTGCGAGAGCACCCGCGCCCAGCACCGATGCTAAAGCTAGGGCAGCACCCCGCGTGACTGAAGAGCGACGGTTCCAGGCTTGACAGTTCCGACGACGAGGGGAAGCCAACGGCTGGTCTGCCTCGTGGCCTTCAGCGTCATCAGCAGCATTCGAGCTCATTGTGAATCCACCGCGTGAAGTCATGCGTGTGTCCTTCCCATCGTTCCCATCGTCGCTGTTATCTCGACACTGTTATTTCGTCGCTGTCCTCGCGCCATCATAGTGACGGATGGCCCGAGCGTTCACGATCATCATTACCCGGATCCTTACCCGGATTTACGGTTCCTGAACCTGACCGTTGATCTCTTTAATAGTGCCGTGCTGGAAATCAATGGTCAGACCGCCGGCTGGGATATTTGTCATGTCTGAGGTCGGGAACCCGTACTTCCCACCTTGGGCACCGCTCTTATCCCAGGCGTCGAAAATCCCGCCTTTCATAATGACGTGGGCGCCGGTATCCGGGGACCAGTAAATATAGCCCTTGTCGAATTCGGTGAACGCTCCACCGTCGACGGGTACTTCGTCGGTCTTTGCGAAGCCGAGTTTGTCTGCTCCACCAACGTCTTTGAACTTCTTGGCAATCTCACCTTGCACATAATGCGCTGTTCCATCTTTTGCCCTCGTCACGAGGCCGTTTTGGAACTCTTGGACCGCGCCTCCCGCCACTGACTTCTCATCAGCCGTGGGGTAACCCAGCTTTCCGGTTTCGTAGCCCGTTGTTCCCCAGGCGTCGAACATCTCCGGCTTCAAAGCGTGAGGTCCGGTCTCAGCGTTCCAATAGATGGATCCGTGCTCAAACGTCACGAAGCGGCCTTTGCCATCGGGAGAGGTGATCTCTTCACTCGTCGGGTAGCCCAGGAATGACTTGGGTCCGCCCATCTCGGCATAATGAGCGCCGATAGGGCCCCACAGGTTATGCGCTCCTGTCGACGGGCTCCAGAACGTGCGTCCATTCCGGAAATCCTGGATCTTTCCTCCGTTGGCGCCGTCGTACTCGTCGGAAGTACACCCGCCAAGCTTGTCCTGGTCTTTCAGTGCGGCGCTGGCAATTTCACCCATGGGGACGCAGTTCGCGCCGCGATCGTTCTGGGACAGACCAAGAGCGTCCGCCATGTACGGCCAGGACTTGCCCAGTTCGAATTGCCAATACGGCCAGGTGTGTGTTCCAGAATTCCGGAACGCCGTCGTGACATTGATACCCGCGCGCTTGGCGTGGCTCACGAACGTTTCCGACGTCATCCGAGCTAATGCTTCTTGCCCGAACGTGAGCCCCTTCTTCGGAAGCCCTGGTAGGACCTGGCTCTCGTCGTCATAGGATCCGGCTGCTCCCGATCCCGCGGAAACATAAACACCGGTGTTCTTCAACTTGCTGACGTTGAGCTTCGGGTCGTGCTCTTTCCAGCCTTCAGACCCATACTGCCCCCACATGTTCTCAGCATTGAAAGGAGACACTGTCTTCATAACAAGACCGATCCCCTCGCTCATCCCCGGAGAACTCGTGTCCAGATAACCCGAGTAGGAGCCGACGAAGTTGAACATGTCCGGATGCCGTTCGGCAAGGTTCATGGCACCGGTCGCACCGGCCGACATGCCGAAGACGGCGGTCTTGTCATTAGCCCGCCAACCTTCCTTGAGAATCGGGGGAAGTTCCTGGGTGAGGAAGGACTCCCACTTATAGAGCACGCCGCTATCTTCATTCAGCCAGTCGGTATAGAACGAGGCGAGGCCCCCCACCGGCAACACGACGTTGACATTGCGGTCCGCGAATTGCTGAACAATATTCGTCCCCGCAGTCCACCCGTTCTCAATTTGGTTGGGGACGATACCGTCGAGCCCAAGAACCGTCGGGAATGTTTTATCCGGCTGGGAGTACCAATCCCGGGCGAGAAGAATCTCAACCTTAATGGGATTTCCAGGCATCGCCTCGGAGTTGATATACAGCGCCACCCGTCGGTCAGTTAACCAATCGACGTGGTCAACGGATACCCCATCGGGGAGGTTATCGAGCTGTTGTTGCTCTGTGCGCATCGGAAGCGGCTCAGAAGGAATACTGAGAGGGAACGCATTCTTGGCGGCTTCTCGTTGAACTGAATCAGGAACATCGGCATGCTCTGCCGGAGCGGCCCCTTCCCCGTTCTCAGAACCTTGTGGAGCAGCGCTTTCAGAAGCACTTGGGGTCTGGCTCTCTGCGGGGGCGTCCTCGGCTCTCGCGCCAGTGTGAATAGCCGCTGCACCAAGCATGACAACAAAACCTGTTGCAGCGATCGTGGTGGGCCACGTCCGACGATGGGAGAGCTTCGAAGAGGCGCGCATACCTGTAGTTCCTTAGTTCTGTGCCGGTAGACATTTTCTTCCGACATCATTATTACCGTGTTATACGCATGTTACCTATGCGACGCGCGGATAACGGTGTTGTTTATGTGATTTTTTACCAGCACTTCGCTTGACGACGGGTGAAAACACATAAGACGCAGGCACCCTAACCGGTACCTGCGTCTTATGAAGGAATATTTACGTTATTATCCCAGGCCCCCTCTGTGGTGGCTCAGTAGTGACCTACTGGTCCTGGTGGCTGTTATCAACCGCGCGCTGGACGTCACCACCGGTAGCAGCTGCGTCATTCTGAGCGGCGGGAGAAACATCTTCGCCACGAACTCCCGGAACAGTAGCAGACCGTGAGCCCGGATCACCTGTCAGCGGCTTATCTCCCTCAGGAACACCCTGACCAGCGGCACTCTGGGTTGCCTGCAAGATACGGGGACGAACCTTGATCAGCTCTTCACGCCAGTTGGTCCAGTTGTGAACACCAGCCAATGGGTAATCAATGGTCGGGTTAATACCCTGCGCACGGAGAGCACCTTCAAACTGGGTGGTGGTCACACGCGAGACAGCTTCCATACCCATCACGGAAACGGAGTAGACAGGGTTAGCGAAGAAGTCATCCTGCGGGTTCCACCAGCCGGTCGCCGCAGAAATGTACACGTCGGTGTTGCGGTATGCGGCCGCGTTCTTCGTCGGATCGTTCTGACGGATGCGGTCACCGGTCCACATCTGGTCGATGCGGTACCCGCCATTTCCGAGCATCGCGCCGGCAATGCCCATGCGCATGATCGGATTCGAGGTAGCTAAGTATCCCGAGAAGGACGAAACCTGACGGAACTGGTTCGGGTGATGAGCAGCCAAGTTCATCGCGCCAGTGCCACCCATCGACATTCCGGCAACCGCGTTGTTGGTCGGTGAAACGCCGAAGTTAGCCTGGAGATACGCCGGAAGCTCAGAGCTTAAGAACGTGTCCCACTTGTAGGTTTGGGTGCCATCAGCTGATGTAGAGGGCTTCTCCCAATCCGTGTAGAAGGAAGCTTTACCACCCAGGGGAAAGACCTTCGTGATGTTGTCGTCAACGAAAATGTTTTGAGCGTGAGCCCAGTCAATCCAGCCACTGCTGTTCGTGGGGCCGGCGAATCCGCCCAAGATGTAGAGGCCGGCATTGCCGTTACCATTGGCTGCCTGAATTTGGACCGGAATGTCCTTGTTCATGGCGTTCGAGTGGACTGTGCACTTCTGCACCCAGTAGGCGGCAGCATCCCATGTACAGCCCGGCCGTAGAGTGTCTCGGCTCCCCTCCGCATGAGCTTTATTTGAGCTCAGGGCAGTGGTCACGCCGAGCATGAGCGCAATGGCGCTCACCAGCACGGCCACCATAAGCCAGGGCCTACGCATAGCTCCCACACGTCGCGAGAAGCTCATCATAAAATTTTCCTCTTTCCTCAAGAGCCTGGGAAGTTCCCTATCTCACTCATCCACGGCACGAACGCGGTCGGTCCTTCAGTAGCCGTCCATCCACCCCGAGGCAGATCCTCACAATCGGCCAGCGCACCGGGAATGAGTAATCACCGATCACACTCGGTGGAACGATGACACACAATAGTAATCGAATAATACTCTGTCCACGTTACTTCGTGATTTTCACCGGGTTACGACGGTTCACACGCCACGACCGACGAGCCACACTCGAGAAGTCTCAGCCTAGAAGGACGGCGCCACGTACACCGCAATGAAAATAGCGATAGCCCAGAGGAGCCCCAGCAGCTGAAGTACGTGGTCACGCAGGGCTAATTCATCTGGCGCACCCCCATCACCACGATCGACGTCGGCTGCGTATCGCAAAATAGCGACCGTAAACGGCACCATCGAAATCTCGTACCACAGGGCAGACGCGGAACTATCTTTCTGGCCCATCTCAAAACCCCACAGGGCGTAGGTCAGCACGACCGCCGTCGCGGACAAGGTCCATACAAAGCGCAAATAAGTCGGGGTATATCCCTCCAGGGACTTACGAATTTTCGCCCCCGATTTAGCTGCCAGCAGAATTTCCGAATACCGCTTGCCAGCAGCCATGAACAGGGAACCGAATGCAGCGACCAAGAGGAACCACTGTGAGAGGTCGATCCCCGCAGCGACGCCACCACCCATTGCGCGCAAAAGGAATCCCGAGGACACCAACGCGATATCAATCACGGGCTGGTGTTTCCATCCGAAGCAGTATCCCAACTGCAGGATGATGTAGACACCGATCACTGTTGCCAAAGCCCAGGCGGACGTCGATAAGAAAGAGACAGCTAATGCAGCGAGAATGAGCACAACGGCCATTCCGTAAGCCACTCCCACCGGGAGCACACCCGCGGCAATAGGGCGGTACCGCTTCGTCGGGTGAGCGCGGTCAGCTTCAACATCGCGGGCGTCGTTAATTAAGTAAATCGACGATGCCGCGCAGCAGAAGGCAACGAACGCAATGAAGACGTCCACAGCGACGCGACCGGTAAACATATCCGAACCGGCCGCCGCAGGAGCGGCCACCACCAAGACATTCTTCACCCACTGCTTGGGGCGGATGGCCTTGAACATCGCCTCTGGCAGGTTCTTGGGTGCCCGCATTTTCGCGGAGGCTTTATCGTCCGCGTTTTTAGGGGCCTCGGGGTAGAGACCTCGGGTATGAGGCTCGGACCCAATTAGCGCACCATTGGATTCATTACTGGGATACGGATCGTGTTCATTACCCGCCATCGTGTCTTTATAACTCCTCTGTGGTGACATTCGCAGTCGCCATCAATCGCACTACCCTGTCAACGCTATCGACCGCACTAGCCTACTGGTGCGTCACAGCCCGATGAATAGCTTCCGCTGATACTCCTCCTAAGAGGGCCCCGGCTGCAACATCTGTTGGGTAATGCACGCCGACTGTCATTCGCGACAGCATCATAAGCGGAATCACTGTCAAAGGCACGCGCGAGCCGGTGATCCGTGAGAGCTCAATCATCGCGGCCGTCGTCGACGTCGCATGTGACGAGGGAAAACTCAGCTTCGATGGAGTTTTCACCCCGATCCGCACACGCGGTCCATGGGGCCTGGGACGACGAACAATACGCTTGAGAATCACAGATGCGGCGTGGCTCCCAAACGCTGCCCCGGTCAATATTCCCCACTGGGTTCGACGTTTTTCATCCGCGATCATTCCGACGACGCCCAATGCCAACCAGGCGGCGGCATGTTCACCCGCGTGGCTCAGTCCCCTGGCCAGAGGCATAACGCCCGGCTTATCCGCAATAGCGCCCTGAATGAATTCAAGCACCCGGGTTTCGTCGAAGGGATCCCCTTTGTGTCGATCCCCTTTTTGTTTAGCGTTCAAAGATCGTGCTCCATCCCTCGCGGCTGGTCAGCCTTGGGTGAGCCTTGCGATACAGCTGACGCATCTCCGGGAAGCGATCGTAAATTTCCTTCTGCAGACGCATCGACTCACGGGCCAACTTCACGGCCTTGGCGCGGTTACGCTTACGGAACACAACTCCGCGACCGTCGGCCGTCGTCACCGTAGCTCCGTCGACACGCGACAAGGAGAACCAGCGAGCCTCGATCGGCGGAAGGTTAACGTCGGGAACCTCGGGGTCACCATCGCTGGGCGAGAACTGCTTCTTCACAGCCTTCGACAGCGTGGACACCTTAGCTAGGGGGTTAAGCGGGATCTTTGTGAGATTCTTCGGCCCACCCTTAGCAGGCGGAACCGCCGACGCTGAAGGCAACACGACCGCATCCGGATACTCTTTGCGCAACTCGTTGATACGCGGGAGCGCGGTGTCGAGGATATCAAAGAGCTGGTCAGGGCCACGCAAGAAGTCCTTGATGGCTTCGTTCTGGATAGCGACCGTCGAGTACTCGAGGCACATGAGGTGCTTCGTCGTCGCCTTGGCCATTGACTGCAGCATGCCCAAAATGGAGCCGTCCTGCTCGATAGCAGCGACGATCAAACGGTTGCGCAGGTGGAAATACGCCTGCCAGTCAATGGCGTCATCCTTATCGGACCAGGCCATATGCCAGATCGCGATACCCGGCCATGATGCCGTCGGGAAGCCCGCATGCCCGGCGCGGAGTCCATATTCACCATCGTCCCACTTGATAAACAACGGCAGTGGCTGGCCGATGGTCTCTGCGACGACGCGCGGGATCATGCACATCCACCAGCCGTTATAGTCGACGTCGATACGACGGTGAAGGTCGCGCGAGGTAATGACATCGCCATTGGCGTTCCGCCCATGATCTTTACGGTCGCGCAGCGGGTACTGATAAAAGTCGTGGTCGTAGTGGACGTGGGGGGCCGAGGTCCACATGAACGAATGCCGATCAATGACCTCGCCCATGCTGTGCAAGTGGCTACGCTCTTGCAGGTTCAACATCTGGCCACCGACCAACATGGGCTGGCGCGCGTACCGGGCAACCTGGAGTGCGCGAAGAATGGAGTCAGGTTCGATGGCGATGTCATCGTCCATATAAAGGATGAACGGAGCTTTGGTGGCTCGCTGTTTGCGCTCCTCGTCAGAGCCCACACCGCCCAGGGCCTCATACATAATGCGGGAGTAACCGCCCGATCCGCCCAGGTTGCCCTGGCGGAACTCGTGGAAACGGTCACCAAAGTGCTCGACGGCGTCATCGAAGCCCGGCTCATCGGCAGGGTGCTTCGTTCCCTGGTCGGGCATCAAAACAGCGTCGATAACGGCGTCGACTTCTGGGTCAGAAGCGATGGCTTCTAAAGCGGCGACGGCGTCGGCGGGACGGTTGAAAGTCGGAATACCCACCGTCACGGATTTATCCTGCGGGCCGATCGTCGACCCGTCGGGCAGCGTTTGAGGACCAGGCTGTTCTGGCGCGTACCACCCGGCGGCCAACAACGTGACATCCGTTTCGCAGGTCAGGTCGAACCAGATCCAGCCGCCATCTTCGAAGCGGTCCAGAGGGATCTCAAATTCCAGCGTCGATACAGTCGACTCCGCCGATGACGGCTCGCCGTCGATGGTGTCCTGCGTGCTCTCTTCGGCCGTGGTGGCGTGAATGTCATCGGCCAGTACGTCGGTCATCTTGCCTTCGACAGCAATGCGGGATCCGTCGATTTTTGACCGGTAGACGTCGGCACGCGCATCGCCCTGCAGCTCGAGCTTCAAGACGACGGATTTCAGCTGAGTCCAGCGTCGCCAATAGGAAGCCGGGAAGCCGTTGAAGTAGGTTTCGAAGCTGACCTCGGCGCCCGCCGGGAATGTTGCCTCGGTGCGGCTGTGGAGCACAGCGCGCGACTTGTTCGCCTTCGATTCGATCATGTACAACGATCGAACATCGTGCGGCTCCCCCCTGCGAGGCAGAATAACGCGCTGAAGGCGCTCCACAGCTCGACTTTTAGCCTGACTCCCGGCCTGGCTCATACTCGCTAACCCTTTCATTTCACTTCTGTCAACACACTGAGCCTACCGCAGCTCACCAGCGCGACGAGGTTCCCCAATGGCATGACACCAGCACAATGGTCCAGCACTACAGCACTTGCTCACTGGACTTACGACGCTGACCTCCGGCACATCCTCGACGCAAACACCATGCCTAGAGTACTGGCTGGGTCCGCGCAGAGCTATTTCACGTCGGAGTTAGTGAAGAATGAGGAGGACAAGCCCGCGCTGTGCGGACCGGTTAATCGAAGTACTTGTCGTAGTAGTCGCCTAGTTTATCGACGTACTTCTTCGCTTGGCCGGGGTCTGAATACAGACCGTGGCCGGAACGAGGGAAGACGAAATAGTCGTAGGGGACGTGGTTATTATCAAGAGCGCTTAACAAACGATCATGGACCTTAAAAGGAACAATTTTGTCTTTCTTTCCGTATGCCATCAGCATGGGAACGGAATTAGCGGAAACGTAATGATAGGGAGAAACACGTTCCGCAAGGTCGTGATAAGAACCATCCTCCATATCGTGATCGGTGAGCTGCACGCCCGTCAGTTCAGTTAAGAACTTCTTTTTATCTTTCCCATAGCCTTTAATATCACCATTCGAGTCAGCCCAGTCTTCCGGCTGGAAGCTCGCTGGCCCGACTTCCTGAAACACAAATTTCAAGGGAACGGGACTGTCCTTCCCATCGCGGAAGGCATACATCATCGCGAGGGTACCGCCAGCAGATTCCCCCGTGATGGCCATTTGATTCACCGGATATCCGTGTTGCTTGGCTTGTGCAACCACAGGGTTCACACTGTTCTTGATCTCCGTGTACATTTTGTCCAAGTTTGATGGATGGTCATCGGTGTTGGTTGTGTAGTTCACGGATGCCGACACATACCCTCGGGTTGCTGCGTCCTTTGCCGAGGCAGCGTCTTTTTTATCGCCGCTGACAAACCCTCCCCCATGGATCCAGACCACTAGAGGGAACTGAGAGGCATTTTTATCCTTGGGCAGGTATAAGTCGAAGTTGTTCTGGACCCCATCGCCATATTTAAGGTCCTTCACCACTGAATATGAATCTGGATTATTTTTAAACGTTCTACTCAACACATCAATACGCGTACAAAAGTAATAGGCGGTCACGGCAGCTACGACAACAACAATAAACACATAGAGAATACCCCAGGCGACTTTCTTCACTATCGGCCTCCTAGCATATTATCCAGATAAAGCCTGAACCCGAGATAAATCAGAAGGCCGAGTACTACTCCGATAATCACACACAAAATAATCCGGGTAATCCGGTATGACAACACTTGTTTAACCCGACCCATACCGTCCCTCTTCCTCTACGCTTGGCCC
>NZ_JAUMTY010000013.1:18130-24035 GCF_030530965.1 Corynebacterium sp. | reverse complement strand
TCGAAACGGAAGTTTCATAGACCCGACTTTTCCCAGCTCCAGCGGTTGGGCAAAAGCCTCATGCTGCCCATCGCGCTCCTGCCGGCAGCGGGAATACTTCTCCGATTAGGCCAAGACGACCTCCTCGGAAGGATCCAAACCCCCGTTATCGGCCCCTTCTTCGAGGCGATGAGCGCCGCCGGCCAAGCGCTCTTCTCGCAGCTCCCGCTCCTTTTTGCGGTCGGCGTAGCCATTGGTTTCGCTAAGAAGGCCGACGGGTCAACAGCCCTGGCTGCCGTCGCCGGCTACCTTGTGATGGGGGCAGTGTTCAAACAAATGTCGCCGCTCGTCCTCCACGGAGTCAAAGATTCCTCAGGCGAACAAGCGCTCATCGATTACAGCGTCTTCGGCGGTATCGTCGTCGGTCTGCTCACCGCGTGGCTCTACGACAAGTATCACGACATTAAACTGCCGTCCTACCTCGGGTTCTTCGGCGGGCGTCGATTCGTGCCCATCGTCGTCTCAGTAACGACGCTGATCACCGGATTCGTTCTGTCGTACATTTACCCCATCTTTAACGAAGGGTTGACGGCGATCGGCCGGTTCATCGGTGGAACGGGTGCATTAGGAGCGTTTGTTTACGGATTTGCTAACCGAATGCTCATCCCGCTGGGACTTCACCACATTCTGAACACCTACGTGTGGTTTATTTACGGTGATTACAACGGACCCGACGGAACTGTGTCCGGCGAGCTCTCCCGCTTCGCCGCAGGCGATCACTCCGCGGGGCTGCTGACCTCCGGTTTTTATCCCATTTTGATGTTCGGTCTTCCCGCAGCAGCGCTGGCCATGATTCACACAGCGAAGAAGGGCCAAAAAGCGACGGCGGTCGGTATCCTCTCCGCTGCCGGATTGACGGCGTTCTTTACCGGCGTGACCGAACCACTCGAATTCGCGTTTATGTTCTTGGCGTTCCCCCTCTACGTTGTCCACGCGGTGCTCACAGGCCTGTCCCTCGCTATTGCGGAGCTATTGAACATCCACCTGGGGTTCTCGTTCTCTGCCGGGCTACTCGATTTGATTCTCTATGGCACGGCCCCCGCTGCACACAACATTCCTCTTCTTATCGTTCAAGGGCTCGCGTTCGCGGTTCTGTACTACCTCATATTCCGGTTCGCCATCGTGCATTGGAATCTCCACACACCAGGCCGAGCAGATGCGGCGGTCGGTGCAGCTGACAACACCGATGAGTCGGGCTCAGAAGCCGGCACTACAACGTCGGAAAATGGAACTTCGGAGGCTTCCTCGAGCACCACGGGTGGCAGCGCAGGACAAGGTTCACCTGCCCCATCGTCGCGGGCCGAAGCCCTCATTAACGCTTTCGGCGGGCGGGACAACCTCGCGAACGTGGACGCATGCATTACCCGGCTCCGCATGGAAGTCAACAACCCCGCCGCCGTCGATAAGAACAAACTCCAAGCTTTGGGCGCGTCCGGGGTCATGGAGATCGGAACCAGTGTCCAAGCAGTCTTCGGGACAGAATCTGATGTCCTTAAAGACGAAATCAACGCAGCTCTCGCGGTTGCTGCCTCCGCAGAACACTCAGAGCCGACGCCAGACTCAGCGGAGGCACCCTCCACAGAACCCCATGGGCCTCTGGAAGTCCGCGCGCCGATCCCCGGAACAGTGATCCCGCTCTCGCAGGTAGAAGATGAAACCTTCGCGTCGGAAACAGTGGGCCGCGGCCTCGCTATCCGCCCGGAAGACGACGTACTCGAGGCCGTCGCTCCCGTCAGCGGCCGCATCATGCAGCTCTTCCCGCACGCCTTCGCCATCATGACCGACGACCGCATCGGCGTCCTCGTGCACCTGGGTATCGACACCGTTGAATTAAACGGCCAAGGATTCACGGTCCACGCCAAGAAGGGCGACCACGTTGTCCAAGGTCAGCCGATCGTGACATACGACGTGCCCGCCGTCGCTGCAGCTGGCCGGCCCACCACTGTTCCTGTTGTGGTGATGGACAGCCGACGGATGGAAATCACCATGGCATCCGAGCCGACGGAGAACGCATCAGTCACGACCATGCGGCCGCTGTTCTCCGTCGAAAAACCTACTCCTCGGGGCTAAACCACCCGGTCACGGCCGGCGTCGTGTTGTGATAAATGTGCTTCGGCTCGGTGTATTCCTCCAGGCCAGTGGGGCCGAGTTCGCGGCCCATGCCGGACTGGCCGAAGCCGCCCCACTCTGCCTGTGGCAAGTAGGGGTGGAAATCATTAATCCAGATCGTTCCGTGCCGTAACCCACGAGCAACGCGCTCTGCGCGGCCCGCGTCGGACGTCCACACGGCCCCGGCCAACCCGTAGTTCGTGTCGTTCGCGATGCGGATGGCTTCCTCTTCCGTCGAGAATGTCTCCACAGTCACCGTCGGGCCAAAGGCCTCATCGTGAACACAGTCCATCTCCTGGGTGCACTGATCGATCACCGTCGGCAAGTAGAACCAGCCATCATCCAGTGACGCACTGCCGTCGGCTGTGGGACCAGTACCAAAAGCACCGCCACACCGGACGCGGGCACCTTGCTCGCGAGCATGGGCCACATAATTCGAGACCTTCTCGCGGTGCGCCTCCGAGATCAACGCACCCGTCTCCGCTTTCTCATCAAACGGACCACCCAAGCGAACCTTTTCCGCACGGGCCACAAGGTCGGTGACAAAGCGCTCAGCAATGGACTCCTCGACGACGAGCCGCGCACCCGCCGAGCACACCTGCCCGGAGTGGACGAACGCAGCATTCATCGCGTTATCCAGCGCAGCGTCGTAGTCGGCATCCGCGAAAATGACATTGGGGTTCTTGCCGCCCAGCTCAAGGGCAATCTTCTTCACTGTCAGTGACGCTTCAGAGGCCAAGTGGCGTCCGGTCTCCAGGCCACCCGTGAAGGACACCATGTCGACACGCGGGTCGCTCGATAAGGGTGCTCCCGCCGATTTACCAGCGCCGGTGACCAGGTTCCCCGCCCCCTTGGGCAGCCCGGCCTTATCCATCACATCCAGCAAAAGCATAGAAGTGTGGGGAGTCAGCTCGGCCGGCTTCAGAACAAAGGTGTTCGCCGCCGCCACACAGGGCGCAACCTTCCACGCAACCTGAAGAAGCGGGTAATTCCACGGGGTAATCAGCCCGCACACGCCCACCGGCTCACGCACAATACGCGAGCTTATCGACGGATCACCAGCGTCAACGACGCGACCGGCGTCGTTACCGGCGAGCTTGCCGAAGTAACGGAAGCATCCGATGATGTCATCCATATCGGCATTGGATTCCATAAGGCGCTTGCCCGTGTCCAAGGACTCCGCTAGCGCGAATTCGTTCTTGCGCTTTTCAATACCGTCCGCGACGGCGAGGAGAAGCTGGCCGCGGTCGAAGCCCGACCATCCTGACCACACGCCCGAGTCAAAAGCCTCACGAGCAGCGGCGATGGCGCGGTCGGTGTCCTTCGTCGACGCCTCAGCGACCACACCTACTGCCTGATTGTTAGCAGGGCAGGTGATCGTGCGTGTCTCACCGTCGATTGCAGAACCCCATTCACCATTGATGAACAGTGATTCCGGCTCGGCTGCCGGCGTCGGGGCAGTTTTCATTTGCGTCATTGATTGCGACATAAAGTGTCTGCACTCACTTTCTAGTGATCGTTATTTTTCGCTCTCTGGAGAGGCCGAGCCCTGTGATGACGCGGAGGAAGAGCCGACTGCCGTCGATTCCTCCGTAGAAGCCGACGGATCCGCCTCCTCTTGTTTCTCACTTCTCACAGAACTGCCTGTTGTAGCGGCACTGTCCGCAGCATAGTCGGAATAATCGTCTACCCATTCGACGACCGGATCGGCATTATCCGACAAGTCGGATCCGCCCGGAAGATCGGATTGAAGGTGAAGGAATTCCATATGCCTCTCATACAAATCTAAAACGTTTTCAATGAGCTGAGATTCCGTATAGCCATAAACGTCATAGCCCAGCGAACCGGTGAGCGTGAAGATTTCCAACCGGTAATACAGTTCTTCACTGTCACTATCCAGATGAATGCGGCCGGCGAACGACGGCATCGGGTATTGCGTGGGATAAATCTGGTAGCGGAAGTCTTTGTCGCTCCCAAACTTCACGCGGAAGTCAAGCTGAGCTAATCCCAGCCCCTCGACGATTGACCGCGTGTACTCGACATCTGCACCGCGTTCCTTGCATGCCTTCGCCACTTTGTCCAAAGCGGGGGCAGCGACCTTATCGATATATGCCTCCACCTGGTTATATGACGGGAATGACATGGCTCGGTTGAGGCGTTTCCTCCAGTTCATTCCGGCTTCCGCAGGCGCAGCGCGGCTAGACATTGCGCCGTGTAGAGCACGCGCACTCGATTTGGATTGCAATAGTTCCAAACGCAATGACTTAAACAAGCTGTACATCACGAGATACATGACGATAGCGAACGGCAACCCCATAATGATCGTTGCGTTTTGCAAAGCGGGAATACCGTCGACAAACAGCATAGATATGGTAAGAACACCGACGGCGGCGGCCCAGAAAATACGGGACCATGCGCGTCCATCTTGCTGAGAATCCGTAATTTTCGACGTGAAGTTACTCATGACCAGTGCCGCGGAGTCCGCAGAGGTGATGTAGAGCAACAGACCGATCAGCGACGCTGCTCCCATCACAACCATGCCGGCCGGATACTGACCCAGCAGGAGGTAGAACGCGCGCTCTGGCTTATCGACTGCCATGTGGCCAAAGTCGCTATCGCCGTGAATAACTTTATCCAGAGCGGAATTCCCGAAAAAGGACACCCATAGCAGGACGAATAAAAATGGTACGGACATCGTACCGACAACGAACTGCCGCAAACTGCGCCCGCGCGAAATGCGCGCCAGGAATAGACCGATGAAGGGGGCCCAGGCCACCCACCATGCCCAGAAGAACAGCGTCCATGAGTTCAGCCATTCTTGAGCACCGGAGAATGCGTAGGTATCCATCGTCATGCCCGGGAACTTCGACACATATTCGCCCACATTCATGACCAGGGCGTCGAAGAGGAAAGCTGTTCGGCCTGTGACCAGGATGTAGAGCATGAGCCCGATAGCGAGGAGCACGTTGATCTCTGAGAGGCGTTTGATTCCTTTATCAACACCAGACACTGCAGAAATCGTGGCCACCGCAACCGCTAGCACGATTAGCCCTATTTGCCAGCCTAAGTTCTCGGGGAAGTTAAAAAGGACCTTCAGCCCGTAATTGAGCTGAACAACCCCAATACCCAATGATGTGGCAACACCGAAAACCGTGCCTAACATGGCCGCGATATCGACGGCATCGCCGGCGGGTCCATGAATCCGCTTACCGATCAGCGGATAGAGCGCGGATCGAATGGATAGGGGCATGTTCAGGCGGTATGCGAAGTACCCGAAGGCCATTCCCATCAAGGCATACAACGCCCACCCTGTGATCCCGTAGTGGAACAGGGTGAAAACAACGGCCTGACGTGCGGCTTCAATGCTCTCACCGTCGCCTGATGGTGGGTGGTAATACTGGCTCACCGGCTCCGCCACCGAGAAGAACAGCAAGTCGATGCCGATACCTGCGGCGAAAAGCATCGATGCCCAAGAGAAAAGGCCGAACTGCGGTTTCGCATGGTCCGGCCCGAGTTTGATGAGGCCCGCACGGGTGATGGCAACACCGAGCATGAACAGCACAGCCACCGTGGCGGTGAGGATATAGAACCATCCAGCATTCTTCGACACTGTTCCAACGATGTCCGTCAGCACGGACAGTGCGTTATCGGGTGCCAGTATCGCCCACAGCGCAATGCAGATGATGAGAACGCCGGAAATGATAAACACCGGCCAGTTCACATCTGGCGGGTCTACGGTCCTGGTTGGTTGAGACCC
>NZ_JAUMTY010000013.1:0-18030 GCF_030530965.1 Corynebacterium sp. | reverse complement strand
TAAACACCGGCCAGTTCACATCTGGCGGGTCTACGGTCCTGGTTGGTTGAGACCCTCCGACTACCTGATTTTTCGTCGGGTCTTTTTTCCCTGTGCCATTGTCGGCGCCATTGTCGTCTGCGTCCTCATGGTCAGGGATTGTCGACGTCTTTCTGGCTGAAATAGAACTCTCCAATCGGCCCATGCGTCTCTTCCTTCAGTTTTTCTGGGACCGTATGAGTATAAACAATTTAGATAGAAAATGTAGTCGGTCACATTTCAAAAGAGTTTTCACATTATGCATAGCTACTGTTCAAACGCTTTTTCAGGGTATTAAATACACATTTTCAACTTGGTTTTTTCGTCTATTTTTGATATTCTGATTACTCATTATCAATGGGATTCACGGCCAAAATGTGCGCGAAAATAAGCTGCACTATTTCTACCGCGCTATTTTTGCCACCGTGATTCCCGATGTCCATGTCCATCACGCGCCGCATCGGCGCCCTACGTATGCATTCTAGGCAAGGAGGATCTCTACGTGAGTTCGTTTGCTTCTCGGCTGGAGTCCGCAGCCGCATCGGCTGGCTCAAAGATTGGCAAGCTTTTCCCCAAGTCCGGTTCAACGGTGGAACACCGCGACGTCGTCATCGTGGGCGCTGGTTCCGCCGGTTCAGTGTTGGCTAACCGGCTGTCATCAGACTTTTCGACGTCGGTCATGGTGCTGGAGGCAGGGAGGAATGACTCTCTCTGGGATCTCTACATCCACATGCCGTCGGCATTTTCTTTCCCCATCGGCAATAAGCATTACGACTGGGAATACGAGTCCGTCCCCGAGCCGGAAATGCATGGCCGCCGGATCTACCACGCCCGCGGCAAAGTCGTCGGTGGTTCGTCGTCGATTAATGGTCAAATTTTCCAGCGCGGCAACCCGATGGATTATGAGAAGTGGGGCAAGCGCGATGGGCTAGAGAAGTGGGATTGGAAGTACTGCCTCCCCTACTTCAAGCGCATGGAAACGGCGCTGGGCTCCCCCGATGACGATCCCCGCCGTGGGCACAATGGCCCGCTGCGTATGAAGCGCGGCCCGGCAACATCGCCCCTTTTCAAGGCGTTCTTCAAGTCCATCGAGCAGGCGGGCTATAACTACACGCCGGATGTGAACGGGTACCGCCAGGAAGGGTTCGGCCCGTTCGACGCGAATATTGATCGCGGGCGTCGCCTGTCCGCGGCCCGCGCGTATCTTCACCCCGTCCTCGATCGCGAGAACTTGGAACTGCGCACCCGCGCGAATGTTCGTCGCATTCTTTTCGAGGGCACGAAGGCCGTCGGCGTCGAGTACTACTGGCACGGCCGCACTCACCAGGTCCGCGCGGACAAAGTGATCCTGTGTGGCGGGGCAATCAATTCGCCGCAGCTGCTGCAGGTGTCCGGCGTCGGCAATAAGGATTTGCTGAACAAGGTTGGCGTCAACGTCGTCAAGGATTTGCCGGGTGTCGGCGAGAATTTGCAGGACCACCTCGAGGTGTATGTCCAGTACAACTGCACCAAACCCGTGTCTGCTCAGCGCTACTTGGATAAGTGGCGGTGGCCGATGCTGGGCTTGCAGTGGTTGACGACGCATAAGGGCCCCGTGGCTACGTCGCATTTCGAAGCTGGCGGGTTCGCGCGCTCGAATGAGAACGAGGACTACCCGAACCTCATGTTCCACTTCCTGCCCTTGGCCATGCGTTATGACGGCACGAAGCCGGAGGGTGACGACGGATTCCAGTTCCACGTTGGCCCGATGTACTCGGATGCGCGCGGGTATGTGCGGATTACTGCACCGACGGTGGATACCAAGCCGGATATTTTGTTCAACTACTTGTCGACGGAGCAGGACCGCCGCGAGTGGGTTGAAGCTATCAAGGTGTCACGCAAGCTGCTGGACACCCCGGCGATGAAGGAATACACCGACGGTGAGATTTCCCCCGGCTCTGCGGTGCAGACCGATGAGGAGATCCTCGAATGGGTTCGGAATGACGCCGAGACCGCGCTGCACCCGTCCTGCACCTGCGCGATGGGACCGGAGAGCGACCCGATGTCGGTGGTCGATCCCTCCACGATGCAGGTTCACGGCACGGATGGTCTTTATGTTGTCGACGCTTCCGTCATGCCGTCGATTCCGAATGGCAATATCTACGCGCCGACGATGATGATCGCTGAGAAGGCGTCGGACATTATTGCCGGGAAGACTCCTCTGGCTGCTGATGAGACGCCGTTCTACCACGTCAAGCGTGGTGATCCGCTCAATCCGCCGGAGCAGGAAAAGTAGGCAGCTGGGCCACGTAAGTAGCTGCATAGACGGCCGGGCCTAGATTTATCGGGCGGCGTACTGGGAATGTACTCAGGCGCCGCCCGATGACTTTTATCCTCGGACTCCCCTACGCTTCGATAGGCTGACCATCCTCAAAGAACGGCATCAACTTGTTATCGACCATCGACAGGGCAGAGCCGATCGCCATGTGCATGTCCAGGTAACGGTACGTGCCCAGGCGGCCGCCGAAGAGAACGTTGTG
This sequence comes from Corynebacterium sp., assembly GCF_030530965.1. Lineage (GTDB taxonomy): Bacteria > Actinomycetota > Actinomycetes > Mycobacteriales > Mycobacteriaceae > Corynebacterium. The sequence continues at coordinate 15,493 of NZ_JAUMTY010000013.1, read as the reverse complement.
ATCGTGCGCCTCTTTCGCCGCGAGATCACGGTAAGCCAGCAGCTTGTCGCGGTCCTCGGGCGTGTTGATGGGATAGTACGGTTCGTCGGTGTCCTCGGCGAAGCGGCTGAATTCCTTCATGATGACCGTTTTATTGCGCGGGTACCGGTCTTTCCGCTCGGGGTGGAAGTGACGGAATTCATGAATGCGGGTGTATTTCACGTCGGCATCGTTGTAATTCATGACCGGTGTGCCCTGGAAGTCACCAGTATCGAGCACTTCCGTTTCGAAATCGAGAGTGCGCCATCCCAAGCGCCCCTCGGAGTAGTTGAAGTACCTGTCCAGTGGCCCGGTATAAACGACGGGGGCCTTGGGCGATGCTGCGCGAAGCTCGTCGCGAACCTCGAACCAATCGGTGTTCAGCCGGACCGTGATGTTCTCATGGTCGGCCATGCGTTCCAGCCAGGCGGTGTAACCGTCGACGGGAAGGCCCTCGTAGGTGTCGTTGAAGTATCGGTTGTCGAACGTGTACCGAACGGGAAGTCGCGAAATGTTCCCCGCCGGCAGTTCCTTCGGGTCGGTTTGCCACTGCTTGGCGGTGTAATCGCGCACGAACGCTTCGTACAGCGGCCGCCCGATCAGGGAAATCGCCTTCTCTTCCAGGTTCTTCGCCTTGGCCGGATCCAGCCCGTCGGTCTGGTCCTTGATGAGCTGGCGTGCTTCGTCGGGACTGTAGTACCGCCCGAAGAATTGGTTGATCAGCCCGAGTCCCATGGGGAACTGGTACGCCGTGCCCTTGTGCATGGCGAACACCCGGTGCTGGTAGTTGGTGAAGTCAGTGAATTGGTTGACGTAGTTCCACACGCGCTCATTGGAGGTGTGGAAAAGGTGGGCACCATATTTGTGGATTTCAATGCCCGTCTCCGGCTCGGCTTCCGAGTAAGCATTTCCGCCGATATGCTCGCGTTTTTCTACGATGAGCACTTTCTTGCCGGCGCTGGCCATGCGTTCTGCGATGGTGAGCCCGAAGAATCCGGATCCGACCACAAAGAGGTCATATTCACTAGTGTTCGAGGTGACAGTCACGGTTAAAGCCTATCTTTCGTTCGCCGGATTACACCAGCCGCCGAGCACCCGCGGCCGGGGTAATTGCCAAGAATGTGGGGTTCGGTAATTTCTTATCGACGGTGCGCTGGTGAATTTCCTGCGCAACCGCGGTGATGCGGTCCGTGGGGACGAGCGCGATGATGCTTCCGCCGAATCCCCCGCCAGTCATGCGGGCGCCGACGGCACCTGCGTCGAGGGCTGCGTCGCGGGCGGAATTCAGTTCCGGCGTGGATACGTCGTAGAGGTCTCGGAGGGATTCGTGGCTCTCGTTCATGAGCCTCCCGAATTCTTGCCAGTTCTTGCTGTTGAGGGCGTCTTGGGCGCGTCGGGTGCGGGCGGTTTCGTCGATGACATGTCGGACGCGCATGCGTGCGACGTCGGGCGTGACGGTGGATTCATCGGTGTCTGCCCAGGATGTTGCGGCAGCGATGGGATCGTCGATGTCGAGGAGGGTGGACGCACCGGCATGTGCGGTGACGGCGTCGATAACGCCTCGTCGCGAGGCATATTGCCCGTCGGACAGGGAGTGGGGCGCATTGGTGTCCGCCACCAAGAACGCGAGCCCATCGGATTCGACGTCGCACGCGACTTGATTGACGACGTTGGTGCGGAAGTCAATGGCTAAGGCGTGGCCTGCTGTCGCCAGGAGGGAACTGCGCTGGTCTAGCCCGCCTGTCGACGCTCCGACGACGTCATTTTCTGCGCGGATCGCGGCGTCGATGAGGAGTTGGTAGGCAGCCTGGTCGATGGGTTGCCCTGGAGCGGCAAGCTCGCGGGCGGCTAGTGCAACGGAGCACTCCAAAGCTGCTGAGCTTGAGAGCCCTGAGCCCAACGGAACATCGGAAATGATCGCGAGGTCCAGCCCGTTGTCATGCTGGTTGGATGACGGTATCGCACTATTGTGCTGGCCGGCCCATATCGTTCCCGCGACGTAACCGGACCAATCGGCAGGATGACCTGGGCCGATATCCGCGAGCGCAACGGTCGTGCGGAGCGCCTGGGGGTGGGTGGGCGACGGATTCGCATCATCTGTGCTCGTTGCGGCGTCGGCGGATTCTTCTGCAGCATCTGTGGATTCCGTGGCGGCGCCCGGCGGAAGAGAAACAATCGAGATGGTGTCGTCGGTGCGGCGGCGTGCCGCGACGGCGGTGACATGTGGCAATGCAAAGGGGATGGATACTCCACCTGCGTAATCGACGTGGTCACCAATGAGGTTCACGCGACCAGGAGCAGCCCATACGCCATCGGGCTTGCCACCAAACGTCTCGGTGAACAACGTCGTGGCGTCGGCAATCAGTTGTTGATCGCTGCGGGCCTCGGCCCACCTGATTGCCCCGGGATCGTGTGGCGTGTGGGAGGGGTTTGCCTGCGGTTGGTCTTTTGACTCCGCGTGTGAATCTGTCATTATTTGTCGTCCCATATTTCTCTAAATCGTTGAGCAATGCGTTCGGGGGTGGTGTCGTTAATCCAAAATCCCATTCCGGATTCGGAGCCCGCCAAATATTTCAGCCTATGTGGCGACCGCATGAGGGAGAACAATTGAAGGTGGAGCCGAACATAATCACGATCCTCCGGCACGATGGGCGCTTGATTCCAAGACGCGATATATGGTGTTCGCTCAACTCCATCGAAAAACTTATCGACGGCGGTGTAGAGCTTCTTCAACAGCGGTGCGAGATCTGCGCGCTCTTCCTGCGATAATGAGTCGAAATCCGGTACGGAACGCCGTGGCATGACCATGACTTCTAATGGCCATTTTGCAGCGGCGGGAACGAAAACAACGAAATGATCGGTGCGATCAATAATTCTGGTTCCCTCCTCGAGCTCAGCGGAGAGAAGATCATCGAACAGATCACTACCGTTTTCTTCACGATATTTCTTGGACGAGTGAACGATATTCCGAATACGCGGTGGAATTTCCGGGTAGGAATAAATCTGCCCGTGAGGGTGCTGCAGGGTCACCCCAATTTCTTCACCACGGTTTTCGAACGGATAGACGTGACGGACTTCTGGAATTGCAGATAAGGCTTTCGTCCGATGTGCCCATGCTTCGATAACCGTTCGGATTCTGCTAACAGGTAAATCCTTAAAAGAACCGGAAATGTCCGGCGTAAAGCAAATGACTTCGCAGCGTGCTACAGCAGGACGGTGGGGAACCATTCCGTTATCCAAGAGCGCGTCATCGTCAGAACTGTACTGTTCTGCTCCCCCGTCATTTCCCTCGGTGCTCGGCGTCCGGGACATGTGCATGCTGAACGAGGGGAATCGATTTTCAAAGACGACGACGTCATAATCCGGCGACGGAATCTCTGTGGGCAGGTGACCTGAAACAGTGGGCGCTAACGGATCTTCATTAGCGGGTGGCATGAATGTTCTGTTCATGCGGTGGCTCGCGTAGGCGACCCACTCCCCCGAGAGCGGATCACGCCGAATTTCCGAATCGGTTTTCGCGTGCGGCAATTCGCGTGAATCTGTCAGGATGCGTTTCACAGACCCGTTGAGAACCTCCGGGTCATCGTCGAAATAGATCAGTTCTCTTCCGTCAGCCAGCGTCATCGACGTTACTGAATACGGATGATCCGAATTCTTATTCAATCTTTCACCACTTACGGAATTCATTTGCTGTTCTGAGTCCATCACATGTTCCGAATCAGCTCGTACAGGTCACTGTTTAACCGGAGAATCACCGTTACCCGACGCCGGGTTCGTCGTCGTGAACAATCTTTGATTCGTCGACAATGATGGGTTTGAGTTTTGCCCATGCCACAAAAACACCGGCGACGACAAGCAACCCAATTCCGACCCATAAGTTGTCTGTTGCGGATTTTGATGCTCCGGTGTCCGGGTTTGTTCCTGGATCGAGTGCAAAACTACAGATCACAAGAACAAGGCCGTATATCCCCAACAAAATCGCGATCACAGTCCGGATATCAAAAGCTCCAGCCTTGTGTTTCTCCGGTGCGCTCGCGGGAGTTGATGTGTGCTCAGTCATCGTATTCAGCGCCTTTCTTATTTCTCGTCCAGCTATAACTAGTTATTTGGCTTATCGTTCGGTACGACATCGTTGTCATTATTCGCATATCGCTTTCCTCGATTATGCGAATGCGATGTTCAGAGCGATGACCAAAACCAAGCACACTATCCCCAATGGGACGGTCCGGTGATACCACGGTTGTTCTGCTTCCGTGGTATCCACCAATTGGGCTTTCGGAGTGACAGAACGGACAAAGCCCACTAATTCTTCATCTGGTTTCGGCTTTGTCACCATCGTCACGAGGATCGAGACGATGATATCCGTCGCGAATGCAATCGACGCGGCAACGAAGGCGACGCCTTGTCCGGGCAGACTGACCACGGGAGCGGACCCCAATGACAAACCCCAGAAGATGACGGCGGCAAGCGTACCGGTCACGAGTCCTACCCAACCAGCGGTGGGTGTCATTCGTTTCCAGAACATGCCCAGAATGAAGGTGGCGAATAGCGGAGCGTTAAAGAAACCAAACAGTGTTTGGAGGTAATCCATGACATTGCCGAAGTTCATGGCTACCAGTGCAGTTCCCACGGCGATCACCGCAGCAAGAATCGTCGCAATCCGCCCGAACTTCAGGTAGTACTCGTCGTCACGATCTTTAACTACGTATGTCTGCCAGATGTCGTAACTCATGACGGTATTAAATGCGGAGATATTTGCCGCCATTCCGGCCATAAACGCAGCCAAGAGACCCGCAATCGCGACACCTAAAAGCCCATTCGGCAATAAATCACGCATCAAATAAAGAATGGCATCATTGGGTTCCGCTGTCTCATCTTTAATAGGGGTGACAAGAACAGAGGCGACCATACCGGGGATAACAACGACGAACGGGATCAGCATCTTCGGAAATGCGCCGATAATCGGCGTTTTCCGTGCAGAGCTTAACGATTCCGACGCCATCGCGCGCTGAACCTCAACGAAGTTTGTTGTCCAATAACCAAAGGACAGCACGAAACCAAGACCGAACGCGATACCAATTGCGGAAATTATTGGGTTATCAAACCCCGAAATATCCTGTCCTGGCCACGTATGGAAATGAGATTCAGCGTTCAGGGAACCTTTCAATCCTCCCCAACCGCCGACGCGATGGAGACCAATCAATGTCAGAGGGAGAAGCGCGGCAACAATAACGAAGAATTGGAGAACCTCGTTATAAATTGCGGCAGAGAGACCGCCCAAGGTGATATACGACAGGACGATGACCGCGGCGACCAGCAAGGTAACCCACAGTGGCCATCCCAGAAGTGAATTGACCACTTTCGCCAAAAGCAGCAGGTTAACACCGGCGATGAGGAGCTGTGCCAGGGCAAAGGATATGGCGTTGACCAGGTGTGCCGTCGGCCCAAACCGTTTGAGCATGAATTCGGGGACGGAGCGAACCTTCGAGCCATAATAAAAAGGCATCATAACGATGCCTAAGAAAACCATGGCAGGAACAGCGCCAATCCAGAAATACTGCATTGTTTGCATTCCGTACTGGACGCCGTTGGCAGAGTGACCAATGATTTCAACCGCACCCAGGTTGGCGGAAATAAAAGCCAAACCTGTCACCCAGGACGGCAATCCCCGGCCCGAGAGGAAGAAATCAATGGAGCTCGATACCCTCGCGCGGGCTGCCCACCCGATTCCCAATACAAAAACAAAGTAGAGCGCTACCAGCGAGTAATCCACCCAACTGGCATCAAGGCGGAGCACAGATTCCGCCACGACCATAGTCTCCATGCGCGTGTCCTATTCTTTCTGAATTATCGATATGTATTTTTCACGCCTGTTATCTGGTTAATGGCTCCGCGTACCCGATACACCACTTCACGACGAGTGAATCGCCCGGCGCGATCTCCGCCACGTCCGTCCCGCTGTTGAAGCCATCGGGAGGGACTGTCATGGGTTCGACGGCCAACGCTCGTCCTCGTCGGGGATAGGGATAGCCCCACGACGGATCGGCAGTGAACACCTGGAACCACTTGATCTGCGGAGAAACCCACATGTCCACCCCGTGGCCGTCGCCATTGACTAGCCTCGCCGCACGGATATCAGGAGCGACATCGCTCGGTGAGAGACCAGCAGTCGCCTCATCTTGGAGTGCGCTGTTCGCTATCGCCTCCCGGCCTGAGACTGCCTCCCGGCCGAAACAATCGTCGAGAAGCCGGCCACGGAGCTCAATCCGATGGATCGAAGACCCTGCGGTGACGTCGATAATGTCGCCCGAAGGCAGCTTCCTATCCGGATCCAGGGGGAGCTGACTGCGGATGAACATGTCGAGGGTGCACTCATCGATGGGGGCTCCGAGTGCGCTGAGATAGCTATGGAACCCGTATGCCACCGGCGCAGCACCCGACCCGGAAGCGTCGGCAGGATGTGCGATCTCGCAGGCACACGTCAGTCCTTGATCGGAGAGTTCATAGGTCGACGTCACTTGGAGCGTCCACGGCCAGCCTTGTTGAGGCTCAATGGTGGTTGCCAACGTGACCGCGGCGGAGTCATCAGATTGTGAGACCACGTCCCACACGGCGTCGCTCACGAAACCGTGAATGGCGTTGTTCCGGTCTGGTTCCGTGATCGATAGCTGGTACGGCTGGCCGTGGAAGTGAAAACGTCCATCCCGAATTCGGTTGGGCCAAGGAGCTAGCACGACGTTCGCGGACAAGGGTGGGTACTCACCGTCGCGATACCCCTCCATTAGGGGCAGCCCACGGTATGTGAAAGAACGTACCCCTCCCCCATACGTAGCGATTTCCGCAGCGTAGGGTCCGTGTGAGAGATGCACCACAGGATGGTTATTGACCTGCGACTCTTCGTCGCTCATGGCAGCTCCTTAGGGCTCATGTTGGATGCCCGATGTCTGACGTTAGCAAACCGTGAACCGGGCGGAAATACCCGATTCGGTTGTGAAGCGTCTTCTAGAACCAGGCGTCAATAACGCGCGCCACGCCATCCTCATCGTTACTGGTAGTTACCGCTTTTGCCACCCCGAGGAGCATCGGATGTGCGTTACCCATCGCTACCCCCATTCGCGCCCACTGCAGCATCTCTGTGTCATTCGGCATGTCACCAAAAGCAATAGTTTCGCCCGCATCCACACCAAGAAGATCGGCAACCTCAGCCAACCCACCAGCTTTATTCACACCCGGTGCCGCAATTTCCAGCAAGCCACCCGAAAATGAATACGTGACATGCCCCTTATCGACGGGAATCATCGGTGCGACAAGTTGGTAGAGCTCTTCGCTAGTGGCCTCAGGCGAGCGAAGCAGCAGTTTAACGGCCGGCTCAGCCACGAGCTCCTCGACACTCACCAGCGAAAATCCCTGGCTCTCCCATACGTGGTCAAAGTTAGGCTCAATGAGGAATTGATCCTTTTCGGAATACAGATCAGTTCCGACGCGCTCCACCCCGAATCCAACATGAATCCCCCGCGGATCCGACGCGACGCCATCGACCACCCGTCGCACCATGTCAGCGACGTGTTCCGGGGGAATTTCATGCGCAGTGAGAACCTCTTCCCGGGCAGAATCGAAAATCACGGATCCGTTCGTGCACACGCAGAGGGGGCGAACAGGCAGCTGCCTGATGACAGGGAGCGTCCACCGTGCAGGCCGTCCTGTGGCCAAAACAAGCGACGTCCCAGCTCGCACCATACGGTGAATTGCCGACGTCAACCGCGGGGTGACGCGTTCGGCGCTCGTAACAAAAGTCCCATCGATGTCAGAGGCGACAAGCAGGGGCGCAGGCGCACGTCCGGCGAGGTCAACGGCGTCGGGAAGCTCTGCACGGGAGTCACCCATCTGTTGCGGTCCGCTGGCGTCGATATCCACGATGGGTTTTATTTCTCTGCGGTGAGGCTCGATGAATCTGCTTCGTCCGCAGAATCCGCGTCTTCGTCCTCAAAGCGTTTCACAATATATTTGAGAACCTCGGCAACCCCGTCGTCCTCCACTGAGGAGGTCACCCAGGAAGCGTCGCGAATAAGGTCCCGATCGGCATTCCCCATGGTGATGCCCGCGCCAACGTAGGAGAGTAATTCGGTGTCATTGGGCATATCGCCGAAAGCAATCACGTGGGATGGATCTATCCCTTTGTTATGGAAATACCATTCGGCGCCGGTCGATTTATTCACGCCGATGGGCCCTAGTTCTATAGATCCATACGGGTTGGAATACGTGAGCGTGCTTCTTTCCCGAACACTATCATCGAGCGCATCAGCGATATCTTCACTCGGCATATCCGCCTTAACAACAATTTTAACGGCAGTGTTATCGACTGTGCGCACAATTATCTCGGCGTCTGGAATATCTTCCTCAATTTGATGCGTGAGGATATCAGCTCCGCCTTCGAAAAAGCCTTCCACGAGGAGCACGCGTTTATTCTTCGTGTCATAAACCACGGCACCATTCGCACAGATGGCAACGGGAGAGATCGGGAGCTGTTCGACAACAGGGTCAACTTCCTCAATTGCTCGGCCGGTAGCCAGGAGAACCTCGACGCCATGCGCGTTCAGATGCTCGAATACGTCACGCGTGGCGTCGCTGATCGTATTCTCGTGAAGGATCGTTCCGTCTATATCGGAACAGACAGCAGCCACATCTGACGGTAATTTCGATTTAATGCGCGCTGGAATTTTGTCACGAATCTGTTTCGTCTGCCCGATAAGCGACGTTAATGTCTTATCTAATGACATCCATTCAACATCACGCGTCGCATCCGTCATTGAAGCAGTGGCAGCCTGCACTGATTGAAGCAATTCTCGTGAGGAACGGTAGAAAGAATCTCGCGCTTCGATAATCTTCGAGGCTCCCTCATGATTATTCTTAGAGGTCTCCTCATAAAGGGAATCGAAACTCGTCTGCAGAGACTCGACGATCTTCTCAGCACCGTCGTCGCGCTTATCTTTTTCCTTCTTCTTCGAGGCCTTTTCAGCTTTCTCAGCCTTCGCCTTCTCCGCTTTCTCTGCTTTCTCCGCCTTTTCTGCCTCTTTCTCGGCGGTCTTCGCTTCCTTTATTTCCTCTTTGCGCTTATTCTTTTCGAGCTTATCCGCGCGTTTACGCAGCTTCGTTTCCTCGTCGGCTTGCCACGGCATTTTCTCATTCAACGCCGCTGCGGATTCGGTCACGGAGTCACGCGCGCTCACCGAGGCCGACTTCACCGCATCGGAACTCTTCGCCCACGCGTCGGAGCTCATGCTCACACTCTTGTTAACGATGTCGCGGGTTGTCGTCGTCACGACATGCGTCAAGTTATTCAAATCGTCCCGCAGCTTACGGATACGGTGCCGCTCTTCCGCGACGGCATTGTCCTCACGCTGGGCGACTTCAAACGGTGGGGCAGCTCCGCCGTACCGGGCCGGAATCCAGTATTCGTCCCCCTTAATTGGCCCGTTGTCCTGCAGGTACATCTCCCACAGCCTGTCCAGGTCATTGACCATGACATCGCGGAGACGATCCGTCTCTGTCGCCGCGTCGCCATCAGGATGGATAGGTGAAAGAACGTTGATATAAATCGGGGTCCGCGTGCGACCCAACCGCTTCGGGTGTCCCTTGGTCCACACACGTTGAGAACCAACAATGGTGACGGGGATCAAAGGCACCCCCGCTTCCTGGGCCATCCTGACAGCACCTTTGCGGAAGTCTTTGATCTCGAAGCTGCGGGAAATGGTCGATTCCGGGAACACTCCGACCAACCGGCCCGATCGGAGATAATCCACAGCCTGGCGGTATGACTCGCTCCCGTCGATCCGGTCCACGGGAATGTGTTTCATCCCACGCATGATCGGCCCCGCAATGGGGTGATCGAATACTTCGGATTTGGCCATGTAGCGCACATAGCGGCGGCAGCTTCGGAAGGGAATTCCCGCGTAGGCAAAGTCAAGGTAACCGGTGTGGTTCATCACCACAACGGCACCTCCTTTGGCCGGTACATTCTCGGTTCCTGTCACCCGAAAACGGAGGCCTTCCAGAGTGAATAGGGTCCGAGCGAGGCCAATAATGCCGAAGTAAAACGGATCTGCCATAGGGCTCATCTTAACGGTGAGCTTATGGACACAGGAATTCACCAGCTTTTTTATGTTCACCACACGACGAATGCGTCATCTGTGGGCACTGCAGAGAACCTCACTTAGCGCCGAAACCCATCGAACGGCCCCGATTCCTACCCCCGTAATGGGTTAATTTTGAGATTAATTTACCGCCCAATTCCGGTCATTAACGGGCATAACTAACGAAAATAATGCGCCAAACGGACATAAATAAACCTTTATCAGCCATAGCTCCAGCACCCGACGAGACCGTCGGTAGTTCACACAGCAAAACTACTACCTACGCGACCGTAGGTAGAAGCTCACGCAGGTCCGCGCCAGATGATAGCGTCGACACCGTAAATAATGTGACCTTCACATCTCATGGAGTGAGTACGAGAGCTACGTAACACAACGATGGTGAAAACCCCTCCTGATCCAGACCCTTGGCACCAACAAGGAGGACGAATCACCTCTACACAGTGCTACTTTTCAGCTCTTTCACACGTGCTCAGCTTGAAGGAGGAACCTAGCAACTATGGCGATCTCAGCCACTAGCACTTCACTGAACAAAGAACAGCGCGAACAAGCGTGGGAAGATTTCGGTAAAGAGCACTACGACATGGTCATCATCGGCGGAGGATCCGTCGGGGCCGGTACTGCACTAGACGCTGCAACTCGTGGTTTGAAAGTTGCCGTCCTGGAAACCCGTGACTTGGCTGGAGGTACCTCCTCACGCTCGTCCAAGATGTTCCACGGCGGACTCCGTTACCTGGCCATGCTGGACTTCAGGCTTGTTGCCGAGGGGCTTCGTGAGCGCGAGCTCAGCATGTCCGGCCTTGCCCCACACCTGGTCAAGCCGCTGAAATTCATCTTCCCGCTGGAGCACCGCATCTGGCAACGTCCGTTCATGGCGTCGGGCTTCATGTTGTACGACCTCATGGGTGGCGCAAAGTCCGTGCCGATGCAGAAGCACTACACCCGCAAGGGCATGCTCAAGCTCTCCCCCGGGCTGAAGGAAGACGCACTCGTCGGCGGTGTTCGTTACTTCGACACCCTCGTTGACGACGCCCGCCACACCATGACCGTCCTGCGCACTGCGGCAGAGTTCGGCGCAACGATCCGCCCCTCCACCCAGGTCGTCGATTTTGAGAAGGACGGGGACCGAATCACCGGCGCGAAGATCGTCGACACTGATTCTGGCCGTACAACCACCATTCACGGATCGGTATTTGTCAACGCCACCGGTATTTGGAATGACGAGATCGAAAAGCTCGCCGGTGTCGAGGGCAAATTCCACGTTCACACCTCCAAGGGTGTTCACATCGTCGTTCCGAAGTCGGTTTTGCCTGGCGACGTTGCCCTCACGTTCGTCACGGAAAAGTCCGTTCTCTTCGTGATCCCGTGGGGTGAGTACTGGATCATCGGTACCACCGACACCGACTGGACCATGAACCTGGCCAACCCCGCACCGACACGAGCCGATATCGACTACATCTTGGAGCACATCAACGCCAAGGTGAAGCGGCAGATCACGTACGACGACATCGTTGGCGTGTACGCGGGACTCCGCCCGCTGGTTGCCGGTTCCTCGGACTCGACGACGAACCTGTCTCGTAACCACGCCGTCGCCCGCGTTGCTCCTGGTCTCGTGTCTGTGGCTGGCGGCAAGTACACGACCTACCGCGTGATTGGTGCCGATACGGTCGACGCTGCCAAGGAAGACATTCCGTTCGATGTTCCGGATTCGGTCACCACGGATGTTCCGCTCCTCGGTGCCGACGGCTACCACGCGTTGGCCAACCAGATTCCGCAGCTGGCCAAGCGGCTGGGGATTTCCGAAAAGACCGTGGAGCACCTGCTCAACCGCTACGGTTCGCTCATCTACGAAGTCCTGGCACCTGCCGACAAGGACAAGTCCCTGCTTGAGCCGATCCCGGGTGCACCGGCCTACTTGATGGCTGAAGCACTGTATGCAGCTACCCACGAGGGTGCGGCTCACCTGGAGGACATCCTTCACCGCCGTATGCGCCTCGCGATGGAATATGACCACCGTGGCGTCGAATGTGCGGAAGCCGTCTCCAAGCTGGTTGCGGACACGATGGGCTGGGATGAAAAGGCGCGCAAGGAAGAAATCAAGGTCTTCACAGATCGTGTCGAGGCTCAGAAGAAGGCTGAAAAAGAGCTAACCGACGAGTCCGCTAACAAGATCGAGGCGAGCGTCGAAGATACTCGCCCGGACGTCGATACTTCTCAGGACAGGTGAGATGGAAACGCTAACAGGCCCCCAAGCCATGGGGTGGGAATTCTTCGGCACGATGATGCTGATGCTGTTTGGTAACGGTGTGTGTGCCGCGGTCAATCTCCGGACGTCCACGGCCCGCAACACCAACTGGCTGACCATTGCTTTTGGCTGGGGTCTGGCAGTGTTTATCGGCGCGAGTATCGCTGACAAAACCGGTGGCCACCTGAACCCGGCCGTCACCTTATCCCTTGCTATCGACGACAAACTCGAGTGGTCACTCGTCCCCTGGTACTTCGGCGGACAGATGCTCGGTGCGATGGCAGGTGCGTTCCTAGCGTGGGCAGCATTCAAGCAATTGTTTGATGCCAACAACCTGGATGAGAACGGCAATAACGTCAAGGGAAATGCCACTACGCAGGGCATTTTCTTCACCGTTCCCGCTCATCCCAATAACTTTTGGAATGCATTAACAGAGTTCATCGCCACGTACTCATTGTTGGTCTTCATTCTCCTCGGACCTTCCGGTGGAGACTTGGGACCGCTCAAGTACTTCGGCGTTGCGTTCATCATCGTCGCTATCGGTTTGTCCCTCGGTACACCCACCGGGTACGCGATTAACCCTGTGCGTGACCTTGGCCCGCGCCTGATGTACGCCTTCGTACTGCCCATTAAGGACAAAGGTGCAGCACAGTGGGCATACGCTTGGGTGCCGATCGTCGGACCGATGCTCGGTGCTGTTGCCGCCGGCCTCACCGCCGTAGCCCTCGGATAAATCATGAATACAGTGCGCTCCGCCCGACCCGTCAGTGTCGCCCGGGGCGCGCTTGTATATACGCGAAGGAACAGCACTCCCCTCCACGACCCCACGAATTCGACTCACACAATCACGACAACGCAGTAACTATCCAACACACTTTTGGACCACACACTTTTGGAGATCCCATGCCAGAGAAATATGTAGCAGCCATCGATCAGGGAACCACCTCCACCCGGTGCATTCTCTTCCGCCACGACGGGTCTATTGCCACCGTCGCCCAGTTCGAACACAAGCAGATCTTCCCCAAGAAGGGCTGGGTTGAGCACGACGCCAACGAAATTTGGAACAACACCCGACGCGCCGTCGGTGAAGCCATGGCGGAACTGGACATTTCCGTCAACGACGTTGTTTCTGTCGGCATCACCAACCAGCGTGAAACGACGGTGGTCTGGGACAAGAACACCGGCGAGCCCATCTACAACGCGATCGTGTGGCAGGACACCCGCACTAACGACATCGCGCAGCGCCTTGCTGGCGACGAAGGCCCGGACCGTTGGCGCAAGACGACGGGTGTTCGCCTGAACTCGTACCCCGCCGGCCCCAAGATCATGTGGATCTTGGAGAACGTGGAGGGTGCCCGCGAGAAGACAGAAAAGGGCGACCTCCTCTTCGGAACAATCGACACCTGGCTGTTGTGGAACCTCACCGGTGGTGTCGACGGCGACAACGGCAACCCCGCTTTGCACGTCACCGACGTGACCAATGCGTCCCGTACATCCCTCATGGACCTCAAGACGCTGCAGTGGGATGAGGATCTGTGCAAGGCGATGGACATTCCGCAGTCCATGCTTCCGGAGATTCGCCCGTCGATTGGCGATTTCCGCACGGTGCGCGCCCGCGGTTCACTGGCTGGCGTCCCGATCCGTGGCGTGCTCGGTGACCAGCAGGCCGCCATGTTCGGACAGTGCTGCTTCGGCAACGGCGATGCGAAGAACACCTACGGAACCGGTTTGTTCATGCTGCTCAACACCGGCGCAAAACCGAAGTGGAGTGACAACGGTTTGATCACCACCGTGTGCTACCAGATCGAGAACCAAAAGCCGGTCTACGCCCTCGAAGGATCGGTCGCCATGGGTGGCTCCTTGGTGCAGTGGCTCCGCGACAACCTCCAGCTGATTCCTAACGCGCCCTCGGTTGAAAACATGGCCAAGTCCGTGGAGGACAACGGTGGCGTCTACTTCGTCCCCGCCTTCTCTGGGCTGTTCGCTCCGCGGTGGCGTCCCGACGCTCGCGGCGTGATCGTCGGGCTGACGCGGTTTGCCAACCGCAATCACCTGGCGCGCGCGGTCCTCGAGGCAACCGCGTATCAGACACGCGAGGTACTTGACGCCATGGTCACGGACTCGGGCGTCGACATTAACGCGCTGAAAGTTGACGGCGGAATGGTCATGAATGAATTCCTCATGCAATTCCAGTCCGACATCATCAACACTGAGGTTGTCCGCCCGAAGAACATCGAGACCACGGCGCTGGGTGCAGCGTACGCGGCTGGTCTGTCCGCTGGGTTCTGGGATTCACTCAATGAGCTCAAGGAACAGAGCACTGTGGACAAGGTGTGGAAGCCAAAGATGGGCGAAGACGAGCGCAAGCAGCTCTACAGCGATTGGAACCGCGCCGTCGAACGCACCTACAACTGGGAGGAGAGCACCAACGAGCCCAGCTAAGTAGCGGGCCATTGAAGCGGGCTCTCTATCTTGAGCCCGTTAATCGTGGAGCCCGGGGGGTAATTTGTGATTATTCCCCGGCTCCCCCGATTATTTAATTCACAATTTCGCCCGAGCTGATTTTCCGTTCGCATCGGGGCATAGAAGTACGCCCGACATCGTTTATTCACTGCTACATATATCGCTACGTGACAACATTCACCAGACATTACTTTTGTCGTGTCTACGTTCTTTAACGTAAAACTCCATTTTGAGATAGAGCACAACCCATCGAGCTAATCGTCATTCAGTTGTGTTATTTCTTACTCTCTCACCACGGCCTATCGCTCACCCATCATTGCCCCGATTTTTACTTTCACGGAAAATTGAGCACCCAGTCACCCCCGATCATTCACCGCATGATCACCCTCTCAGTCACGCTTTAATCTCACCATCAGATAGTTCCCCTACCTGGGCAAATGTTAAACAGTACTACCCTTCCGGGCCGCACAAGGGCGCGCCTAAACATCACATCTCCCACTCAACCCGGCGATAGAGATAGCCCATATCTCGGTTCATTACATTCCAGCCCCACACGGGGGTGGAACCGCTCATTTTTTCTTCGTCAAACTTCTGAAGTGCATTAGTATTTTCTTTAGCG
>NZ_JAUMTY010000089.1 GCF_030530965.1 Corynebacterium sp. | reverse complement strand
CCGTAGTGCGTTGACCACTCCGCGATGCCTTGTTGCACGGGCACCAGCGCCACCCTTAATTTGTTTGCGTCCCGAGTCGTTCCCTCCACCACGGCCGTCGCCAATGGTGGGTGTAGGGAGGTCATCGCGCGTCTGAGAACCAGCGCTCGCTCCCCGTATCCCACGGGACTATTCACTATGTGTTTTTCAAATAACAACGGCCGTGAGGCCTTGTGCCCTACCCGGACCGTGAATCCGGTGGAGTCTTACTCGTAGGGCTACTGTGACAAAACATGTGACGAAACAACGCTTGTATGTTCATAGGGTGTGTCGTGACGAATGTGTCGAAACAAAACGACACACGTCTAGCCACACAACATCGAATGAGGCAATCACCTGAGACCAAACTCAGAAGGATCTAAGAGCTTCTCACCCTTAATCGCGTTGCATCTCACATGAACAGGACGAAGATTCTCCGGGATAGTCAAGCCGCCACGAATCGTGGGAATTACATGGTCAAGACAAACATCCAAAGGATCCGACCAATCGAGACGTTCACCGCACAAATAGCAACGATCAAATTTCCGTAAAAACGTGAACAACTCACTATTACTCATTAATCGGTACTCATATGCACGCTGCCTACATGAACGCGAGCAATACCTCGGCTTTCGACCACGACCCTTGTACGCAACGGGCTTACCGCACCAAGAACAACAACCCTCTTTATCGACCGACGACGGTTTGCGTTGCAACCTGACCAACTGAACCAACCTCCTTTCTTCATCTCCTTCGCGCAGCTTCCCCACCACACGAACCGGAAAAGATTGATCCACCTAAAGGATTTCGTCAGCGGACTTAATCACACCATGTCGAACGAGCGTCTTGATTGCGGCCAGCACTTCACCAGCTTGAGAGCCATTCACCTTCTGCTCATCACCATTCGGCCACTCAACCGGTGCAGACTTCTGAACAATTGCCCGATAGCCCGCATCCTCAAGCAGCTTCACACGAGCGGCCGCAGACGACCTGGACTTAAACCACTTATCAGTGGCAGGCTCAATCCACTTATTTGTCTTAAACCGCTCCACATACTCAGGAGACGGCTCCCAATCAATGGGCTTGCCCCACTCGATACGCTCCCCTGGGTAACGCTCATCAAACGCGTAGTACCGCTCGAACTCCGGTTCTTCGACGATGTGAGCACGGTACAAACTTGTTTCCTTCATCATGCGGCCTTTCTGGGGTTCAACTCAGCCCCGTGTTCTTCGATTGCTTTTACGATCCATTTCCAGGCGATGTCTTGGCCTTTTGGCGATAATTGCGGGGTTGTGAACGCGTGCCCGTTGTCGGCAACTCCCTTGGAGTTACGTCCCCACCCGCTTCGGACGGCGTGCCGGGTAATCTGCCCAGAATCTGAGCGGCCACCGGCGATGAGCATTCCCTTTCTCGTGAGCAAGTCACGGACTGCGCTCTGTTTGATGTCCATGCCGTGGGTGTCGCCGTACTGCTGCACTTCGCGGTAGAAGTCTTGGCGGCGCTTCCACTCTTTGACCTCGGAGTGCGCATCCGCTTTCGCGATTTTCGGGGCGGCTAGTTCGAGGCGTTTAGCGTTGCGCTTCGACTCTAAAGCTGCCGCCTCAGCGCGCTCGTACTGCTCCGCTGCCGCGCGCAATGCTTCCGCATAGTTCTGGGGGATGGCGGGCGCTTGCTGTGCCTGCTCTGCCACGTGAGTTTGCACCGCGAAGTACGCCTGGGCCGCTGCAATTTCCGGCTTGCGTGGGTCACCATTCATCGCAACCAGGTAGGCGGCGAAGCGAGATAGATGAACATCCTCACGGGGCTTAGTCCCTCCGTCGAGAATTTCCCGGTGCCGGGAAAATCCCCCATGTCCTTGGTTTTCTGCAGTTACTTCAGCACGTTCAATCGCACCGTTAAACCGTTCCCACTTGTCATATCCAAGCAGTGGCATGAGGTCGCGGGCTGACCAGAACTCCGACCCGTCCTCGCGCGTCCGCTTAATATCGTCGAATGGCGACGCTGTGTCGGGACTATGTGCTACGATTAAGTCTTGCATTTTGTTCCTCCTTTGGAACTCCTCGCCCCGGTTACCGCCGGGGCATTTCTTATGGACTTATTGCTTAACCAGGCTCTGCTGATTCACTAGTTCGCGTGTGTCAGCCAAAACGAGAACTTTGTCAGGTCTCGCTCCTAGCTGAGCTAAAGCATTTAAAACGTCCGGAGTTGCCCGCCGTGTATTAACGGCTCTAGTCCAAGTAGCGCGACCCATGCCTGTGTGGCGCGCAATATCGGACGTGTTGCGCAAACCGTTCATTTTCTTAACCCGGTCAAGTTCGTCAAGACTGATTAGAAACTGGTTCATTGCTAGCCTTTCTCGCTTGCCGATGAACCAAGTATGAACCATTCACTACAAAATGGCAAGCAGGTAAATCAAAAAAGATTGCTCTCGTTGATGTTTGTGCAGATAGTTCACCATTTGGTGTATCAAAATTGAGTCACTATACTTATGGTTATGACCGATTTTCGACAGTGGTACTACGAGACCACGGGACTACGTCTCACCGCCGACCACGTGGCAGCAATCCTCGGAATGTCCCGGACTTCAGCTACTAGACGCCTCACCACTGACGATCTGGACGCGGATGAAGTTATTGAACTATGTCGCGCACTTGACCTAAATCCGCTAGTCGGCCTGGTGGACCTCGAGTACATCACAGATAAGGAAGTTTGGGGCTACCTCGATAGCGATGGCCAGTTAGTCGAGACCGCTGAAGATGGCGACCTCGCACTCGAACTCGCACGTCGGCTTAACCCCGCTACCAGGGCAGATGAACTCGAAGAGCTGCGTAAGCGTAGAGCGTCTAAGAATGTCACCCCCTCCGCCTATAGTGACACCACACCCGACGAGGAGGACCTCCCCTACGCCGCCGACAGCTCACCAGACGAACCCATGCCAGGAGATGATGACTACTCAGATGGCCCCTAACCTCGACATGCTCGCCACACTCCACGGCATCACCATCACCACCCACACCGGTGGCGAGAAAGGCCGCTGGTACAG
>NZ_JAUMTY010000088.1 GCF_030530965.1 Corynebacterium sp. | reverse complement strand
CGTACACAGGTGAAGCGTTCCATGGTTTCTCCCAACCCGCTTCGCGGAGGAGGCCATCCACTAACCCGCCGGTAAAACCCCAAAGTAGAAGGTCTCCTATCCAGAAGGCGGGTCCGGTCCACCCTTGCCTGCCGACGGTTATTCGTATCGACGGGTCCGCCAGGTGTTCCAGCGGTATGGCGACGACGTCGGCCACCTCGGCGGGACTGGCGGGGTAGACGTGGGTGGGGTTGTTCCAGTACGCCAACACGGGCGAGACGACGTTTCCTGTGCGGGGGATGAGGATCGGGTGGAGGACTGCCAGCGGCGACATCGTGTCGGGGCGGACGGCTGTCTCCTCCTCCGCTTCTCGTACGGCGGTGTCGATGGGCGTGGCGTCCTCGGGGTCCTTCCGCCCACCAGGGAACGCCATTTGGCCCGAGTGCGACCGCAGGGTGGGCGCGCGGTGGGTCAGGAGCAGCCGGGCGTCCTCCGGGTAGGGCGTGCCGGGTGTGGGCTCGTACGTCGGGTCGCCGGCTAGGAGCATGAGTACTGCCGACGGGCGGGTCGCGTCGTCAAGCTGTGGCCTCCGCCGGGATAAGTCAGAGAGTTGACGACGAATACCGCCGTCGCGGGCGCGCTGTGTGATCGCGCGAAGCCACGGCGGAACCGCGTCGGGCAGCGGCGGCTGAGTGGGCTCTGAGAACGACGTCGGGAACCCTGTTTTCACGTGTGACCTCCTACACTTCGCAACGCTTCTGATCAGGATACGGCCTGGCGGTCGCGCCCGGTGGGAGTTTCCGAGCTATCCGTTCCGAGCAATCCGATCGGCCGAGAGCCCGTTAGCTGAGCGCTGCGGTGACCGCCGACTCTAATTCGCTGGTGCTGGTGAACGTTTGTGGGTACACCCTGGCGACCTCCCCGTTAGGTTTGAGAACCACCGTGATGGGGATAACCGACGGCAACTTCAATACCCGGGCAACGTCGCCACCCGAGTCCTGAAAACTGGCCAAGTGTTCCACGTGTAAGTCGGCGAGGACGCCGACGCCTGCGTCACCATTTTTATCGGCGTGCACGCCGACGACGTTCCACTCCGGGTGGGACTGGGCCACTTTGTCGACGATCGGAAGTTCCTTCTTGCACGGCTGGCACCAAAATGCCCACAGATTGATCACGGTAGGTTTGCCCGCGAGGTTACGGCTGAGTGGTTGGGCGTCGGCCTTGCTTGCGGAGTTGCCTAAGCATGGCAGTGTCACCGAGGCCAGGGGTGCAGTGGCGGCGTCCGAGTTTCCAGGACCTTCCGCGCTGTTCGACGCGGTGTCGGCGCCCGCAGTGGGGCACGCTGGCCGGCCAGTCGTGGGGTTGGAGGCCGGGGAATCTGCGTCTCCCGAACCGTCCGACGGATCGCCCTGGCCAGCATCACCCTGGCTACCAGATCCCTGACCAGCGGGATTATCAGATATCGCCGTTCCCGAATGTGCATCATTATGGCTAGATGTGGACCGCAGCATGAGGGGAACCGCGCAGATCACCAAGCCCGTCAGCACGGCGATAATCAGGATGGTCCAGCGTTGTTGTCGTCCCATCAGTGGCCCCCTAACGCTAGATCGAGAATGCGGTCACGCTCTGGCCCTTTGACCAGCTTCTCGGCCTCGTCGGGATTCGTCGGCCCCCACACCCCAAAACCGCGGCAGTCCTTCGCCAAGAAGCACGCACCGCACGCCGCCTTCCGCGAGTGGCACACACGTCGGCCATGAATAATGACTTCGTGGGAAAACGGCGTCCACCGCTTCTTCTCAATTAACTGGGCGACGTCCTGCTCGACCTTTTTCGGGTCCTTCGCGTCCGTCAAACCGAACCGACGCATCAGGCGGCCCATATGTGTGTCCACCGTGATCCCCGGCTTTCCGAACGCGTTCCCCAGGACGGTGTTCGCCGTCTTGCGCCCCACCCCAGGCAGCGAAACTAAGTCCGCCATCGTGTCCGGGACGGCACCGTCGAAACGAGTGACGAGTTCATGCCCCAGCGCAACCAAATTCCGCGCTTTGTTGTGGTAAAACCCCGTCGAGCGGATGTATTCTTCGACTTCCTCGACGCTGGCGTTGTCCAGATCCTCCGGGCCGGGGAACCGCTGAAACAACGCCGGCGTCACCGTATTCACCCGACGATCCGTGCACTGAGCAGACAAAATCGTGGCGACGACCATCTGATACGGATTCTCAAAGTTGAGTTCCGCTTTAGCGTCCGGATACGCGCGGTGTAGCGCGCGGGAGATCCTCCGAGCACGACGGACCTTGGCAAGCGGAGTCTCGGTAGTGGCCATGCCAACACCATAGCGGGCGCCCCGGACATAACGTCGGTATGGTAGACCGCATGGCCGGTTTATTTGCCCTCCTCGCACCATTCATTCTTATGGGATTCGCCATTGGCATGGAACGCTACGAACTCTTCGCGAAGAACGCCGGAAGGAAGAAGGCGTCGAGTCCCGGCGTCGAGGCGCACTAGGCACTAGAGCAGCCCCCGCCACGGCAGCCCCCGTGTGACGTCGTCAAGCGACGAGTTCTTACCGCAATTCGCTGGTTCCGTCGACAAAAAATAGTGTGTTCTTCGCCACTATGAAAGCTACGATAACGTAGGATACGTTATCAACGGGAGTTTACTTCTGAAAACGTGACCAACCGCACAAGCAGCGGTTTTGTCAATTCATCCCCGAAATTGGGCATTTTTTACGAACTTTCCGCCTTTTTATTGATTATTCCTCTCTATAAAACTCCCGCGTGAGGCTATTCCTAAATCGGACAAAGCTCTCACTTTTGGCGTGCCACGTAGTAATGTGAGGTGCGATACAGCGACGGGTGCGGTATTTAGTATCTAACACAGACGGCCGCGCACCGTGGCACTCGACCCTACTGCGAGAAGTGGAGACTACGTTGAGCGACGTCACCGAGATCCTCTCCCGTGCCGGCATTTTCCAAGGCGTTGACCCAGTTGCCGTCCGGAACCTCATCCATGATCTTGAGACGGTGCGATTCCCGCGCGGCACCACCATTTTCGACGAGGGTGAGCCCGGCGACCGCCTCTA
>NZ_JAUMTY010000087.1 GCF_030530965.1 Corynebacterium sp. | reverse complement strand
CACCTCCTGTCGGGTATTTGGGGAACGATCGGCGTCGGTCTGCTAGCGAAAGACCACGCCGGGCTGTTGACCGGCGGCGGTGCAGATGGCTTCCGACTATTCATCATTCAGGTGGTTATCGCGGTTGTCGCGATGGTGTTCACGGCCATCATCACCGCAATCATCGGAACGATTCTCTCTGCTGCGATGGGCTGGCGTATCGACGATTCCGCTGAACGAGGCGGAATTGACTTCGCCATGCACAGCGAGACCGCGTATGACTTCGTCGGGATGGACATTCGATAGGCGTTGTTGATCCGGCGAATGGCGTACGGTGTATGGGCACAAGAAACAGATTTAACCCAGAGCTACAGAGAGACCGAGCAGGAATAAGGAGGAGATGATCGTGAAGCTTGTCACCGCTATTGTGAAACCCTTTACGCTCACCGACATTAAGGAATCCTTGGAAAACGTCGGCGTGCGCGGCATGACGGTTACCGAGGTCCAAGGATTTGGGCAGCAAAAAGGGCATACCGAGGTTTATCGCGGGGCTGAATATGCCGTTGACTTCGTCTCGAAAATAAAGATCGAAGTTGTTGTGTCGGACGATTTGTACTCCGACGTCATTGAAGCAATTATTTCCGCATCTCGTACCGGGAAGATTGGTGACGGGAAGATTTGGGTGACACCGGTCGACGATGTTGCGCGAGTCCGGACGGCGGAACGCGGTGAGGACGCTGTATAACAAGTGGGCGTAACAAGTAGAGGACAGCGATTGGCCGGGGATAACTCAGCCACGAATAGTTCGGACGGCCTTCCGTCGTCGCCGGCGTCGGTTCGCAAGGCAGTCACGGCCTCCTATGAGGAGATGCTCAGTCAGTGCGATTTGCCGGATGGTTTCGCGCTGTGCGGAACGGGGTCTTTCGCCCGTCGCGAAATGACTCACTATTCCGATCTCGATGTGACGCTGCTCCACGCGGATGGCATCAAATCGGATGTGGTGGCGTCGGTCGCGGAGTCGGTGTGGTACCCGCTGTGGGATCGCAACATTCCGCTCGATCATTCCGTGCGGACCGTGTCGGGCATGATCTCGACGGCATCGGCAGACATGACCGCCGCACTCTCGTTGGTGGACCTTCGTTTCGTCACCGGCGACGAAGAACTCGCCAGCTCCGCCAGGGCGAAAATCATGGCGGATTGGCGGTCCTCCATCCCTCAACGCTTCGACTCCTTGGTTGCCTCCGCAGCCTCGCGGTGGCACCGCTCCGGGTCGGTTGTCGCGATGACCCGGCCTGATCTCAAGCACGGCCGCGGTGGGCTTCGTGACGCGCAGCTGTTGCGTGCGCTCGCCCTCGCGCAGGTGGCCAATGCCACGGTGTCCGATACGGACTACCAGCTGTTATTAGACGTACGCACACTCTTGCATGATTCTGTCCGTCGTGCTCGCGACATTCTGGATCCCGAGTTTGCCGCGGATATCGCCGTCGCCATGGGGCGCGGTGACCGCTACGCGTTATCCGAAGAGGTCGCCGCCGCGGCACGAAATATCGACGCCGCATTGACTATTGGCTTTTCGACGGCACGCGCGGCGCTACCGTCACGCACGGCCCTCCGTCGCCCCATCCGTCGTCCTCTGGACGAAGGCGTGGTGGATCATAATGGGCAGATCGCTTTAGCTCGCTCGGTGAAGATGGATGATCCCGGCCTTCCTCTACGCGTAGCAGCGACCGCCGCGAGAACCGGTCTCCCCGTCGGTGAAGCCGTATGGACGCGCCTGGAGTCTTGCCCGCGGTTGCCCGAGCCCTGGCCGTCGTCGGCACTGTCTGATTTTTGCGCGGTCCTTGCAGGCGGAGATCGAACGAACGACGTCGTCGAAGCTATGGATCGGCACGACCTCTGGGAGCCCATTGTGCCAGGATGGCGCCGTATTCGCGGAGTCATGCCGCGGGAACGAACCCACGTGTTGACCTTGGATAAGCACGCGCTCGCGGTGGTGAAGCAAGCGGCGGAGAACACGATTCATGTGCCCCGCCCCGATCTGCTCCTGCTTGCTGCGTTGTATCACGATCTGGGCAAGCAGACAGGGGATGAGGATCAACCTGAGGACCACAGCGTGGTCGGTGCTCGGATGGTCAAAGATGCTGCGCGGCGCATGGGCCTCAATCCCGCTGATGCTCGCGTGCTGGAAGTCTTGGTTGCCCACCACACGGATCTCATGCGGCTTGCACTGAATCGGGATCCCAATGATCCGGAGACCGCGCGTGAGCTGGTCGATTGCGTCGATAGCATCCCGTTGGTTCTCGATCTTCTCGAGGTGCTCACCGCGTGCGATGCCCAGGGGACCGGCCCTACCGTGTGGACCCCGCGAGCGGCCGCTTCTGTCCGACGCCTCGCCCGCGTGGCTCGGTCGCAGATGCGGATTGCACCCGTGCAGCACCCTGACTTCGCTGCCGACGTCGTTGACCTGAAGGAGACTTCTGCGCCGGTAGAAATGCAGGATGACAAGCACTTTTGGCGCTTAATCCTTGACGACGACGACCCGTCGGCGCTCCAGCGTGTGATCAACCTGATGCTGGACCGCAAATGGCACATCCTGCAGGCCCGCATCATGTGTGATGAGCCCACCGACAAGGGGTTGACCCAGACCGTTGCGATGTTTGCCCTGCATCCGGTGCATGAGGGCAAGCCCGATAACTCCGTTCTTCAGTCGCTCTATGCGCAACAGAAGTCTCGGCAAACGCGTCTTCCGTTCACCAAAGATGATGCTGAACTCGTGTGGAATGGCGACATTCTCGAGGTTCGCGCCCGGGATCGTTTAGGCGTTTTGGCCGCCGTGATTGGTGCTCTCCCGGAGCTCCGCTGGGCAACGGTCTCGACGTTTGCCGATACGGTTGTGGATCAGTTTGGTGTGAAGCCGGGGCTGACTCGTAAAGAGAAGGACGCTGCGGTCATGCGGATTCGGCATGCCCTCGGTGATTAAAACATCGAGACCCGGGACGGGGTAGTGGTTGCCCGCGACGGTAAAGGGCGTGATCGGTGGGTTCGGTAAAGCACCGTTATCAGTAAGCCGTAATCAGTAAGCACCGTGCAGCCGGGTCTGTGCCGCCGTCCGATCGC
>NZ_JAUMTY010000012.1 GCF_030530965.1 Corynebacterium sp. | reverse complement strand
GTATTTACGGTTAGCCACGGGATCAAATCCTCCAGGATTCTGCCCGCACCGCCTTCTGTCGTATAACCCGTTGAGGAGCAGGGCGCGTTTACAGGAAACGAGCTGCAGTTGGAGTTCGAGAAGCTGAAATCCGTGCTCGCACGGTGAACGTCATAGAGTGGTACGCACGACAACTCGCGGTACACAACGAACAGAGGCAAGAAAGAGGACCACATGACGTCTGCTGAATCCGACGGCACCTACCCCGTCATCGCAGTGGTAGCCGGTGAAGGGCCCACCGCAGTGTGGCATATCGACACCGATCCGCTAGCCAAAACAGGGCAGTTCGTCGGCGCGTGGATCGTCGGCACGGGAAAAACAAGCATCCAGCCTGGCGAAACGAATAATTTATCCTGGGCGGGGGCGGAACTCGATCAATCCGTTCTTCCCATGCTTATCGACGGTCACCCTGTTGTGGCGACCGATAGCGGCAGGAAGGCACTCGCCGCCATTGAAGCCGATGACGAAGGAAATGCGACGTCCGACGGAGGAAGCGCGACGTGGAGCGTCGTCAATGTTGATGACACCGTCGCTGCGATTAAGGAAGCAGTGACCTCGTATAAAGAGGCGCTGAAGGCCGAAAATGCGCGTCGGAAAGCGGACGGCAAAAGCACGTTGAAGGGGCAAACGTACCCCGACGTCGCAGATGTGGAGCCTGCCTATGATGCCGCGGAGGCGCTCGGCGTCGATAACCCGCTGGCTAAAGAGTGCTGGGCCTGGGCGGAGGGGATGCGGCGGTTAGTGGACACGTGGAACGGCATCGATGCTCAGCGCCGGGCCAAAGCCACCGATTATTTGCAGCACTTTGGCAGCAAGGAGCCGCAGCCGATTCCCCTGGTCACGCGCACAACTGAGGGCTAGCAGGCGGCTCGACAAACCCAAAGTAGGGAACAATTGGCGCACCAGCCCCGGGATTTGTGTCTACCCTGGGTTTTATGAGAACAAACACCGCCCGCGACGATGACAACGTCATCGAACTGAGCGACTATGCCAGTCGCGCGCGCGGCGGTGACGGTAGCCATTTTCCTCAGAACCAACGCGAACCCGTCCTCGATGGCCACGAGCCTGTCGCGCGGGAAGCCGCCAGCCTGGTGCTTTCTGTTCACCAGAGCGGTGGCGATGGCCCTCAGTACCGAATCATCGGGATTAACGACGCTCTCCACGTCGCAGATTTCTTCACCGTGCTGGACACGTGCTTCGGGTGTGATGGTGACGCAGAATGGGCGATTCATGGGGCCGACGAGACAGGGGGAGAACGCGAGTCCTTCGTTGGTGATCAGTCGCTGTATGAGCTGCTCAACGCCCCCGGCGACACGCTCGATGTGACCCGCCGCCAACCGGCGGACACGGACATGAATGCTGGAGGCACGAACGTTGGTGAAACGAGCACCGGGGACGCTAACTCCGCCGAGGCGAGCACCGCGAATGCTAACTCCGGCGAGGGGAGCGTCGATAAGAATGTCGATGACCCCGATGACCTGCACTTTCATATCGACGTAGCCGAGTGCTATCTACGCGATCACGGGACCCCCGACGCGTTGTGTGTCGGCGGGGACGAGCACGCCGATTTAGACAGCATCAATGCAGAGCTGACCGGCGCGGCGACAACGCAGCACATTCTGCACGCGACGAAACCGACAATCCGTTCGGCTATCGAACGAAGTGGCATCTTTGACTTCATTCCGCTGCTCCAGGCTTTGGACTTAGGCCGAGAAACCAATGTGGACGCGGACACGCTGGCGCTATGCCGATGCCTCCCGAAGGAAAAGGATCCGGCCGGCCGCGATGCGGCGGTTGCCGAGATCATGGCCCAAGCAGCCCTGGTTGAAGGCCCTCTGCGAGCGGACATTATTGAAACGATGATGGAAGCGATCGGCTGGGTAGCCGACGACGGTTCGGAACTGAAACTTCCCGAAATTGACCATCTGGCCAGCGAAACTTTGCAGGCCTTTGAGCACATAGGGCTCACGGGGGATAAACGATTGTCCTCACTGGAACGGCTTGAATTGTGCCGAGCGATCATCCGCGCGGATTAAGTATCGGAGGGCGGACTAGGTATAACGGGGCAGATTAGATAGGACGGCGACGAGTTGACGACGACGGACACAAGCCGGGGGAGGACCGCGAAGCGCGTTGAAGAGTAAGCTGCCAGGGCGTGAGTGAAACCAAGCCTGACCACCCAACCGATGATCACGCCGAGCCGGAACTGCTGACACCTAATCTATCGGGGGCTTTAGCTGCCGAAAGTGCCGCGATGGATGACGTTGATGCGGCGACGGAAAGCGGTGCCGCATCCGCAGACGCCCCAACGCCACGCGACCCGGCCACCCCCGGCGCCGCGGGCGTTGACGCACCGGCTCCGCAGGGAGCGAGCGTCCTCACTCACCTCTATAAATTCGTGATCGCAGGCGGGATCTCCGCTGTCGTGGACTACGGCCTGACCATGATCATTCAGCATGCGTTCGGGCAGTCATACCCGCTGGCGAAGGCCATTGGCTTCATCTTCGGCACCATCACGGCCTACATCATCAACCGACGCTGGACCTTCGAGGCGGAACCGTCGACAAAGAAGTTCCTACAAACGATGTCCCTCTACGCGCTGATGTTCGCCGTCCAGTGGGGACTTGCGGTGTCCGTGAACCACCTCTTGCTTAACGCCGGGGCCAGCGCGTTCATCGCCGGAACCGTCGGTTATGTCATTGGTCAGGGGGTGGCCACCGCCGTGAACTTCGTTGTCCAGCGGTGGGTCATTTTCAAAACCAACTAGGGGGCCGCTCACGGGGCCGCCTAGGCGGCTTTACCTCATTTCCCCAGCGTGTGGCGCAGCGCCTCCTCTAGATTAGTGAAGCGGAACGTGTACCCGTTCTTCTCCAACGCCTCGGGCTCCATCTTGACCGACGAGAGAGCGAGCTGATCTGCGCCCTCCTTGCCCATCAGGGCATCCGGCCCCACACGCGGAGTCGGAATAACAGACGGGCGGTGAAGAACTTTCGCCAGCGTGGACGCGAATTCTTTTTGCTTCACGGCGTTGGGAGCGGCGGCGTTAATCGGCCCCGACACCTCGGGGTTAAAGGCGGACCAGATGTAGATCTGCGCAAGGTCATCAATACCAATCCACGGCTGCCACATCTCGCCCCCGTTGAGCGGGCCGCCTCCACCCATGAGGTACAGCGGAAGCTGCGCACCCAGAAGGCCTCCGCGGGCGGATAACACCAGGCCAGTGCGGACGAGAACTACACGAATACCAGCCTCTTCCGCCTCCAGCGCGGCGCTTTCCCAGCGCTGGCAGACGTCGGCAAGGAAGTCATCCCCGGCGGGTGAATCCTCCGTGACTGTGCCCGCGTCGGAACCATAATATCCGCTGGCAGAAGCGTTAATCAGCGTTGTTGGGCCACCATCCGATGCGGCTTCCTTCATCGCGTCGACAAGCGTTGTAGTGGCGTCGATACGCGAATCAAGGATCGACTTCTTGTGATCGTCAGTAAAACGTCCCATGATCGACGTCCCGGCCAGATTGATCACAGCCGACGCCCCCTTCAGCAGGGAAGGATCAAGGGAGCCCTTACTGGGATCCCATCGCTTATAGGTCACGCCGGGAACCCGCGAGGTGCGCGAACTACGCGTTAACGCGACAACACTGTGGCCCAGCGAACGGAGAAGCGCCGAAATTGCCTGTCCTACCAGGCCTGTTTCACCCGCAATGACGAACGTCTGGGCGGTAGTCGGGTCGATGGCCCCATCTTTATTAGCCGTCCCACTCTTCTCGGTCGCGTCACGCAACTGCTGCTGGAAAGTCAGATCAGCCACAATCTGGCGGGTGCGGAATTCAAATGTCCGCTCCAGCTCCTTATCAATCTTCCGCTTGACCAGCCAATTCTTACCCAGAACGGACGTCTTACCCGGAAGCTCCGCGGTCACCTGATCCTGAACAAGCGACGACCCACCACCGGAATCGGAAAACGTGTCATCCGAAAACGTGTGGGTGTGCTCCCACGAATCCAGAGGCCCCTGCACCATCGTGTCCGTAAACGACTCACCCGGCGTGTACGCGGTGTGGCGCGCCTTCCACTTCACCGTCGTCGAGACCGGCGCTAAGCCATCTAACCAGGGCAAACCCATTTCTAACTCAGTTTCAGAGCCCTCCGCGAGTCCCTTGCTGGGGCCCGAGGTGAGCGTCGTCGAAAAGTCGGGGCACAAACGTGCAGCGCCACCAGCTGATTCGTAATACTTAACGACGTCGCGACGGGGGAAGGGGATGCGTGCGGTGTGTGAATATTCGATAGTCATAATTCTGCTCGTCCTCCTCGATGATTGGGTTATGGACGGTGTGTGGCCCATTGTTGCAGAAACCCAGGACACGCGTTGCCGGTACGACGAGGGACGTGTTCGAGTGACGACCGCGACGCGTCCGCGTGCCGACGTGGGACGTCGTGAATTAGTTGATGACGATTCGAACATTGCGGAATACCCGTGGGGGGTATAGCGTTGGATCTATCGGATACCCCAGGAGGGTATGTGATCGCCCACGTGCCCGCGTGGACGTCGGTCAATGACAGCAATATCGAGGAGATCGTGATGACCACACGTAAGTACAAGATTTCGGGCATGTCCTGCAGCCACTGCGAACGCGCTGTTCGTGACGAAGTCAGCGAAATTCCTGGCGTTCACGTCGATGAGGTGAGCGCTGAGACGGGCATGCTGACCGTCAGCTCGGACGACGACATCAAAGACATGAAAGTTCTTGAAGCAGTGGAGGAAGCGGGTTACTCGGGCACGCGCCTGTAAAAACTGACCCGCCACACCAAAGGGAAGCGAGAGAAGTGCCACAATCAGTGACGACAAGTCCTGACACCACATCACAGGGTGCCATCGACGGCGTGACCATACCCGAGGGTTCGGTCATCGAACTCGACATCGGCGGAATGACCTGTGCCTCGTGCGCAAACCGCGTGGAACGCAAGCTCAACAAGCTCGACGGAGTGCAGGCCACTGTTAACTTGGCGACCGAAAAAGCCAAGGTCACAGCGCCGCCGACCGTGACCACTGATGACCTTATCCAGACAGTGGAAAAAGCTGGCTACACAGCGACGCTCGAAGAACCCGCCGCGCCTGCTCATGAGAGCACCGACGATTCCACTGCCGACGACGATCACGCGCCAGGCAACGGGACCTCTGGATCTACGCAGAGCGAAAGCCCGATTGAGCGAGAGACGGCGAACTTCCGGCAACGTCTGATTGTGTCCGCATGGCTAGCGATCCCTGTTATCGCGATGGCTATGATTCCCGCCCTGCAGTTCCGAAACTGGCAGTGGCTGTCCCTGACGTTGGCAGCGCCTGTCATCGTGTGGGGAGCGCTTCCCTTCCACAAAGCGGCCTGGACAAACCTCAAACACGGCGCGACCACCATGGATACGCTCATTTCGATGGGCACGCTGGTGGCATTCGCGTGGTCGCTCTACGCCCTCTTCTTCGGCCGAGCCGGTGAGCCAGGACTGAAGCACACCTTCACCATGATGGCTTCGCATACCGACGCGTCGGCCAATATCTACTTAGAGGTCGCTTCCGGTGTCACGCTATTTATCCTGGCAGGGCGCTATTTCGAGAAGAAGTCCAAGCGAGAATCCGGGGCTGCCCTTCGGGCGCTACTCAATATGGGCGCCAAGGAAGTCACACTTCTTGACGACGGCCAAGAAAAGCGGATTCCCGTTGAGAAACTGCAGGTTGGAAACACGTTCGTGGTCCGGCCCGGCGAAAAGATCGCGACGGATGGCGACATTGTAAGTGGCTCTTCGGCTATCGATGAGTCCATGCTCACCGGAGAGTCTGTCCCCGCGGAAGTTGGGCTTGGCGACCACGTCACCGGAGCGACGGTGAACACCAGTGGGCGGCTTGTTGTTCGTGCAACCCGAGTCGGTTCTGATACGCAGCTGGCCCAGATGGCCCGCATGGTTGAGGATGCTCAAACCGGGAAAGCGCAGGTCCAGCGCCTAGCGGACCGCATTTCCGGTGTTTTCGTCCCCACCGTGATCAGCATCGCCCTGCTCACACTCATCGTCTGGCTGGTGTTGGGGCACGGATTCGCCGCCTCCATGACAGCCGCCGTCGCGATCCTCGTTGTGGCGTGCCCCTGCGCCCTGGGACTGGCCACGCCAACAGCGTTGCTGGTTGGTACCGGGCGCGGTGCGCAAATGGGTGTGCTGATCAAAGGGCCGGAGGTTCTGGAATCCACCCGGAACATTGACACTGTTGTGCTGGACAAAACAGGCACCGTCACTACAGGAACGATGGCGCTGACGAGTGTTCATGCTGGTAGCAACTCATCTGATGATGAAGTTCTGGCGATCGCTGGGGCAGTGGAAGGCTCATCGGAACATCCCATCGCACAAGCTATCGCTCAGGCGGCGAAGGCGAAGGGGCTCGAGGCCCACGAGGTCACCGACTTCCAGAACAAGGAAGGACGTGGAGTGCGCGCGGTCGTCGACGGGCATGACGTGTTCGTCGGTAAAGAATCCCTGCTCAACGAGGCCCGAGCCCCCTTGGACGACGAACTTCGGCAGGCGAAGAACGACGCCGAACATGCCGGGAAAACCGCCGTCGCCATTGCGTGGGACGGTGAAGCACGCGGGATTCTGGTTGTCGCCGACACGGTGAAACCCACCAGTGCCACAGCAATCAGCCAACTCAAAGGACTCGGCCTCAACCCGGTCTTGCTGACTGGTGACAATGAGGTTGTTGCCCAGCGTATCGCCAAAGAAGTAGGAATAGACGACGTTAAGGCCGACGTTCTTCCCGCCGACAAAGTGCAGGTCATCCGCGGTCTTCAGGACCAAGGGAAAACCGTGGCCATGGTGGGTGATGGCGTCAACGACGCACCGGCGTTAGCCCAAGCAGACCTGGGTCTGGCTATGGGAACCGGTACGGATGTCGCTATCGAAGCCGCCGACATCACACTTGTTCGAGGAGACCTCACCAGCGCTGTTGACGCGGTACGGCTCTCCCGGGCGACGCTCGCGACCATCAAAACCAACCTGTTCTGGGCCTTCGCGTACAACGTCGCTGCTATTCCGGTGGCAGCGTTGGGGCTTCTCAACCCCATGATCGCGGGAGCGGCCATGGCGTTCTCGAGCGTATTTGTGGTGGGCAACAGCCTGCGGTTGCGCGGGTTCACCAGCGTTAATAGGAACGTCGGCACTCACGCTGATAAGACTGATAGGAATGCCACTGCACACATTGTCGAGGAGGAACGGGCGAAATGACAACCCCATCAACCATGGATAGCGCGGCTGAGCAGCAACTATGCCACGCGTGCCACGAGGCCCACGCCCCCCACGGCTATATCTCGGAAAAAGAGCGGTACCTTCACCGGATGAAGCGGATTGAGGGGCAAGCGCGCGGGATCACAAAAATGATCGAGGATGAAAAATACTGTGTCGACATTCTGACGCAGATCAGCGCGCTCACGAAGGCGCTGCAAGCGGTTGGCCTGGGGTTACTCGACGACCACCTCAATCACTGCGTGCTCAACGCTGCCCAAGCCGGCGGCGATGAGGCAGAGCAGAAACTCCACGAGGCATCACAAGCCATCGCCCGGTTAGTGAAGTCATGACCCCGACGCGATCTATTCGAATAATCGCTGGCCAACCATCGAATCGCCCTCTCTAATCCCACCGGGGACAGCAAACAGGGCAGATGCTTGGTGCTGGAGGTACTCAGTCATGGCGTCCTTTTCCGTCATCTTCTTGAGGATCGGATAGAACCCCTCGCGCGGATCCTTCGAATACGCAATAAAGAACAACCCGGCGTTCAACCTGCCCAAGGAATCATTCCCATCGGTGTAGTTGTACCCACGCCGAAGCATCCGATGGCCCTTATTGTGCTCCGGGGCAACAACAGCCACATGAGAATCCGCTGGTACAGCCAGCTTTCCGCCGCGCCGGGCAGTGTAATCAACGTCGTCAAACTCGTGATCATCGGAGGGGTCCTCAACGGACAAGGGGGCACCGTAGCGCTTATCGCGCCCGATGACGTCCTCTTGTTCCTCCAAAATCACGCGATCCCACACCTCGAGATACATGTGGATCTTCCGGGCGACGAAGTAACTGCCGCCGGCCATCCACCCGTCCGTCACCCACACA
This sequence comes from Corynebacterium sp., assembly GCF_030530965.1. Taxonomy (GTDB): domain Bacteria; phylum Actinomycetota; class Actinomycetes; order Mycobacteriales; family Mycobacteriaceae; genus Corynebacterium. Next base: position 41,745 of record NZ_JAUMTY010000012.1, on the reverse strand, counting down.
TCTTTATCCAGCGCATCAGTTTCGTCGCTCTTGATGTTCTGCGTGCCGTCCTTGAACCCAAACAAGTTCCGGGGAGTGTCCTGATCGGTACTGGTCGATGACGTCCGCCCGTAGCCGATCTGGCCCCACCGCAGCCGCACCGTGCCGAACCCGATCCGCGTCAGATTCCGGATCGCGTGCACGCACACCTGCGCATCATTGGAGCACACCTGCACCAACAGGTCGCCATCGCTCTGCTCAGACCGGAGCGCCTCATTGGCGAACTTGGGCATCCCCTCCTTGATGACGTCCGGCATCTTCGCCTTCAGGCCAAAGCGATCCTTACCCTCGCCGTCGACAAAAAGTCCCTTCCCGAAGCCGAAAGTAATGGTCAAACCGCCGACCGGGTAATTCCATGCCTCGCCAGTGTCCCTCGGGACGGCCTTGGGGTTGGCGCTCGGCTCGCCACCAATCAGCTCCCCCGCACACATTTGTTCCGACGCCGACGTCCACGAGGTCAGCATGTCTTTGAGATCGTCGACGTCGTCCGTCGTGATGTCGAACGCGGCGGTGTACATGTTGTCTTGCGCAGGCGTTGTTATTCCCTGCTGGTGCTCGCCGCGGAACGGGTAGACGAGCGAGGTGGGGTCGGATTTGTGCTTGTTTTCCGCAGCGTGAACGGCTAACCCGCCGATGCCCGCGCCGGCGATTCCGGCGAGGCCAGCGAAACCGGCGGTAGTGAAGAGTCGGCGTCGTGAAATACCCCGCGTACGGCCCTGTTCCTCGGTATCCGGCGCGTCCGACGCATTCGTCGCATCGGTCGAACCGGTTGGCTCATGCGCTGAACTATCAGGTCCGACGTCACCGCGGACTTGTCCGTCGGCATCGCGGCCGGGTTCACCGCGACCACCGCGTTTCGGTTTCGAACCACGCTCAGGGTTGTCCTTATGGGGTGACACCATTTCCTCCTCATCGTGTGCTTATAACCCTTGTCAGGGGTATGCGCGCCCGCTCACATGCTCCCGCTGAGCAGAGCTCGCTTCCGCGCGCCCCCTCACGTTCAGCAAAGTCCGCCCGTCGCTAGTGCAGAATCGCCCCCGCAACCTGCGACAATGGCTCCGACAAACCGTTGATCGCGTCAGAGAAGTCGCGCTGCGTGTCGGTGTAATCCGACTCCTTGGGCGCCTCACCCGCGTCCTTCTGAACGGTGGCGATCTCGTCATACGGCTTGTAGGTCGGGTCGCCATCGAATCCGTCGCCCAGGCCGGTGACCTCTCCGGTCTTCTGAGCGTCGATAAGCTTATTGACCTTGTCGAAGGCGCGCGTGATCTTCTTGTCCAGGTCCGCGTCCTTCTTCTTCACCAGGTCAGCGACGTTGCCGTAGGCAACCGTGGCACCCTCAACATTCGCCTTGAAATCGTAGAGGTCAGTGTGCGAGAACGTGTCCTCCTCGCCGACGATCTTCGAGGTCGCCACTTCCTCCATCAAGCTGGAGGCGCCATCGACGACGTCGGAAAGGTCGAGTTTGAACTTGCCGTCGGTTCCCTCAAGGTTGCCGTAGACCAGGTCGTACAGCTTCTTCGTGTCCTCATTGAGCTGGTCAGCGGCCTTCTTCCGGTCCTCGTCATTGGCGAAGTGGAAGTCGTCTCCGCCCCACAGGTCAGCCTCGATGCGGTGCCAGCCGGTCCACTTCTTGAGCACATCTTTATCAGTGACATCTTTGCCGGCGTCCGCGGCAAGGTCCTGGATGCGGGCATCGAGCGCGGTGTCGAGGTCGCCTGCTTCCTTGATGCCGAAGGACTCCGCGGTGGGCTCGATGCGCTCATAATTCGCGCGGGCGAGCGGGAACAACTGCTTGGCCTTCTCGGTATCTCCGCTGGTGTAGGCCTCGGTGAACGCCTGCGTCCCGGTGAGCAGCTGCCCGACCTGGTCCTTCACATACGCGGTGTAGTTCGTGATCGCCCGGTCCTCAGCCTCTTTTTCGTCGTCAGTCAGTGTGACTTCTTTGCCCTTGGTGACCGTGAAATCCTTGAGCCCAACAAAATCGCCAACCATGTTTGGCTTGCACGCCGTGTGGTACGACCCCTGCTTCAACGCGGTCGTCAGGTTTGCTGTGGTCCCGGGGCCAATATTTTCTTGCTCCGATTCAATCTGGAGTTTGTTTTCGGCCAGAATCTCGAGCTCGTTGGGCTTTGTGCCGTTATTGGTAATTTCAAACTTGACGACGCCCGACGGGACTTCCGACGTGGACAGTTCGCACGAATCGTCGGTGATGGTGACCTGGATAGTCTGGTCGGCTTTGGCGTTGTCATCGCTGGACGAGTTCTGGGGATTGTCGGTGCACGCGCCGAGTGTGAGAGCGGTGGCAACGGATGCGATGGTCGCGGCGATGATACGTGGGGAGCGCGAGTGAGATGTCATGATGGCTTTCTCTCGGGGAATGGGGGGATGATGGAACGGGGAACGGAGGGAACAGGACTATTTGTCGGTGGCAGGTGCTGAAGACCGCGCCGGGTTTGAAGGGACTGAAGGGGTTGAAGGCGCTGAAGGAGCGAAAACCTTGCCCCTGATCTGCAGGATGAACAGCACGAGGACAGGCACCAGGTACACCCACCAGGCAATGACTTGCGCGACGGTGGGCTGCACGTTGATTTGGAACATCGCTTGCCCCACCACATAAACCCAGTACAGCGGGGACGTGTTTTCGGGGAGAAGGTGGGAAATATTCCATGCGTGGTTCATGACGCCCGGAATAACCCCGGCCTCTTGAAGGTCTCCGATGCCGTAGGAGCAAATACCAGCGGCGACGAAAATCAAGAAAATGCCGGTGGCGGCGAAGAACATGCGCATGTTGATGCGAGCAGCACCTTTGTACACTGCCCACCCGAGAATGATGGCGATAATCAGCCCAAGCACGACGCCCGTCGTGGTGGCTGCCACATTGTTTTCGATCGACGACCTCACGGTGGCCCAGATGAACAGCGCGGTTTCCATGCCTTCGCGGCCGACGGCGAGGACGGCGATCCATACGACGCCCCAGCCGGATTCGTGCTCGCCCAGGGTTTTCGCCATGGAGCCCTCGAGTTCACCTTTCATCTGGCGGGAGTTCTTCCCCATCCAAAAAATCATCCAGGTCACAAGGGCCACGGCGACGAGGGAGAGGCCTCCGCCGATGATTTCTTGTGCCTGGAAGGTGAGTGTTTTTGGCCCCCATGTCAGGATGGCGCCGAATGATAGGGGGACGAGGGCTGCCAGTCCGATACCTAGCCATAGTTTGGGGTAGACATCTTGTCGACCAGCTTTTTTAAGGTAGGCGAAAAGGATTCCCACTATAAGGGTTGCCTCAAAGCCTTCTCGGAGAGCAAGCAGGAGATTCGCAATAAGCATGACGTTCCTTTTCTGTCCGTGCATGGTTAATGTACTCGGACAAGATAGGTCAGACAATGCTTAAAGAATGAAGAGGGGGCTATGCACCCCCGCCCTCTGCGCTAAGGGCGAGTAAAGCGCTCGTTGCGCCCCTGGCGGTGGAGCTTCAACCAGGAGACAAAACCTTTGGGATCTTTCCGCTGAATAAGGAAGAACCAGGCGAAACGCGCATATTCCTGGGGTATGAGTTTCCTCATCCCAGGCTGGTTCATGAGGTAGCCACGGTTGCGGTACGTGAAATACCGCTTGTTCTCGTTATCGGGATACTGAGTGTGCATCTTCCCGAAGAAAATGGGCTTGAACTCATCTGCCCCCGTCGGGTGCAGGTAGGCAGCCTCCAGCGTCGTCCCATAAGGCAGGCCGGACCGGTTGAGCCGACGGTTGTATTCGACCTCGTCACCACGGATAAACAGCCGGAGGTCGGGTACTCCCAGCTGATCGATGGCATTCGCGCTGAACAATGCGCCGTTAAATAGTGATGCGATGCCGGGGATGAATGTGCCGTTCTCGGTCCCCTCCAGCTCGCTCCGCTTCCGTTTCCATTCGACGGTGCCGGGTAGGCGAACCGGAAACGCCAGCTGGTCGGGGTTCTCAATTCCTGCAACCACGGGGCTGACTTCCTCAAGCCCGTGCTTTTCCGCAACGCGCATTAATGTGGCCAGGACCTCGGTGTTTTCCGGCCGGCCGTCGTCGTCGGCGCAGAAGATGGCGTCGGCACCGAGGGCGAGTGCGGTTAAGAATCCGTAGGCGAAACCACCGGCTCCGCCGAGGTTGTGCTGCGAGGGGAGGTAGACGGGCGTCGGCGAGGTCGGGCTATCGGCGCAGACGCTCTCCACGAGGTCTTTGACTTCGGGCTCATTGCCGTTATCCACCACGACAACCCACTCCGGTGCCAAGGTTTGGCTTGCGACAATGTGCAGCGAGTTGGCCAGCAGGTCACGGCGTTTATGCGTCACGATGACAGCGGCAATGCGGTCCGACGAAGAAAGAGGCATGCGGTTAGTATCGCACATGCCCGCGCGGGCAAGGACAGGCTGCACAATAACCCGCTAAAAAGCCTGCGGAATTGGGCGCCGGATAACGGGTTATAAGCAACGGTTTTATAGGGCAGTTTCCGACGACGGGCTCTGCTCGGAGGTCTTCACGTTAGACACCGGCACGCTACCGTTCTTCTGCGCGTGTTCAATGGCCATATCGCGCATCACGTGACGAACCTGCTCAGCGGCCTCTGGCCCTTCGTATTGTTCGACGATATCGTCCACCTGCCCAGCCTGGCGTATTTCCCCGTGGTCCACCCACAACGCGGACGTACACAATTGCGCCAAGAATTCGTCCGAGTGGGAGGCGAACACCAAAATTCCGGAGCGTTCCACCATTTCGCGGAGCCGGTCACGCGCCTTCGCCATGAACGCGGCGTCAACAGCGCCGATGCCCTCGTCGAGAAGAAGAATCTCCGGCTCAATGGACGTCACAACCCCGAGCGCGAGGCGCACGCGCATACCGGTGGAATAGGTGCGCAGCGGCATGTCGAGGTAGTCGCCCAGCTCGGTGAACTCGGCGATCTCATCCATCTTGGCCTGCATTTTCTTGCGCGTCTGCCCCAGGAACAGGCCACGAATAATGATGTTTTCGTAGCCGGAGATCTCGGGGTCCATGCCGACGCCCAGATCAAACACCGGTGCCACGCGCCCGCGAACCTCCGCAGACCCGCGGGTGGGTTCGTAGATCCCCGACAGCAGGCGCAGCAGCGTGGACTTACCAGCACCATTATGGCCGACGAGCCCCACCCGGTCGCCGTCCTGAAGGTGGAGGTTGACGTTCTTCAGCGCTTCCACAACGACGACGTTGTCGGCGTTCCGGCCGATGGCCCCGCCGGCAGCTCCGAGGAACGCTTTCTTCAGCGAGCGTGATTTGGCGTCGAAAATGGGGAAATCGACGCACGCATTGTAGGTATCAATACTGACCATGATTGTGGCTTCTCCTGTCCCCATGATCCGTTGTGTGTACCGCGGAGGCAATCGTGGCGGGACCAACCGCCCGCCCCGCGGAAGCGGCTGTGCGTGTATCGGACATCGCGTTTACACCCAGTAGCTCACGCGGCCGCGCCATTGCCGCATCGCAATCGTCGTGATGAGCAGACCAACGACGGTACACAGACCGACGATCACCCAGCTGTACCACATGACCGGAACACCAGTGAGCGGGCCGCGGACGATTTCGAGGTAGTGCATGAGGGGGTTGAGCTCGGCAATGCGGGCGCGCTCACCGGCTGCACCGCCACGATCGCGCAGTGTTTGCATCGTCCACACGATCGGCGTGACATAAAACGCCAGCTGAATGAGCGATTCCAGGAGTGGCGCAATATCACGGAAGCGCGTCGAGATAATCCCGAAGAACATGCCAACCCACACACCATTAATGACGATCAGCGCCAGCGCGGGGATGGAGAGGAACCAATCCCACCCCAGCGGACGCGGGAAAATGATCATCAGCAGAACATAGATCACGAGGTTGTGCAGCAAGAAGAGGAACTGTCGCCACACCAACCGGTAAACGTGAACCGATAACGACGCTGGTAGCTGCTTAATTAACCCCTCATTCGCAATGAATGTTTGCGCCCCTTCAATCACGCACCCGGAGATAAAACCCCAGATAATGAGCCCGACGGTCACGTGCGGGAGGAAATCGTGCAGCGGAATGTTGAACAGCAGTGAATAGAGCAATCCGAGCGCTAAGGCCATGACACCAGTAGCGATCGTGATCCACAGTGGGCCAAGGACTGAGCGACGGTAGCGCTGTTTGATGTCTTGCAACCCCAGCGACAGCCACAGCTCGTACGACTGGAAGCCGCGCACAAGGTCGACCCATGCTGCTCGGAGGGTCTGCGACTGCGACGGCGGTATAGAGCTAGTGGGCTCTTTAATCATCCGATCGATGTCGGCCTGAGGGGCTCGGTGAAGCGCAATTCCCCCGGCTTCATCGGAACCCGCGCCGGCGTTGTTCGCGGCCGTGCCCTCAGTTGGTTCTATGTCAGCCATAATCCGTACCCTACCTGTGTGATGGGACAAGCAGTTATTAATCCCAGTGGTGTGCCTTGCTGATGTTCATCGTGTCAGCAGCGACGGGTAGATTACCCTGGAGCTACTAAACCGTTATTGTGTGCGGTGGGTCAGTGATCATGACGCGTCGCAATGACAAGCGAATAGCGGTAGAGGCCTGCATGAACCGTGTCCCCAGTTCGTCTAAGGAAAGGTGTGCCATGTTCGACGTCGCCCACGCGCGTGGACTCTATGTTTGGTTAGGCGAGGGCTGGGTGTACTTAAACGCGCAGGAACAGGCGCAGATTCCGGAGCGAGTGAACACAGCGGCGACGTATTCGTTCAGGAACGCCCACTTGCGCACGGCCGTTGAGGCAACGTCGGGCAGCCATTCTCAAAGTCAGAAGTCGGGGGCGCCGATCGGCGATTCCTATGTGGCCTCGGCGCGCCGGGCTGTTGCCGACCTGGTCGGTGCCCGGGCGAACCAGGTGGTGCTGGGTCCGTCCCGTGCGGCGCTGCTCCGCAACTTGGCGGACTGCCTGAGCCACCGCGTCGGGATCGGCACCGAAGTCGTGCTGGCCCGCAGCAATGCGGATTCCGCGATCGACCCGTGGGTGCGCTCCGCTCATTTGTATGGGGCGACGGTGAAGTGGGCGGAGGCCGATCTCGCCTCCGGTGCGCTTCCTGCCTGGCAGTTTACGTCGCTGGTGTCGCCGTCGACGGCGATTGTGGCCTTGCCCGCGGCCCATGCGTTGGTGGGTGCGGTGACGGATGTGGAGGCTATTTCTAGCTCGGTGCACCGCATTTCGCCGCGAGCTTGGACCATTGTCGACGCCACCGATGTGCTGCCCTACCGTCATGTGGAGATTCAGTCGTGGGGTGCCGACGTGGTGGCGCTGGATTTGGCTCCGCTGGGCGGGCCTGAGCTCGGCGCGTTGGTGTTCCGCGATGAGGCGATGTTTGACCGTCTGCGTCCGCCCCGGCGTCGGGGATGGAGTTCTGCCTCGTCCGTCTCCTCGTCTGCGCTTGGCGTTTCGGCTGGTCAGGTGCGTGGTCGTCATGCCGGTGCCGGTGTGGTGGAGTGGGATCCCCCGCAGGCGGCACTGTGTGGTTCCGTGGCGGCGCTCGTTGATCATTGGGCGGGTCTCGACGATTCCGCGACGGGTACCCGACGCCGACGGCTGCAGTCCACCATGCCGAAGATCGATACCTATCTCGCGGCTCTCGCAGCGCATTTGCTTTACGGATTGAAGGACTTGGGCGTCTATGTCATCGGTTTCGACGACGAGTCCTCGCACGTTGAACGCGTGCCACGCATCAGTTTCATCATCCCCGGGATGTCGGCGGAGGCAGCCCAGGCGCGCCTGGCCGACAACGGAGTGATCGTGGGCGTGGCGGAGAGTGATTCGCTCTTCGACGCTATGGGGGTCACGGAGTCCGGCGGGGCGCTGACCGTGGGGTTAGCGCCGTACAACACCGCCCACGACGTCGACCATCTGTTGAGATCGGTCTCGGTTCTCCGCTGATCGGGGCTGGCCGGGCCTATTCCACGGTCAGCACGATTTTCCCGGTGACCTCACGGGACTTCAGCAGCCGATGGGCCTCGGCCGCGTCGGCAATAGGAAGTGTTTTCGTCACCTGCGCGGATACGGTTCCATCCTCCAACAGAGGCCAGACGTGTTTGATCGTGTCCGCCACGACGGCGGCTTTGTCGTCGAGGGAGCGGCCGCGCACATTCGTCGCCGTGATCGACCCTCTCTTGGATAGCAGCCGCCCGATATTCAGCTCGCCCTTGACGCCGCCCTGCATGCCGATGATGACAAGGTGGCCTTTCTCACCCAACGCTTTCACGTTGCTATCCAGGTATTTCGCGCCCATGATATCCAGGATGATGTCGGCACCACCGTGCTCTTTCATCACCGCGACGAAGTCGTCGTCCCTGTAATTGATGAGGATATCCGCGCCCAGCGAACGACAAAGCTCCAGGTTGTCGGCGTTGCCCGCGGTGGTGGCGACGGTCAGCCCCATCGCGTGAGCCAGCTGAATGGCGAAGGTGCCGATGCCGCCCGACCCGCCGTGGATCAGCACGGTCTGGCCTTTCTGCATGCCAGCGACCATCCCCAAGTTCGACCACACCGTCGCGGCAACCTCAATCACCCCCGCCGTGTCGGTGAGCGACCATCCGCGCGGTACGGGAAAGAGCTGGGTAATGGGCACGGCAACACGTTCCGCATATCCCCCGCCAGCGAGGAGCATTCCACATTCATCGCCGACGTTCCACTGCTTGGCAGGTTGTGTGTCGCCTTCGCTTCCCGGCGTCGAGCCTGAAGCTTGTGACGACGCCAGCGGAGGACCGAATGCTTCGATCGTTCCCGCGGCTTCGAGCCCGATGATGTCCGACGCGCCGGGCGGCGGTGGGTAATGTCCGGCGGCTTGGAGGACATCGCCACGGTTGACGCCGGCGGCGTGGATTCGGACGAGCGCTTCTCCCGGTCCGGGGGTGGGGTCGTCGGTGTCGGTCCACTCCAATGAGGTGGGGTCAGTGGTGTCTTGTTGAATAATTGCCTTCATGACGTCGAGTGTAGAGGCGTGGGTTCGTCGTGCGCAGGCGTATATTTCGATACGCTATAGGTAAGTCGTGCTAAGAGCTCGCTGTGTTGCTTCCGGCAACCGGTACAGCGATGAACAGAAGGAAAGCCCCATGCCTCGCTCCTCGGATAACTGGAATAACGATAAGTCGACGTCTGATTCGGACGGTTTCGGGTATTCGCACTCGTCAGATGGGGGTGGAGACGCGTGGGGTGATGCGGGGGAGCGCTCCAACGGAGGCGTCCCGCCGAAATACGGCTACGAACCAAATGGCAACTCCCAACAGTCGGGTAGCGGTAGCGCAGCCGCCAAGGATGCGAACTATGACGTGACCGAGACGACGGAGTTTCAGCCATCTCCTCCGGGGGCATCCGCTGCTCAGCAGGGGCAATATGGGCAGACGTATGGGCAGTCCCAGAATGGTGCCCAAGGATATGGACAGGGCTACGCGCAGGGATATGGCGCGTCGCAACAGGGTCAGTACCAGCAGCCGAATCAGTATTCGACGCAATATGGGCAAGGCCAGCAGTACGGACAGCAATATTCCCAGGGTCAGCAATATGGCCAGCAGCAATACGGGCAGCAGCAGTACCCCGGTAGTGCTGCGTATGGATCTCGCGCCGGTTCCGCGTCGGTGGGGGCAGGTTCGGGGACATCGGGGTTCCCGCTCGGAAAAGTTTTAACGCTTATCACTGCGGTGGTCGCGCTCGTGGCCGTGGTGGGTCTGTTCTTCTTTGGACGGGAACAGGGTTGGTTCGATACATCGAATAATGAGGCCAGTTCTTCCCAATCGCGCGATGCGGGGCAGAACAATGGCAATGCTCAGAATCCCGGCGATCAGGGACAAGACACCACCGCGGGTCAGAACGACAGCAATAGTAACGACGGTCAAACGTCGGGTGGAGACACGGACCGAGACGCGAGTAACGGAGGAGATGTTTCGTCGGGACGCCCTCAGTACCCCAACTTGCCGTCGGGGGTCTCTCCCGCAAATAATTCGGCAGCAAACGGTGAACCAGCCGGGAATCTAAACAATGTGTATGTGATGGGTGGGGTCACAACGTTGCCTTTTGCAAGGAACGTTCGGGATGCATTCGTACGGAATTATCTTTCGACGGGCGAGCTAAATGCCTCGCTAAAGGATGTGTATAGCCCAGATCTTGGCCGCACCTTTGACATGAATTGTGTTGATAATGGCCAGTATGTGCGGTGTGACGGCGGCAAGAATGCGATCGTCATTATCTCTTAAAACATCATCAGGATCGATGGTGGAGATGCCGACGACAGCACGCGCTGAGAGTCCGCGCTTCCCCTGGGTATAGGCTTGTTTGGAATGCTAATGCGCGTCCGCATTGTATAAATTGCTATAGATTGCGCATAATAAAGCTTTCGGGAAAGGTGACGACCGCGTAGGGCACAGGTGACTCATGGGCAGACATGCGAACAAGCACGCACGTTCTGCTCGTGACGAATCTAGCCAACGGTGGTTCACCAACCACATCGAGCACGCGGATTCCGCGTCACAGAACGACGCTGACCAGGGCGAATCAAAGAAAAATAGCCGACGGTATTCCTCGCATCAGAGCGCGTCACGTGGTGGCAGGCAGGTCACCGTTGCGGAACTTCTGGCCCGCGGCAAGCAGGGCGCTGAGGCTCCCAGTACGTCCCCCGGCACGTCGTCCGCCACCACAACGCGTGGCAAAAAAGATGCGGACGCTCGCGGCAGGCATAAGGCGCAGGACAAGTCCGCTCCGCACACTCCCCGCACACTGTCTCCTGAGGAATCAGGGGCACCGCAGCGCTACATTCCGGAACGGGCCCGCTCGGACAAACGGGCACCAACACCACCCAGTCCGGCGAAATCGGAGACACCGGCAAAACCCGCCCCGCCAAAACCCTGCCCGCCAAAACCCTCGGCACCGAAGATACCCGACACCTCCGATTCCCACGTCTCACGTCGGCCTTCTGGCTCGAGACCAGCCAAATCGTCCGTCCCCGTGGGCCCGTCGAAACGGCGTCGGCACTCAGTTGCTGCAGCCTCCATCGGCGTGGGTGTTGTTGCCTGCGCGTTATTCGGCGGAACGTTCGCCGCATGGCAATCAGGTGTTTTAGGGACCCCCGGGGCCTCGAATAGCCACCACACAGCGTCGAATACCGCGAATGACCAGAACGGCGACGAAACCGGCGGCGGCGATGGGAACAAACAAGGCGGTTCCACACACCAACAGGGCGATGGCGAACCGAAGGGCGATCAGGAGGTCCGGCTGTCCACTATTAAGAATCGGCCGACAACAGCACCGCTTCCCGATGACGCTATCCCCGCCAACGCGGCCGCCATCCAGGACGACGAGGCCGGGCAGTTTAACCTGGCGTACACCGGGTCCGATAGCACGCCCGCAGCGTTTGCGGTGGCCACGCGGAGGGTTTTCGCCCAGCAATACGTCAAAACGCTGAACACAAACATGACGGTGGACGTAAAAAGCCCAGTCAGTGGGCGGAATATCGCCATGAACTGCCGCGATAACGGTGGCTTTGTCACCTGTGAGGGTCCGGACGACGAAAGGGTTTACATTCAATGATGGGCAACTTACCTGGAACGGATACTCCACGCGCGCACCGTCGTCGCCGGTTTCGCATGTGCGTCGCCGGACTGGTCGCGTCGGCAGTGATGCTGTCATCCTGCACCATCGGCAACCCGGATCGAGCCGATTCCACACCATCATCGGTGCCGGAGAATGCCGATACGTTGCCGCCCAGCGTGCCCGGCCCGCACCCATCCATCGAAAATACGGAGGCAGGCACCCCGGAGCTATCGGGTAAAGCCGACGCACCCATGCAAGAAGCCGTTGACCAGGTCATTAAGAAATACGGGGGAATGGCGGAGTTGGCCGTCTCCGATGGAAAGCAGGTCCGGCGTTTCGGGCACGTCGATCCGTATCCTGCGTGGTCGTCCATCAAGGTGCCGCTGGCTATTGCTGCCCTCCGCAATAACAATTCCGACGACATCCAGGCGAACGTTCGGGACGCTATTCGTTCTTCCGACAACGACGCCGCCGACGCTTTATGGCGATCCTTGGGCGGCGGAGAAGCCTCCGGGCAAGCGGTCCACCAGGTTTTAGCTGACGGCGGCAACCCCAATATCAAGGTGCAGATCGACGCGATTCGCCCCCACTATTCGGGCTTTGGCCAAACCCAGTGGCCCGTGGAGGACTCTGCCCTGTTTGCGGCGAACCTTCCCTGCGTGCCGGGCGCGGAATATGTCATCGACCAAATGGGACAGATTAACCCCGACCAGCGCTGGGGCCTGGGCACAATCCCCGGCGCCCACTTCAAAGGTGGATGGGGGCCAGACGAAGATGGTGCCTATCTCGTCAGGCAGATCGGGTTTTTCGACGGTCCGACGGGCCGAATAGCCGTCGCCTTAGCGGCTCACCCCTCGGATGGAACGTATGAGACGGGGCAATCTGCGTTGAATGACCTTGCTGCTGTGGTGAAAGCGCACCAGAAAGAGTTCACACCCGCTCAGTGTGGCAAGTAACTTCTCTACATATCGCGCCGGGAAGGGGCCTTTCCCGAGCTTGGTGTTGCCGGTGTGGATGGGCTAGCATGGTCACGTTGTGCTGAGAGCGCTCCGCCATGTCGTGCCGTTTTGCGACGTTTTTGTCGTTGATCGACGGTTGCCGAGGATGGAAGAGCTGATGTACAGCACATACATAATCGCTTGGAGGTATGGCAGAGCGGCCGAATGCACTCGCCTTGAAAGCGAGCGTCCCTAACACGGACCGGGGGTTCAAATCCCTCTACCTCCGCAGTAATCCCCAGCGTGCGGGCTGATGCCGGCCTCGGCGCTGGGGATGTTTTGTGTTATCCTGGCGTCATCATGATCAGCCCGCTCGCCACACTGGTGGCTCGGGCTGATTTTCGTTACTGGGAGAATCGTGATGGCGTGTTATTACAAACCTGGGCTCAATCTCGAAGGGCAAGTTCAGGAATTATCCGACCGTGGCCTCGTCGTCAATGACATATCCCGAGCCGAAGAGCAGGTTCGTCGGATCGGTTACTACCGTTTGTCCAGCTACTTGCACCCTTTTAGGCAGAGAGACGCAAGCGCTGGTGACAGTGGTGGATTGCTAAATTCGTATAAGCCGGGCACCACCCTGGATCAGGTTCTTGCTTTGGTTGATTATGATCGCCGCTTGCGTTTGCTGATGCTGGATGCGGTCGAACAGATCGAGACCTCGGTGGGAGCGCGCCTTGGATATGCTTTAGGCAAAAGGTCGCCGTTTGCTCATTTCCAAAGTTTTCTTTTCGACGAGAGTTTCATAAGCAGTTATAAATACGGTGCTTGGCTGGCTAAAGCTGGAGAGGCTCAGGAACGTTCGCACGAGCTCTTTGTCCAGCATTTCGATGATGCCCATGGAGGGTACCTCCCCATTTGGGCACTGACTGAGCTGCTTGATTTAGGTCAATTAGCGGTGCTTTATAGCGGCCTGAAACGAGAGATCGCCACGGAGGTAGCCCAGGGCTATAGCGTGCCGACGAAGGCGCTTTTTCGGAGTTGGCTTGCCAGTATTAACGACGTTCGTAACCTCTCTACTCATCACGCGCGTTTATTCAATCGAAAATTAGTTCATGCTCCGAAACGTCCCAAAGCAGGTGCCATTGCGAAACTGGAGCATCTTCGAGAGCCTGGTTCCTCGAAGGGAGGATTTGGCCTCTATAACGTGATTGCCATCATGGCGTACCTGCTTGACGAGGTTGACCCGGGCACGACGTGGCCCCAGCAATTGACAGCGCTGGTAGACCAATTCCCGACTAATGAACACATTGATATTGACTCGATGGGATTTCCGCAAGACTGGAAAGAATTAGATTTATGGAGCGCCAGTGCTTGACGCTTTATGAGCTTAGTCAGTGAGTTAAAACTGTTCGGATAGTAAACTGAAGAAGAGTCCGAGTAAATCAGACCGCGACAGGAGTCCCAAAACAATGTCTCCCAAGGTTCAGTACGCAATTCAAGTCCTTCTGATCCTTGGAAGCTTGGCGGCCGCCTATATTGTTGTTAACGCTGCTGACATAGAGGAAAGCTATAGGAGCCGAGTACTCCTCCTAGGGGTTACAGTCGGAGCCGTCGTCGCGATTGTCTTCAATCTCGCAGTGGATAGGAAGAGGCGTAGAGACTCTCGTGACTCGAAACAGTCAAAGACGGTGACGTTTTAGTAGCGGGTCTTGTGGCATTTGCCCTCGTCGGTGTGATCCTCTGCTGGCTGCGCGCTGAATTCAACATCACGCTGACCTATAGAGCGACAGAGGGTGGCACAGAGGATATCGACTTCACTCTTAAGACTTGCCTCCTATGGGCAGCAACTGGAGCCTTAATAGGCGCTACATCCGCTTTCTCGATAAAGTCTTCTAAGAAAAAATAGGCGACGGAAGAAATTATTGGGAGCCTCTCACTCTCATGCCGGGTTGAATTTCAGAGAGCAAGACAAAGAAAACTCACCGGTGAGATCGTGCAATTACACATAGAAGAACGGACGACTCATCCAATAACTTGCCCCGCCAAAACTGCGTTGCCTGGCGATGGTGAGTGGATGATCAGCCACTAATAGATCCCAGTGGGAGTCCTCTGCCATCACTCGACACGTTAACGGCTTCTACTTGACTGGTAAATTCCCTAGGGACTGTTTCTTCGCCCAAAGCCAAGTCGTACCATAGCCTGGATATGTTAGCTCCTTCGCTGGCGGGCTCGTCAACGTCTTTAGCCACACATGAAAGGCTATATAAACCCCATTCAGATTCATCAAATGGGTAAGTGCCAAAGTCTCGCATGTCCCTACGGAAATCTTGCATGAGGACTTCGCGAGTTAATGCATCTCCTCCATGTGTAATTTCGTCAGTTACATAGAGTATCTCTGTGATCTCTCGTGCCTTATCTATCCTTTTTAAATACTGTTTATGGAATTGTTCAAGGTCAGACTCTCGAGCGAGGAAGTAAGTTGTAAAAAGAAGAGTTTCGCCCAACATGAATCGGATCACCGCCTGTAATGAACTCTCCAGAAGTTTTATATCTTGATTGGGCGTCGCAATGCCTTAAATAGCCAGCAAGCGAGATAGCCCGTGGGCCACCCAATATACCCGGTCAGTGCACCTAGGTAGCGGTCCTATTGTTCAAGAATTGAGAAAGCGCCTGCCGCATAACCCCGCCGGGGTTGACATCGTGCCTGGCAGCGTAGGCGCCAAGGGCAGTGCTCAGTTCGTCAGGGAGGCGTACCTAACGGCGTAGGGAGCGCCCCATTTTGTGTTGACTTCTGTCTAGCCGAGGTCGGCCTGATGAAAAGCCGAAAGGGCGAACTCTCCCTCGGCAGTATCACGAGGTGTGGTGCTGTTTTCCAGGGCCTCGATTGCGGCATCGGATTCTGCCCACGCGGAAAGATCGCGGGCGCGTTTCTCTCGGTCAGTCTCCTGGGTCATGGGTAGTCCTCGCCTTCCTTCACTATCCTTTTGATCTTTGCTCGAGCCTTCATGCAGTGGAAGCTGTCACCAGCCTATCGGGAATACTTCAATCTCATCCCCATTCGAGGCAGGACTAATCGCAACATGTGGCGACGGGCCTCTTAATCTTGAATGGTCGAATTAGGGCCGGTAACCGGTGCGATGGTTGACGGCGTGGATAGCGCAGCGCCCGCATATTTTTGGTGACTGACTGGGACTGGTCGAGCTTCTTGAAGGCCGCCTTTTCTCGGCCGGGGTGTATTTGCGGTTAGTCACGGGATCAAATCCTCCAGGATTCCGTCCGCACCGCCTTTTGCTACTTATCCCCCAATCCCTACATGGTTATATAGAAAAACAATAACCCCGGCGATGTGACCGTGTTTCAGGTTCAGGGATCGCTCCGGGGCTTTCGTACGGAATTGTAGCACAATGAAATGCGTGACCTACAACAATCTTGAGCAATGGTTTTCTTGCCCACGTATGCGCACATATGCTCACCACCGTGATCCCGAAGCGTTCTATGTCTGGAACACTCAGCTCAGCAAAACCTTCTTAGAGGACATCGCCCATGTCGAGGTGCTTCTGCGCAACAGGATTGATACCGCAGTCAGTCCTAGATACGGAGCTCAGTGGTACGACCATGAAGATATCAACCTATCTACGCCAGCACGGCGTGCAGTCTGGAAGGCAAAGAAACGCATAAGCAATAAACAGCGGAGCGCACCACTACCCGGGCAAGTGATCGCTGAGCTTAGTCTTGACTTCTGGGTCTTTCTTTTCGGAACCCGGTACCAATCAAGGCTTTGGCCACTCATCCAGGCGAAACTGGTTACCACGCTCCTCCCCTCGGACAACGACAGTCGTCCTAGAGTCAGCCCTTCGCTGGAAGACTTTAAGACGGAGATTGATGAGGTCTATCGCCTGCGAAATCGGTGTGCACACCACGAACCTCTCGTGAAGCAACACCAAGAAGAGGAATCGGCGGACCTTGATCGCTACGAGATCGCGATCAAGAACGTATCTAACTGGATTGATCCCGTAGCGTGTCAGTGGATCACACAGCACTCCCGTGTCGCTGACATCCGGCTTTCGCGCCCATAGAATATTTAGGACCTACAGGGGCTTCCAAACGAAGACTGTCCTCGGTTACACCGGGGCAGGTAGAACGTCGGGGCCCTCTCAGATTTCCGTTGTGGCTGTTAAAAATGAGCGTCGACATAGGCTATGTTCGATCAGCGTGTAGCCATCCTTCGTAGGACTCACTCTCTCAGCGGTGATAAGTATTTAGCCTTTTCCAGAGTCGAAGAACTCGGGGCGCCACTCTAAAAGCGCTACTCTGCGGAAAATAGTCCGATATCAGACAAATTAGCTCCCCAAATTACCCCTGTATAGGTGACAAATCCCATCTAAGTAATGCCAGCTAAGTAAACCTACCCTTAAGCTGGGCGGTGTCCGAGTGCTTACGACTTCGATAGATTGCACAGTGGCTCCAAGCTGACGTTCAGTCCGGCGCTTCCGACGAGTGGGAGGGCATCATGGAGTACGACTGCCTCATGCTTGCGTTCCTCAATGCATCGAAAGAAACGGCTGTTCCAATGTAATCCTCGCGGTTGATGCCGTACATGAGCTGTTTTTGGGAGGACGTTTTATCTCTCGCTGTCGTTCACTTGGTCATAGCGGAATTGGCTGCCTTCGAAAAAAATTCTTTTAGACGTGGGTAGCAAGCCACTCCCATTAAAGTCCTCACGAGAGATTAAGGAGCGGAACATGCCACTATTCGTCGTCTTCATCGTGGTCTTAGCAGGAGGAAGTATCGGGTACGCCCTTGGTCTCATCAAACGAATGAGAGACAACCCCGAGCTTCAAGGAAAAGGTCTAAAAATATTGTTCCAGAAGGACGACGGCCAGTCCGAGTGACAATCGTCCTACGATCCGAGCTTATTTACAGAGAGCTCCCCGCGCAGTAAAGGGTTGAGATGCCGGAGCGATGTGGGGCCCTTCTGCACGCCTTTGGGGAAGCGGTCTCGCGAGAGTGAGCAGTAAGCCTGTAGTGATCAAAATTCACGAGAGATTAAGGAGCGGACCATGCCTTTATATGTCATTTCCATAATTGTTTTATTAGGAGCTGTTATCGGGAGGATTCTCGGTCTCAGGATAAGAATGCGTGAGAATCCTGAGCTTAAAAAAAAGGATTTAAAGCCTTTTTCCAAAGCGGCAGAGAAAAGACCGAGGGAAAATAGCATTACTTTTCGAGCTTTATGACAGGGGCCCATAATCAGCGAACGTTCTAACCCATTTAGTATGGGGCGTGTCTCATGTCCAAAGTTTTGGGTTCTGGAGAAAAATCCGCGCGTCCATGTGTGTTTTCCCTGTTTATGTGACTCTTAGTTCCGTTCCAGTACCATATACGGTACCGCTGTATGAGGTGCGTTTGGGAAAACACCGTGGCTGGTGATCCATGCGTGACCGTTCAAATACCCCAAGAGAAAAGCTAAGTTCTGTGTGTGATTGACAAACTGGCTTCCACCAATGGTCCAAGCGTCGAGGAACAGGAGTAGCCAAGATGGATATCAGCAAGTACACCTATCAAGTGTCGTGGTCTGGGAGTGACCAAGAGTATGTGGCCACTGTTGCTGAGTTTTTTCGTTATCTTGGCTCGACACTGATCTGCAGAAGGCTCAAGCTGGACTATTTAACCTTGTCACTGAAGCTGTTTCCGACATGGAGTCGTCCGGGGAAAAGGCTCCTGAGCCTCTCGGTGGGCGGCGGTACTCAGGCAAGTTCAACGTGCGTATTCCACCCTTTTTACATCGTCAGCTTGCTATTGAGGCTCAAACACAGGGTGTTTCACTAAATACGCTCATCAACATCAAGCTCGCATCAGCCTGAACGTTTTATGACGTCGACATCGTGGGTTTAAGACGGAGCCTCGGAAAGAGGAGAAGATAGGGTAAAAACCCATCAGTGCAGCCCAAGGCAAATTATGACCGTGGTTCTTACGGGCACGGTTGACGTCATGGTTACCCAGCCGATCACTGGTGTTCGCCGTTGTTGCGTCGACTTTTATTCTGAACCGCTTCCCATGCCTCAATCAGGTTGTGGGCGGAAGCATCGCCACCTGGAATGAACGTTTTTATCATGTTCTTTACTTGCTTGACGTCGATTGTTCCCTTGTCTGCGTAGTCGTTAAATAGCGCTACGGTTTCGTCAGGAAATGGCAGCAAGCCCTGGTTGATATCAACCTTTTCACCTTTGTTGAAAGCAGTTACCGCTTCTAAGAGCTTGATAACTAGCGCCTCTTGTTCGAAAGTGAGGGCATTTAGCATGGCTGCTTTTCGGAACGTCGTCATCGGCGATGGGAAAGGGTTGTGCAGGTCGATGAGGCGTTCGACTTGGGTAGATAGGTATTCGATCCTCTGTTCCAACTCGGCAATCTTCTCTGAACCTTCTCCCATAAAAATGATCTCCCTATCCAATGACAAGCATCAGTGCTTCACACATGCTGAGAGCTATGTCCGCGGAAACTACTACATCGGTCACACAAATAAGTCTTACCGTGAATCGTGAGCTACTTTATTAGCGCTAATACCGCTGGCAATTGAAGCTGAGAAGAGCAGCAAAATATAAATTATTTTATCGACGCTTGGTTCCTTGAATTCCGAAGGGACGAGGAGTAGAGAAAGTGTAGCAGTTGATGCACATACGATAATTAACGCGAGAGTTATAATTTGTGACTTCATTATTCTCCTTAACGCAATGGGTAGTTGCAGGCATATCGTCCGAATATGTCCGAGAGGTCTTTAGATCGATCGATGGGCGATAACTAGTCACCAGGAAAACGGTGACGTCCACGCTAGCGCGGTATCCACCGACCTTCTTCTCCCATCGCCGAGCGTCGATGGTCGCACAGTGACTACGGCCACACTGGGGAACCATCGCGGTAAAAACGCGTCAATACCTCTTGTCGATGACACTCACCGAGTAGATAGGGGGTAAACAGTATGGATACAGAAGCGTGGCTTCGGCTCGTGCAACTATTCATCGCCGCTGGCGGCCTTGTGGCCGTATTTCTTACACTATGGCAAAAATGGATTAGTGATAACCGGGCCGAGTGGTGGAAACGTTTCACCTGGGCAGTAGAAAACGCAAACAATGAAACAGCAACAAATGAAACAAGGAAAGCAGCGGATATCGAGCTGGGCGACCTCTACGACAGTTCCTTAGCGGGTCAAACCGAACGAGAGCTGATAGACAAGTTTTATCAGTCACCCCATGATTGTGCTGCAAGCGATAGCATGAAAGGAAAGGATGGTGAAGACAATGACTGATTGGACTGATACCCACCGTAAGGCGATTCGCCACTCTGAGAGTCTCGGAGAAACACCACCGCGACAGTCCTACATCTCTGCTGGTCTAACGCCCCCGGAGAAGGCGACCGATGAATACCAACCCGCCCCACTGTGGCGACGCTTCATCAATTCCCTAAGGCCCGTCTGGTAACCACAGACCATCAATCCCCGCCCTGGTGGCGGGGACTTCGTCGTATCGATCATCGTTTACTAATTGAATCCGGCCGTCTCGACCCAGAGACATAGCACCGGAGGAATCGATCCGCTGTGGTTGCTACGGTAAACGCGCACCAACCACAGTGGGCCCTTACTTATACAGTTGGCGCTTTATTTAAGCAGCGTCGAAAGTTCCGGCGGGGGTGATGTCGACAACTTTGTTACCGCCGTCGGCAGTGATGTGGATGGTGCCATCCGTCTCAAAGGAGAAGGTGTAGCGGCCGACGGTTTGCGGGCTGGTCCCGTCAAGTACGGTGGTGTCTCCCGCAAACCCCTGGTGCGTGCATGTGAGCTTCACGGAGTTGGGGTCGCCCTCTTTGGTCTCGAAGACAGGGCGATCGACATTGAGATCAGGTCCGCAGACAGCTCCGTCGCCGGCTTGCTGTGAGTTCTGGCTCTGTGCCCCAGCCGTGCTGCTTCCACATGCGACGGAATCAGGGTTCTCGGTGACCTGGCAGTCGACTTCGGGGGTGTTGAAGACGACGTGGTGAACAGCCTGGGCGGCATCTTCCGGAGCGGGCGCTGGAGCGGGGGCTGGTGCAGGTGCTTCTTCAGCCTGAGCGGCGGTTGCACCCATGAGGCCGGCACCGGCCACAATGGCGGCGGCTCCGGCGGCAATACGCCCGACGTGTGATCGGGAGTTGCGGATTGTGTTGTCGCGATCGATGGAATCGGACGTGACGTTGGCTGGCATGGATAGTCCTTTCTCTGAAGTCGGTAGTGGTGCCCTCGAGGGCTGACCACCTGGGTAGAAAGTGGTTTCCGTGTCCGTGGCCAACGGTAGCAATGGTTCTGAGATGCTTCAGTAACCGAAATATAATCGAAACTTTTAAGGGCGAAATATCCCCCCTTTGTTGGGGGATGTTATCAAAAAGAAACAGAGCCACCCTCGACGCTTAGGCGCCTAGGTGTAGCCCTGCTTAATGTTTAACTCTCCGCTTAGTCTTTGTCTCCACCGGCTTTGCCGTCCAGGGGGGTTCCCGTCGTTGTTGTGGCTTTGCCCGTGTAGCCTGCTCCTTTGCCCATCGTGGCGCTCTGCCCGCGACGGATTTGTTCAGCGTGGACGGAACGGCCCATCACGAACGATCCCACCGACGCGACCATCAGGCACGCGACGATTGCGATCACGGACTTCACCAGCACGACGTACCATTCGTCGCCGTCGGCAATAGAACGAATCATGTTCGCAATGATGAGCAGGGGGACTCCGACGCCTGTGATGGGGCCGGTGAGGTTGACGCGAGTGAGGGCGTCGGGCGCCCGCCACATTTCGATGACCTCGTCGATGAAGGCGATGGCGGCGATCACGATCAGTACAGAAATAATGATGTTGACGATCATCGTTGGCCTCCCACCATGATGCGCGAGTTGGCAACCGAGCTCAGGACGCTCAGCACCCCGGCGAAGACGGCGACCTCGTAGGTGATGGTTGTTCGGTTCCCCAGCGAGTACACCAGGAACAGTCCGACCGCGCCGAAGAAAATAACGTCGGACAACACTGTGCGGGACAAGTCATCACACCGTGCCATCAGCAATAATGCCGCTAATAAGGAGGCAATGATGACCGCGCTCACAAGAATTAAGACGAATGTCATAGTTAGCTCTCCTCCTGTGAAGCGTTCCGACGCGAGGCTTTGGCGGACTCCGGAAGAATGGACTCAACAGAGAACCCGGTAGCATCCGTATCCCCACCGGCATAACCAGGGGGAATGCTCGGCCCGCCGGGCTTAGTGAAGGACTTCGGCCCGGGACCGCCATTGGGTGCATCATCCGAGTAATACAACTTACTGGTGTAACCATTAGCGCACCGCGGGTGCGTGCGCTGGCACACCTGGGGGGCAAGCCGCTGTTCCATCTCTGCGAGCTCCTGCATGATGGACTCCGGATCGCTACCAAACGCAGCATGAACCAGAAGGATCCGGCCGTCGGGAGCATCTTCAGCCGGCATCGGCTCATGCGGCCCGGGATAATCGGACACGTCCTGAGGCAGGGCATCGCCCACCTCAAGGAGCCCCAACGATAACGTCCCCGGCGTCATGGTGATCGACGTCGTAAAGAGGCCGACCTCGCGGTCCGTTTGCACACGCAACGGGTACGCCACAATGATCGGATCGATCTCTGACCGGCGCTTGTTGGCATCCACGATGATGGACCACGTTGCCAGTAACACCTGCTCAATGAGCCACGCACCGTACCGTAGGGCATGCAGAGTTAGACGAACTGTTTTCATTCTTGCCCTCCTGTGGTCCCTGCAATCATTGCCGACGCTTGACGCTGATGTGAATCGGCGTGGTGGCCGCCCTCAGTGGCGTGGCCAGCACCCGCCGCGTTGTGGTCAGTGTCGTGGTCGTTGTCAGCGTGATCGTCCTCGTCGTCGTGGTGAACAATCTTGTCCTCGGGAACCTCGGCCGGATCATGGGAATCGCCAGTCAGACCAGCGCCACCGGTGTTCGCAACACCCACCGCGTCGTCGCCAAGAACAGCGCTCTGGTAGGCCTTGACGTTGAGCAGCGAATCCGCCGCGTGGTTCGTCGCCGAAATGGCGGGTCCAGCGCCCACCAGCAGCCCGGCTGACATGAGGGCCATCACCGCGGACGGCAAAATGAACCGCACCGGAACAGCCAGTTGACGGTCAACGTACTGCGGATTCATGGGTTTGCCCCAGAACACCTCGCGCCACAGCCGGAGCATAGAGAGCAGCGCGCCCATGCCGGCGATGACGATGGCCGCCAACACGATCCACGATTTCACCGAGTAGTCGCTGGCCACAGCCATCACAACACCCAATTTACCGATCACGCCGGAGAACGGCGGCAACCCGACGATCGACAACGCGCCGGCGACGAACACGGCCGCAACCAACGGGTCACGACGCATCAAGCCGGACAGGCGCTGCAAACGGCCGGTTCCGTACGTTTCCTCAATCGAGCCGATGGAGAGGGCTAGCGACGCAATCACTGTCATGTGGTGAACCGCGTAGAACACGCCCGCCGCCAGCATCCGTCGGGGATCATGGCCCACAAATGCCAGGCCAACGAGCATAAATGGCATACCGTTGACCATCTGGTAGGCCAGAACCGAACGCATCGTCCGCTCACCCAGTCCGGCCCAGGAACCAACAAGCATGGCCGCCACACAAATCACAAGAATGAGCCATGACCAGCGGTCATCCAGGCCAAACATGACGGCATAAATGCGGAAGATCGCGTAGAACGCCACCTTGGTGTGCAGACCAGAGAACAAAGCCATGACAGCCGGCGACGTGTTCGGATAAGTGCGCGGCAACCACGTGTGAACAGGGAACAGACCAGCTTTAATAGCCAGCGCCAGAAGAATCAGACCACCGGTGACCACCACTGGCCCGTTGCCCCGGGCCGCACTGGCCAGTGCCGGCAGGTTCGATGTCCCCGCTGTCGCGTAGGTGAGCGTGACACCGATGACCAGCACAGCCGATGTAATCAAGTTCACCAGCACAAACAAGCGGCCAGAACGGAGACGCTGCAACGTACCCGTCATCGCAAGCAGCGCGTACGACGGCAGAAGCATGACCTCAATGCACACGAACAGGTTGAACAGATCCGCCGTGCTCATCGCGCCATACACGCCACCCATCAGCATGCACACCAGGGCGGGGTAGAAGCGCGCGTTCATCTCTCCGACAGCCGTCGCAAACCACACGGAGACCAGGCACACAATCGAGGTCATCGTGATCATGAGCGACGAGAACGAATCCGACGCGAACGGAATCGCAATACCCGCAGCGTAACCGCCCACATTCTCGGCGATCGCGGGGTGATTCCAGTGGTAGATCATGAGGCTCAGGCCCGCAGAAAAACCGACGACCGGCACCACGAAAGCCAAAGCGATGCGTGCTATTTTCCACGGCGACATGGCGGCAAGAGCCGCGGCCGCCAGAGGCCCGGCAAGGAAAAGCGGCAGCAGCGCCGCGATAGTTGACGTTGCCATCTATTCGATGCCCTCCTCGCGTTGTTGGCGTCGCTGGTACTGGTTCGAGTCCGTGGAAATCCGACGCGCGCTGCGGCCCATCGTCTGCAGCGCTGTCACCTCATGGGTGACGTGATCAGGCAAAACGTAGGCGTCGTCGGTAGGAGCATCGTGCTCCTCCTGCGAATCCTTCTCCTGGTCCTGTGCCACCTTCTTCTTAGCGGGCACCGACTTTTCCTCGGTGCTCCACACCGAGTCCTTGAACGCTGCGAACAAATCGGGGAACTCCTTGACCGGGTCGCTCAACGTGTCATCGGAGCGGCCCAACGCGGCCAAGGCCAGCATGAACGCGGTGGTGGCCATCGAAATAACAATCGCCGTCAGCACGAAAGCCTGCGGCAGGGGATCGGCCGCGTCCTGCGGGTTCGTGCCACTCATAATGGGCTCCGACCGCCACGCTCCAATGCCGGCAGCCAGGAGAGTCAAGTTGGTGGCGTGTCCAATGAGCGTCATCCCGAGGATCAACCGGACCATTCCTCGTTGCAGAACCAGGAACACACCGCCGGCGGTCAGCACACCAATCGTTATTGCGATAATCATTCTTCCACCTCCACGGTGTCGACGGGTTTCCGGCCGGATGTATCGCCGCCACTATCGGATGTCGATTCAGACACGGTGTCGCGGTCGGTACCCGCGGTCGACGGCGCGTAATCAGGCTCATTAGAGCCGACGGGGGAGAAACCGCCATGCGCACGCACAGGCCCTAACGGTGCTTCCGCGCCGGGGCGGATGGACCCGCCCAACTGCAGGAGCGCAATGGCCACCAAACCGAGAACGGCCAGGTAAACGCCGGCGTCGAAAATTTGCGCCGTCGTCAAGAGCTCGCCACCAACGTGCGCATTGAGCGGCTGGAGGAAGGAACCGCGGGAACCGTGCCCGCCTTCCTCGCCGGAGGCGTGGCCGAGGTAACCGGCCAGACCTGCCAGGACTGCCAAGGAAATACCCGACCCCACCAGGATGTAGGGGAGCCGGTTGTTCGTCGGCGCTTTATCCGCCGGACGCGACAGGTAGTAGAACATGAGCGCACCGCCGCCGATCAGGGCTGCGATGAACCCACCGCCGGGGTGGTTGTGGCCGCGCCAGAACACGGCCGCGCTGATCAGGATCAGGACGGGGATAAGTAGCTTCGCCATCCACCTCATCGGTAACGAGTTCAGCTCCGGGCGCGGGATGGCGGCCAAGGATCCGCGGATGTCATCGCGCACACGTGGCACGGAGAGCACCACCGCGGCGATCGCCACACCGCACATACCGAGCACGGAAAGCTCGCCCATGGTATCGAAAGCACGGAACTCCACCAGGATGGTATTCACGACGTTATTACCGTGCGAAATCGTGGGCCCATTGGTGAGGTACCACTGCGAAATCAACGGTTTTCCGTGGTAGCCGACCAGCGCGATCACGCCGACCGTCGTCGTCAATCCCATAAGAACCGCGATCGTTCCAGCCCAGCGATCACGACGTGCGGACCGTTCCGTGAAATCACGCGGTTGCAGCCGGATGACCAGCATGAGGACCACGGTCGTGAGCAGCTCCACCAAAATCTGGGTGAGCGCCACATCGGGGCTGCCCAGGGTCAGAATCTGCAGGGTAACACCGACACCGGCAGCACTGACCGCAATCACAGCCGACAGGCGACGACGGGCCATGACCGCGATGGCCACACCAATAATGACCGTGACCAGGGCAACGTAATCCAGCGGGCGGTCAATTCCGCCCACCCGGGAGCCCATATCGACGCCATCGATGGCACCACCGTTAAACAGCGCCCCGATAGTCACGGAACCAGCGAGAGTAATGACCGCCAAGAACGGGAGGGCCAGGTGGCGCGTCGGCGAAACGGAGTCCGCCATAGAACCACCCAGCTTGCCCCAGCGGGAACCACCGGTGATGACCCCTTGGAGCACGTGCGCTCCAGTAAAGGGGGACAGTTCCTTGCCGACGAGAACCCGCGCAATAGCTTTACGGAACACGACACAAGTGACACCGACGACGATCACCACGACGCTGATCATCAGCGGCACGTTGATGCCGTGGAACAAAGCGAGGTGAGTGTGCGTCGCGTGGTGCGTGCTCAGCGCGGAATCCGCTGCGGCGTCCACGAAGGAATCCATGAAGCCGGGGACAAAACCCAGCGGGAGGGACAGGAAACCGGGGATCGCCGCGGGGAGCCACAAGGACAGCGGTGCTTCGCGGACGTCGCTGACGTCGCGTGTTCCGTCGACGAACCCGCCGAAAATGTAGCGGTAGGAGTAGGCGAAGGTCAGGATCGCGCCCACAGCAGCGCAGATGAGCAGGAAGGCGATGGCCGGGGTGGCCAGCTCACCTTCCATCATGGCGTCCAACATGCCCTCTTTGGAGATGAAGCCGAACAGCGGCGGGACCGCGGCCATCGACGTCGCGGCGATAAGCGCCATGCTGAATGTCCACGGCATGACTCGCCAAATTGGCCCCAGCCGGCGAATATCGCGCGTCCCGGTTTGGTGGTCCACCACACCGATCAGCATGAACAGGCTGGACTTGAACAACGCGTGCGCCAGCGTGTGCACCACCGCGGCGGCCATGGCCAGCGGAGTACCAATACCAATGGTGCACACAATCCAGCCCAGCTGAGACACCGTCGAGTATGCGGTCAGCTTCTTCAGATCGTTCTTCTGCAGGGCAAACAGCGCCGCCATAATCGCGGTGAACATGCCGACGATAATGAGCACACCGCGCCACCACGCGTCGTCATGGAAGAGCGCGGAAAAACGCAAGAGCAGGTAAATGCCGGCCTTCACGACGGCTGCCGCGTGGAGGAAGGCCGACACCGGCGTATCCGCCGCCATCGCCTCGGGGAGCCAGAAGTGGAAGGGGAACTGCGCCGACTTCGTGCACGCCGACGTCGCAATCAACACGGCGATGACAGACAGCAACGCGGGGTGATGAGCCCATTCTGGCGAATGAATAATCCCCGACAGGCTGGTCGTACCCGTCACACCAGCGCTAATACCCAAACTGGTCAGCAGCGTGAGCCCACCGAAGAACGTCAGAATGATCGTGCGCATCGATCCCAGCTCGCCGCCGGGGCCAGACCGCGCGATCAGGAAGAACGACGCCAGTGACACGAGCTCCCACGAGATGAACATCAGGATGACGTCGTCAGCAAGAACAAGAGTGACGACGGCGGCCATGAAGGCTGTCATGAGCAGGTAGAAGCTCATGGACCCGCGGCCACCGTGTAAATACCGCGTCGAGTAGATGAACACGGCTGCACCGATGCCCAACGCGAGCAGGGCGAAGAAGGTGGATAGGGCGTCGGCGCGGAGTGAGAAGATCACATCGGCGCCGTTGGGTAGGAAGTCCTTAATCCATGTGACCTTCCAGGTCCAGGGATTGCCGTCGATGATGTCGGGCAACTTCCGAAGGAGCGGGATGGCGGACGCGATGAAAATAAGGGCTAGGGGCCACCCTGCGTTGCGATCAAGTAACCGAACAAACAGGGGAACCAGGATGAGGGCGAGCACCACGAACAAGGGGATCGCGACAAGCTCCACGAAGCATCAACACCTGTGGGTTTAAGTGGACATAAACAGACAATAAACAGTTTCCCAGGGTATCAGTTGCAGGTCAGAATTCCACGCTGCCGGAATTGGCCTTGTAGTGGGGAATGTCCGGGTGGGTTGGTGTGTGAGCGGGTGGTTGCGGTTGCTTAATGAAAACATGGTGATGTCGTTGTGGTGATGATGCGGGGGTGTGAGCTGAGATTATTTTAGGAAAAAGCCTTGTCGTATCGGGTGACTGGGTGTTAGGGTCAGAATTATTGAAAACGACGACGGCACTATTGAAAACAAACTCGCGCGGCGGGTACGGCCGCGACGGAGAGCGTAACGGTGGCGAGCGCTATGGCCGATGACGGCTGCCATGTCATAACGCTCACTATTGCTTGAATACCTCTTCTGGTGCCCGAATACTTCTTTGGAGACGATCATGGCTCACAACATGCCCCACGCACACGACCATGTGGAGGCGCACGAACACGAACATGATGTGCATGGGGCGGGCCACAGGCATGGGCACGGCCACTCTCATGGCCACTCTCACGATCATGGGGCCTCGTCGCGGGGCCGTCTGATTGCTGCCCTCGCGGTCACCGCAACCATCCTGATCGCAGAGCTTATTGGTGCGTGGATCTCCGGGTCGCTGGCCCTCGCTGCAGATGCCGGCCACATGTTGGTGGACTCGTCGGGCCTGGTCATCGCCCTAATTGCCGTGCATTTGTCACAGCGGCCACGCAACAACCGCTTCACGTGGGGATGGTCGCGGGCGGAGGTGCTTGCCGCCGCACTGCAGGCAGGAATGCTAATTATTATCTGCGGCATCGTCGCGGTAGAGGGCATATCCCACCTCATTAACCAGCCCGACGTGGAGCCCGTGCCCATGCTCATCATCGGAACGATCGGCCTGGTCGCCAACGCCGCGTCGATTATTATTTTGGCAGGTGGACGCGAAAGTTCGCTCAATATGCGCGCCGCATTTCTTGAGGTGGTTAACGACGCGTTGGGTTCGCTGGCTGTCATTCTTGCCGCGATTATCGGATTAGCGACGGGGTGGGTGCGCGCGGACTCGATCGCGTCCCTGTTTATCGTTGCGCTGATGGTGCCGCGGGCGTTCACGCTTCTCCGCACAGCGATCCGAATCCTGATGGAGGCCACTCCCGACGAAATCGACCTCGATGACGTGCGCGAACATATTTGCGGCGTTGATGGCGTGAAGGATTGCCACGACCTTCACATCAACACCATCAGCACGGGTGTGGTGGCGTTAACCGCGCACGTGGCGGTGGATAGTGGCCTTTCCGCGGCCGAGCACCACCGGATTCTTCACACCCTGGAGGATTGCACGGCCCAGCACTTCCCGGTGGCCATCAAGCACACCACATTCCAGTTGGAAGCGAAAGACCACAGCGGGCACGAGCGCTTACATCATGGCGCGGCATCCTAAAGTGTCGCCATTGAGTAACTAACTCATCACATTCTTAACGAACGGGATGCTGTCCTCTTTAGACCTGTTCACCGTTCCGCTGTGATCTTTATCGGGATAGAACTTGAACGTGACTGGCTGGCCACTAGCCTTCATCTTCTCCGCAAGGGTTACAGCTCCGGGCATAAATATGTCGGTGTCCAATCCTCCTTGGCCGATAAAAACAGGTTGGTTATATCCCGACTCGGGTATTCCCATGTAATCCTTGAGGGCCTGTTTGAATCCTGGGATGGTGTCTAAAGGCTTGGAAAACACCTTTTCAATGCGGATGTTTTCCTTTTTAACGACATCCGTAATTCCTTCAGGGGCAGGATGCGATGGGGTCGACAGGGTGTCGCATATTGGCCCCTCGGCATAGTCAACCCATTTCTTCCCGTAATCGGTGAGATAGGAATTGACGTCCCACTCCGGGTGTGCGGTACGAAGCCCGGAAACAATGTAAAGAAGATAGGTGGTCAGGGTCGGCAGCACGTTTTGTTCACCCAATTTTCCTGGTGGGACCACGCCCGGACGGAACACCACTGGTAGTAAGTCTTCAATGTAGGCAGGAACCCCGGTGGCGACGGCACCGCGGTAGGACAATCCGCCGCTGTTGCCGCCGTATTCTTCTGCATATCGTGCTGTAAACATTGCAGCGCCGCCGCCTTGTGACTGTCCGGCGACGAACCACTTTTTGGCTAACTCCTCGAAGTGTGTTGTGGACGCCTTAATCGCGTCAACAACACTGTGGGCTTCTACTTTGCCGTCCAAATAAGGATGGTTGCCGGGCGTTCCGAGGCCGACATAGTCGCTCGCAACAATTGCGTAGCCCTGGTCCATCCACGAATTCAGATAATCCCAATCTCTCTCCCATGCGGCTGGACCGTTCGTAGAGTAGGCGCACACGTCGTTGAGGCCGACTGTGCCATGTGCCCAGGCCATAACCGGCCATCCGCCTTCAGGCGCCTTGCCTTTAGGAAGGTAAACGGCTGCGGTAGAGAGCGCTGGCTGACCTTGGGAATTCACCGTCCAGTACGTGATTCGATACGACGCTCCCGCATGGGGCACAGCAATAGCCGGATTCAGTGGCTCGACTTTCGTGAGTGTGCCTGGCTCGGTCGTGTCACCGGGCGCAGTATCCATCAGGTGCGGATCATTGCTTCCGGGTATGGATTCGGTGGGCTGGTTCACGGTGCCTTGGGCGTCACCGGCATACGCGATCCCAGTGGGAATAGCGAGTGTCGACGCGATTCCTAGAGAAGCACTGAGGCTTAGGCTTGCAAGAACGGAGCGCTGACGCCTCGTCGTGTGCGCGCGAGAAAACCGATCGGGTTGAGACGTGTGGGGAGCAGTGCGGGGCATGGGGCCTCCTCCTGAAAATTGAGCTTTTTGAGAACGATAGTCCCAGCACATCAACGTCGATAGGAAACAAAGTAAAAACTTTGCGAAACCTATCTTTCGGTGGTGGCCACTCACTTCCTACTGCTCATGTTCCGCTTTCATCGCCCGTTGCGTCCGCTCCTCAATGGCTGCAGCATTCTTCGCAACGTTCCGTGCCGACCGCAGACCCAAAGCGTCGTAAATAGGACGGCACTTAAACACCACGGCAATGAACATCGCGGCTGCGCACGCACCCAAAAGCGGCGGAAGAAGCACCACGGCACCGGTCATCTCGGTGGTCAGAACGAGCCCGGTCACCGGCGCGCCCACACTCGCGGCAAATAATGCCGCCATCCCGACGATGGCCATTGCCGACGGATCCGGCGCGACCTGCGGGAACAGCGCGTGGCACACAAGCCCAACGATCAGCCCGAGCTCAGCGCCCAACACAAGCATGGGGGCGAACAAACCGCCCGGCGTGAGCGCGACATACGAACCGATCGCCATGATGAAACGCAAGATCAGCAGGCCGACGAGAACCATGACAGTGCCGCGCCCCATGAGAGCATCCATCGTCAGTGAATCTCCGCCACCCACCAGATTGGGACCGAGATAACCGACGACGCCGATAGCCGCGCCGATCATGCCCGCGCGGAGTTCCACAGGGAACGTCGACGCGTCGACCACCGCCAGGGTCCGCATGAGCGTGCGGTTATACAGCAGCCCAGCGAACCCAGCGATCAGGCCCACGACCAGGAAAAACGGGCCGTTATCCAGCGTCGGCGGGGCAGGTTCGGGCAGCGGGAACACGTGGTCATCCCCGACGATCACATGCGCCATGGAATACGCCGCCCCGGACGCCGAAAGAACCGCCACCGTCATTCTCGCCTCGAAGCGCTTGACCAACTCCTCGAGCACGAAGACAGCACCGGCCAGGGGAGCGGAAAACGCGGTTGTCAGTCCGGCGGCCGCACCGGCGGCGATCAGTAAGCGCAGGTCGGCGCGGTTATTGCGGTACGTCCGCCCCAGGATCGTCGCCACCGACGCACCCAGGTGCACCGACGGGCCTTCACGACCCAGCGCCAAACCGCCGCCGATAGACATCAGTCCGCCGACAAACTTGATGGGCAACAAGCGCATGTGAGTGGGGTTGGCGTTGCCCTTCACGATGGCCTCGACGCGGGGAATGCCCGACCCCTCCGCCACCGGTTCCAGGTGGCGAACCATCGCGGCCCCCACCATGGCCAAAACCGCAGGGGCAACAATGGCGACGATCACGCCGACGATCCCGTGGTCTTGTGACCACCCAAACACCGTGGTCCGCCACGCTTCTGCGTGCTCGAGGCATACGCGGAAATACGACGCAATGATGCCGGTGCCGAACCCTACCATCACGGCCGTAATGGTCAGCGGAACCATCGACATCGAGGGGCGTTCTTTGGCTTCGTTCCACCATTCGAGGCTGTGATACCCGGTCGCCCACCTGATGATGCGTTCGCGCCGGGTGAGGGGGCGGCCACTTGCCACCGGGGCCGCGTCGTTACTTGTATCGCGGCCACTCACGTCGCCGTTCCCGTCGCCGCCCTTAGTGTCGTGCTCGGAGTTAGTCACGGGAGTCCGTCGCTACTTGCCACTGGTTGATATTGCGGTCCACCGCGTAGCGGTCAATCGTGCGCAGCTCGTCGTCGGTAAATGACAGGTTGTCTAGTGCGCCGAGGCTGTCGTCGAGTTGCTCCACCGAGCTTGCCCCGATCAGTGCCGACGTTACCTCTGGCCGTCGAAGCGCCCAGGCGATCGCCATTTGCGCCAGCGATTGGCCACGTTCTTCGGCGATGGCGTTGAGGGCGCGGATGCCCTCGAGGGTGTCGTCGTTGAGGAATGTGGAGTTCATCTTGTGGTTGCCCAGGCGTGAATTCTCCGGGATACCGTTGAGGTATTTGCTGGTCAGCAGGCCTTGGGCCAGGACCGAGAACGCGATAACTCCCATGCCGTTTTCCGCGCATGTTTTCAGCAACGACGTCTTCGCGGCCGGGGATACGGATGGGTCGGTCGGGCCGTCGGGGCCTTCGATCCACCGGTTAAACATGGAGTAACTCGGCTGCATGATGGTGAGTGGTGTGCCCAGGTCGCGGGCGATGCTCTGTGCTTGCCGCGTGAGTTCGGGCGAGTATGAGCTGATGCCCACGTAGAGCGCGCGTCCCGATCGTGCGATGTGGTCGAGCGCGCTCATCGTCTCTTCCAGGGGTGTGTCGGGGTCTGGGCGGTGGTGGTAGAAGATGTCTACATAGTCCAGGCCCATCCGCTTCAATGACGCATCCAGGCTTCCTACCAGGTACTTTCTGCTGCCCCCGAAGCCGTACGGGCTGCTATTCATATACCAGCCGGCCTTAGAGCTAATCACCATTTCTTCGCGGTACGGGCGGAAGTCCTGGGCAAAAATGCGGCCGAAATTGGATTCCGCGGATCCGGGTGGCGGCCCGTAGTTGTTGGCCAGATCGAAGTGGGTGATGCCGCGGTCAAACGCACGGCGGAGGATTGCCCGTTGCGTTTCCAGGGGACGATCCCCACCAAAGTTGTGCCACAATCCCAGTGTGATGGCGGGAAGTTTCAGGCCGCTATCCCCGCAGCGGTTGTAGGGCATGGGGGAGTGTGCCTCGGGTTCGTAGCGGTCATCTGCAGCTCGGTACACGTTCGGATAATGTGCGCTACTCATAGTTTCCAGTGTAACGACGCAGGTGCAGAGCGGTTAACGGTGTTGGGGCGTGGTCGTGTGGTCAGAGTGGTCGCGGTCCTATTCGTTGGGAATGAGCCGCGGTGGAATTCCCATCTCTTCTATCTCCTGACGCGTGAGTGCTTCTTCTTCTAACACTTTCTTGATGACGAACCGCGCGCGGTCTTCCGGGTCGGGGATTCGTCGGGCTGCGCTGAGGAGAGTGGTTAACGTGGCGGCGTTGTGTGATGCGTCGGCGTCGTGATCCTTGGCGTTATGTTCTTCCGCGGAGGAGGACGCCGGGCCGAAAGCACGCCACGCGACCGCCGTCGCTAATGAAAGAAGTGTGATTCCGCGAGCCTCGTGGGGCTCGATGCGACGGTTGACCACACGAGGGGACGAACCTCCACGTTCCTGCTCGCGGTGTGAGCGTTGCGCTTCTTTACTCTTGCGCAGTCGGCAGTGGAGTTCTTGCTGGCCAATCCCGACGGTGGAGCCGTCGTCGTTAGTAATAACCGTGGTGTATGGGATATTGCAGAAACCATCGGAGGCGATTTCGCGTTTGATTTGCTCGACCATCGCGTCCGTGACCCGGACCGTGGTGTGGGCGTTATTGCGGCCGGGGTTGATGTATTGGAACGTGCCGGTGCGCGTCCAGGCTTCGTACTCCCGCCCGAGGCGCTGCATAACGAGCATGCCGAACATGGCGTCGGTCATGGAGAACAGCGATCCGCCGAATGCTGCCCCGTGTGCGTTGCTGTTGAGCCGGTTGACCTTGAGTACGAGGTGTGCCGACGACCAATCGTCGGGGATGTCCCGAATTCTCACTCCTGCAGCAAGAAGAGGTGGGTATGCGCTCATGGCGGCGGCGAAGAGGCGCGGTGAGCGGAGAACACGTTTGACGAGGAGGGCTGCAGCGCGAGTATTCATGTGATCTAAGTTACTCAAACTTGGCGACGGCGGGGAGGTTTATCGCGTTTGAGCGATGCTTTTTAGTGGCATGTGATCGTGTGGTGCTCGCGGATATGCCTCTGGTGAAATAGTGACGGCTCTATTCCTGCTCTGTTTACGACGACGGCCACGGGGCGCCTCGGTTTGTTGGAGGGCTAAGCGCCCGCGAATTTCACCCCTCTGACCAGCACGTTCTCCACTCATGCCGTTTTTGCGACAGTCTCACCTGTTATTTAAGGGGTAAGTTAGGCTGGATATATTGGCTTGCGACGCTCTGTCGCTTTATTTATAAGCCAGCCAATGCTTAATATGAGTTCATGAGCATCGTAGTTACCAACCAGCTGACCATTACGTCAGATCGCGCGGACGAAGTTGTTTCCCGCTTTTCGCAGAACATGCAGTCCTTGGACACGTTCGATGGGTTCGAAGGCTTCGAGCTGTGCAAGCCGACGGAACCTGCCGACGACCGCTGGATCGTGATCACTCGGTGGCGCGACCAGGAGGCCTTCCTGGGATGGCGCAATTCCCGCAAGTTCCGTGAAGACCACGGATGGCGTGAGCGCGAATCCAGCAATGAAGAAGAGGCGAAGAGGCCACCGCACGGTTCGATGAATTCCGTCGTCCGAAACTATGACGTCATGCTGACCAAGGACGCTGCTGAGTAATTGACGCGGTAACGCGCGCACGCGGCAACCCCCGGCCAGAACTCCCAGCGCATACAGCAAAACCTCCGCTGCTTTCTTAACGAAAGTGGCGGAGGTCATTTATTTGTCGGGGTAGCGGGATTTGAACCCACGGCCTCTTCGTCCCGAACGAAGCGCGCTACCAAGCTGCGCCATACCCCGGTGCAACTCGACTAAGGCTAGCGCACGCTCTTTCGTACTGCCAAATCAGCGATCCGTACTGCCAAATCACTACGCAGGCGCGCTGCCTACAGTCCCTTCACCACAATTTCTCGCTCGATGAAGCCGTCTCCCACTTCAATCTCGTCGACAGTGGGCTCGGGCAGATCGTCAGCTCCGCCGCCACCCTTTTCGACGATGCGCAGCAGCTGTGCGGTCGGCGGGCAGAATGTCCGCACCGGAGCAAACTTGGACGTTCCCAGGCCGGGCGAAACGTTGAGGATGGAGTCCTTCCACTCGGAAACGCCGGACGCATGCTCGCGGTCGATACCGGAGTTAGTCACGATGGGCTTCCCGCCCGGCAGGCACAACTGCCCACCATGCGTGTGACCAGCAAGGATTAGCTGATACCCGTCCTTGGCGAAGGCATCTAACACCCGCGGTTCGGGGGAGTGCGTCAACCCAATGGACAGGTCCGCGTCCTTATTCGGCTCCCCCGCAATCAGCGAATAGTCATCCAAATCCCCGTGCGGATCGTCGACCCCAGCAACCGCAAGCCGGAACCCATCGACGGCGAAATCATGCCGCTGATGTGTGCAATCTTCCCAGCCGTGCTCCTTGAACACCGCGCGCAGATTCTTCCACGGCATGCTCTGGTCGCTGTGCTTCTGCTTTTTGCCCGTGAGGTAGCGCAGCGGGTTGGGGGCCGTCGGTGCCCAATAATCGTTGGTGCCAAAACAGAACAGACCCGGCGTCGTCAAGAGAGGAGAAAGGGTTTGAACGACGGCCGGCACGGCTTTCGGATCGCCCAGGTTATCCCCGGTATTGACAACGAGGTCCGGCTCTAGCTCGGCGAGTTCGCTGACCCACAGCTGCTTGAGCTGCTGGTGGGGCAGCATGTGGAGGTCCGAGATATGCAGAATGCGGAATTCGTTACGACGCCCCCGAAAAGTGCCTTTGTCCAGCATGGGGATGGTTGTGACGGCGAGGCGGAACCGGCTGGCACCGAGCAGCGCAGCAGCGGCCCCTGCAGCTCCCGCAGCACCTGCGGTGGCCGCGATTTTCTTGCCAATGGACCGGGGAAAAATACTCACACGCCCATGGTAAAGGTGGCGGGACGCTTTTCCGATTCGGCTGGTCAGTGTCCGGGCGGGCGCTATCCTCAAGGGCATGGGTATGAAAGCAACGATCCGCGAGGATCTCAAGCAGTCGATGAAGAACCGCGACAAGGAAACGACCAGCACATTGCGTATGTTGTTGGCTGCCATTCAGGAGGAGGAAACGTCGGGGAAGGCGCATGAGGCGTCGGACCAGGACATTCTCCGCGTGATTGCTCGTGAAATTAAGAAGCGGCACGAATCTGCCGACGTGTACGCCAAGGCAGGCCGCGATGAACTCGCGGACTCTGAGCGTGCCGAGATTGCCGTTCTGGAGCGCTACCAGCCGAAGCAGCTCTCGGATGAGGAACTGAATGCGCTGGTAGACCGGGTAATCAAGCAGCATGAAGCCGACGGTGGCGAGGTCTCCATGAAGGCGATGGGGCAGATCATGAAGGCTGCCACCGCAGAGGCCAAGGGCACTGCCGACGGTAAACGCTTATCGACGGCTGTTCGCGCGCGGCTTCAGGGCTAGGGCGCTACGGCCGGTGGTCCGACGCCGGGCTACCGTTCCACGCGCCGGCCCCGTTGCTACGGAAGGAATCCCTGCAGCTGGGGTGGGACGTAGGTGTGCAGGAAGTCGTTGATCATGCCGGGGATGTCGGGCAGTGCGGGCGCGGGCGCTGGAGCGGGTACTCCGCCTCCTCCGCCGCCGGTACCGCCACCACCGGTGGCGCCTCCGCCGGTGCCTCCCGTCGAACCGGAATTAGTGGGTTGGGGGAGTACTGCGCGTGAGTATCCGATCGCCTCGGGGTTGGTTCCTGCCTGGTAGGAGGGGTTCATGGGCGGAAGTGTGTGCCCGCCGTAGGCGTCGATAAGGGGTTTGGCCGCGCTGAGGTAAATATCGGCGGGCTCCTTGCCGCCGAAGAGGTTGCCATCGGGGCATTGACGCAGGGGGCCGGTGCAGAGCGGTGAGCTGGTGCTGCCGTCGTTGAAGATGTACACGGCGCCGGCAAGTCCGCTGGTGAGCCCCATGAATGCGGCGGATTGGTTGGTTTCCGTGGTACCGGTCTTTGAGGCCAGAGTGCCGTCCCACCCGGTCAGCTCGGCGGCTTCGTGGGCCGTGCCGGTGCTGACGTCGTCGGATAGGCCGTTGGCCAGCGCGTTCGCAACGTCGGTGGGGATGACTTGTTCGCACTTCGGTGGCGTGACCTGGACGTCCTTGCCGTCGTGGTCGGTCACCTTCAGGACGGGGTTGGGCTCGCACCACGTTCCGCCGTTGGCGATGGTCGCCGCCACATTGCTCAGTTCGAGAGGATCGACGGCGACCGGGCCGAGCACGAATGACCCTTGGTTGGTCTCTTTAATCGTGTCGGCTTGGGACTTCTCGTCCTTGTTGTCGCCGTTATCCCCATTGTCGGAACTGGGTTTGTCAGCCAAGCTGCGTAGCCCCATCTTGACGGCGGTATCAACAACGGTGCCCACACCCAGTCGCTTTTCGAGGTCGATAAACGGCGTGTTCGGCGACTCGGCGAGCGCCTGTTTGAGCGTCATTTTCGACGGGTACGCGCCGACGTTTTCCACGCAGTATTTGTCGGCGGGGCACCCAGGAGCGCCACCGTGGCCCATGTCGGAGACCTCGATCCGGGACGGCACGTCCATCACCGTGTCGATCCCCATGCCCTTTTCCAGGCCCGCGGCTGCAGCGAACACTTTGAAGATGGAACCAGCTCCATTGCCGACAGGGTGCGATGCCAGTGGCAGGACGGATTGCGAATTGTTGGCGTCGAGCCCGTAGTGCCGTGAGGCGCCCATCGCGAGCACTTCGTGGCCGTCGGGTTTGATGAGGTTCATCGCTCCGGCAACCCCGGGGGTAGTTGCGGGGGCATATTGTTCGAGCGAAGCGTTGACGGAATTCAACGCGTTCGGGTCGAGCGTCGTGGTCAGTGTGTAGCCACCCGAAATGAAGTCGTCCTTCGAGATCCCGTGCGAGTCCAGGTAGCGCAGCGCGTAATCACAGAAGAAGCCGGCGTCGTCGGCCCCGATACATCCGTTAGTCGGGGCTTCAGGCTTATCGACGACCCCCAGCGGCGAGTTCTTCGCCGCGTCGGCGTCGGCAGTGGACAGCGCCCCCGTGCTGGCCATGGCGTTAATGACCGTGTTGCGGCGCTGCAGCGCGGCGTCGGGGTGGGTGAACGGGTTATAGGCCGACGTGGACTGAACCATCCCCGCCAGCAGTGCGGCCTGCGGCACCGTGAGGTCCTTGGCGTCGACGTGGAAATACGTCTGCGCCGCGGTCTGCACGCCGTACGCCCCGTTGCCGAACTCCACGAGGTTCAAATACCTGGTCAGGATCTCGTCCTTGGAGAGGTTTTTATCCAGGTCCGACGCGAGCTTCATCTCGCGGAGCTTGCGCGCGACGGTGTCCTCGTTGGCGGCAGCTCGTTCGTCGTCGGTCTTGGCTTTGACCAGCATGAGGTAGTTCTTGACGTATTGCTGGTCCAGGGTGGACGCACCCTGGGCGACGCCCCCGTGGGTTATGTTGGCGACGACCGCTCGGGCGGTTCCGCGCAGGTCAACGCCGTGATGGTCATAGAACCGTCGGTCTTCGATGGCGACGATCGCTTTCTTCATCGGCTCTGAGATCTGATCCGACGCGACTTCTTGTCTGCGCTGCGTGTAGAACGTGGCCAGGGGGTTGCCATCCCGGTCCGTCATAGTGGAGACCTGCGGGAACTTGGCGCTGGCGATGTCGTGGTAATTGGAGTCCATGGCGTTGTGGCCACGGTTGATCGTGGCTCCGGCTGCCAGGGCGACGGGCAGCGCGCTGAGCGCCACCAGCACGGTGGCGAGGAGTATGGCGCCGCAAAGGATCAGGCTAGGTGCCGGAGCATCAGATCGTCGGTTCACGCTTACACCCTACCCAGTGATTGGCCTTGTGAAGTGAGTCTCACCGATTATGGGCACCTGCTCTGGGAAAACACAGATGGATAAAAACCTACTCTTCCGTTAAGTAGTTAGTGCGACTACCCCCGAAATGTGATGTAGTCGACAGTTTGTTTGGCGTGTGAATAGACTTACAGTCAGCTAAGCAGGGTGAATATCCACAAAAACACGGTATCTCGGAATACCAGGGTGACGCTCACGGCTTCGCGACCATGCAAACGTGACCACGGAGAGGAGTGCACAATGACTGCATCGCTGACCCGACCGGCTGATACATCGTTGGCCACAACCAAGGACGGACGAATCCAGCAGAAGGTGGATTCGCTTACGGATCCGTCGTCGTTCACGGAGCGTGGCCAGTGGATCACTCACGCCAAGTGCCGTGACATCGATCCTGAGGAGTTGTTTGTCAAGGGGTCGAAGCAGCGACAAGCCGCAGCGATTTGCAGACATTGCCCCGTTGTTTTGCAGTGCCGTGCCGACGCCTTGGATAACCGCGTGGAGTTCGGCGTGTGGGGTGGTATGACCGAGCGGCAGCGTCGGGCATTGTTGCGGGAGCACCCCGAAGTGGAAAGCTGGGCGGACTTTTACGCCGGGTATGCCGGCCGGTCATAACGGGCCATCCCGTCCGCACGGTTGATTAAGCGCGGCGATGGTGATTGAGCCCAGCACAGCTGAATGAGCCGGGTGCAGCTGATTCTTGTTAGGCTAGGTTCATGACAACCTGGGAATATTCAACAGTTCCGCTGTTGACGCACGCGACGAAGCAGATTTTGGACACATGGGGGGCCGACGGTTGGGACCTGGTGGCAGTCATGCCCGGCCCCACAGGCGAGCAGCACATTGCCTACATGAAGCGCCCGAAGGAAGACTAGTTTTATGACGACCAGCGGACAGTCCACACAGAGCCCCCGGAAGAATCTCGCTGACCTCGGGATCGAACTCCCGGAGGTGGCGGCACCGGTCGCCTCTTACGCACCGGCCGTGATCTCGGGGGATACGATTTACGTCTCGGGCCAGCTCCCCTTCAAGAACGGTGAACTCCCGGCGACGGGCAAAGTTGGCGCAGGCGTGTCCGCGGAGGACGCGACCAGCTACGCCCGCCAGGCGGCACTCAACGCTTTGGCCGCCATCAATTCCCTCGTTGACATTGACTCAGTGTCGATCGTGAAAGTCACGGGCTTTGTGGCGTCGGCACCCGGATTCGGTGGCCAACCTGGGGTGATTAATGGTGCGTCGGATCTTTTCGGCGACGTTTTCGGTACGGCCCATGCGCGCTCGGCGGTGGGGGTTTCGGACTTGCCTCTGGATGCGCCCGTCGAGGTCGAAGTTATCGCGCGACGTAACACCGGCGCGGAGTAAAACGAGCGCTGAGTAACACCGGCGCGGAATAATTCCGCGACGAAAGCCCGTCGTACCCCGGGGGTTTGCCGAACGTGTGCTAAGTCATGCCCGGAATTGCCCCCGTTTCGGCATTTTTTCGGTCGTCTCTGGCCCGATGAGATTTTGACAGACCGCGCGAGGACGTACACTGACATGCATGGAGCATCCTGCGTATAGCCAGTTGCGTCCCGTTACCCCCAACGCGGGCGTTGTTTTATGTCCCAATCCCAGCTATGGCTCGCTAGAGGGCACCAATAGTTGGGTCATTAGAGCTGATGGTGATCCGCGGTCGATCGTTGTGGATCCGGGCCCTCAGGATGAAGGCCACCTGAATGTTCTTAACCATCATGCGTCGGAAATCGCGATGATTCTTTTGACTCACCGGCATCCGGATCATGCTGATGGGGCTAACCGGTTATCGCAGATCACGGGGGCGCCCGTCCGCTCTGTCGATAAGCGTTTCTGCAAGATGGGGGATCCGCTTGAGGACGGCGAAATCATCACCGTCGAGGGCGTCACTCCGGCCGTGAAGGTTGTTGCCACTCCCGGCCACACCGCGGACTCGGTGAGTTTCTTCCTTTACCCAAGTGCCGACGCTGCTCGGGCCGATGATGGTTTGGGTGATACGAAGCCCGAGGCGATTTTGACGGGCGATACTATCGCCGGCAAGCACACGACCATGATCTCCGAGACTGATGGTGATTTGGGTCAATACTTGACGACGTTGGAGATGCTGAAGAAGCGGGGCGCTGGTGTTCCGTTGTTGCCTGCGCATGGGCCGGATCACCCGGATTTGGAGCCGTTTGCCGAGAAATACCTTGATCGACGCCACCACCGTCTTGACCAGATCCGTGAGGCCCGCAAGAAGCTGGGGGATGATGCTTCGGTGGATCAGTTGGTTGATGAGATCTACACAGACGTGGATCCGGTGTTGCGTGGGGCTGCTGAGCAGTCGACGCGGGTGGCGCTGCGGTACTTAAGCGCTGAAGAGAAGTAGCGCTCAGGAGTGGTGCTCGGGTGCAGTAGCGCTCGAGAAAAGCCACGCTGGAGAGAAATAAGCAGCCCGGGGAGTCTCGGGCTGCTTTGCGTTTTGTTTAAGCGTGTTTAAGTTCTGGGCGTTTGTGGGTTTTATGACAGAAATGTGCCCGTGGAGCGTATGCCGGAAAACTGCGGGGCAATATCAGGGTCGGTTGTGAAAACTGCGGGTGAATATGGGTGAAAAATGGCCGAAAATGGACCATATTGCCCCGCACTTTTATTTTGGGGCTCATATGCCCCCGCACTTTGAACTGGCCCCTGAAAGTTGGACTGGTTTAATTCTAATTGGTTATGGCTGCA
>NZ_JAUMTY010000086.1 GCF_030530965.1 Corynebacterium sp. | reverse complement strand
CGGTAGGGGACGGCCCTGAAGCACAAGCGGGATCCAACGTTGAGGTCCATTACGTAGGTGTGGACTTCGAAACCGGCGAAGAGTTCGATTCCTCGTGGGATCGCGGGCAGACCATCACATTCCCACTCACCGGCCTGATTGCCGGCTGGCAGGAAGGCATTCCGGGCATGCGCGTTGGGGGACGTCGCAAGCTGACCATTCCGCCGGACATGGCGTATGGGCCCGCCGGCACCGGTCACCCGCTCGGCGGCCGGACCCTCGTGTTCGTTATCGATCTGGTGGACGTGAAGTAAGAGGGGCTACGTGGCGCCTACCAGACCGTGGTTCTTCCGCGGAGACGGCTCTCACACGATGGTGGCGAGCCGTTCATAATGCGCCAGACGCTGCTCACGTCCACGTCGCAAAGTGGAATTCAACTTAATCTCCCACAAGGCTTGAGCAATCGAGTCAATGACCACCTTGCTGTCGGCCTCGGCATCGGTGCTGTCCAATGCCGGGATCAGACGATCGACAATTCCGCGTTCGTGAAGCTTATCCGCCGCAACGGACTGGTTTTCCATCATTGCCGGCGCATGATCGACATCCCGATAAATAATCGCGCTGGCTCCCTCCGGGGGGAGCGGCGCCAACCACGCATCTTCACAGGCCAGAACCTGATCAGCAGGAATCATCGAGAGCGCGGCACCGCCACACCCCTGGCCGATAATGACCGACACCGTCGGCACGTCGATATCAAGAATCTCCGCCAGCGTGCGTGCAATAGACCCAGCCATACCGGTTCGCTCCGCGCGGTCGGACAACTCGCCACCAGGCGTATCAATGACGCTGACCAGCGGAATTCCCAGCTCGTGGGCCAACGTAATTCCGCGCCGGGCGAAGCGCATCGCCTCTGTGCTCAAGGGCCAATCGCCCAATGGCTCCTGCGCGGTCCGGTCCATTCCGACAAACACGAGGGATTGGTCATTGATCCGGGTTAGCCCCACGATCACGGCCTCAGACATTCGCCCGTCCCCGGTGCCCGAGAGCTGAACCCAGTGGTCAGAGAGAGCATTCACGAGATCCGCAGCGCCGGTCCGCTGTGGGTTGCGGGTTCGGGTGATGGCATCCCACGCTGACCTCACCTCACCCGACGGTGGCGTCGGCTCGGCCGGTTCGGTCGCATGATCAGGGCGGATAAGAACGTCGAAAAGTTTTGTAAATTGCCGACGAAGACCCGCAGGATCGATGACGCCATCGATGACCCCGTGGCGGGAGAGGTATTCGCCCGTCTGAACCCCAGGTGAGAGAGGTTTGCCTGTCGTGAGTTCGACGACGCGGGGGCCCAGAAACCCTAGCGTGGCGCCGGGTTGGGCGAAGGTGAGGTGCCCCGCGGAGCCCCAGGACGCCATAGCTCCGCCCGTGGTTGGGTGGCGGAGATACACCAGGTAGGGCAGGTGCTGATCTTTATGCCGGTGAATCGCGGCGGTGATCGAAATCATCAGTGCAAAGGCCGGCGTTCCCTCTTGCATTCGCGTGCCACCGGACGCGGGCGAAATCAGAAGGGGCAAACTTTCCGCTGTGGCGCGGTGGATGGCGTCGATAATTCGTCGTGATGTCGCAGCCCCGATGGACCCACCGAGAAAAGAGAATTCCGAGGCGACCACGGCAACACGGTGACCGTCAATCGTTCCGGCTCCGGTGATCACGGCCTCATCAACCCCCGACTTCTCCCGCGCGCGAGCTAATGACGCTGCGTAATCGTCGGAAATTTCTCCATAATCAGGTTTAGTGTCCCAGCTATCCCATGAATCGGTATCGAGAATGTCATGAATGAGGTCATGGGCGGACAGGCGCTCGGGTTGAGGAATGGGCGAATCGGAATGTGACACCATTTTTCTAGCGTAACTCTCATATGTGGTCCGCGAGGGGGCTTTAGGGAAATGATGTGTAGGTCGGGTGTGGGGGATATGCCGTGGGTG
Organism: Corynebacterium sp.; assembly: GCF_030530965.1. Lineage (GTDB taxonomy): Bacteria > Actinomycetota > Actinomycetes > Mycobacteriales > Mycobacteriaceae > Corynebacterium. Next base: position 1,353 of record NZ_JAUMTY010000086.1, on the reverse strand, counting down.
ATGGAGCGCGTCCTTAGCCCTCTGAACTGGGGTTCTGCAGGACGGAGCCATAGCGTGTTCAATGGCTCGTATGGCTAACAACAATTCGAAAGCAGAGACGACACAGCAGAACAATGCTGGCCCGACGGCCACGCTGAGCGATGGGACTGTGATCCCGCGCTTGGGATTCGGAACATGGGAATTGTCTCAAGAGGAGGCATATTCCTCGGTTCGCACGGCAATTGCGGCTGGATTCCGGCGCATCGATACCGCAATGATTTACAAGAATGAGGAATCAACGGGCAAAGCTATTCGCGATGCTATCGAGAATGGTGATGTCACCCGTGAGGAACTCACGGTCTCAACCAAATTGTGGAATTCCGACCAGGGATATGAATCCACCTTTGACGCATTCAACACCAGCATGGAGAAATTGGGGCTTGATTACGTCGACATTTATTTCATCCACTGGCCGTACCCTGAAAAGAATCAATATAAAGAATCCTTCAGGGCGATGATTGAGCTACAGAACCAAGGTCGTATTCGCTCCTTGGCTGTGTGCAATTTTTATCCAGAGGCAATGGATGAGCTTGTTGCGGAAAATAACAAGACGCCGACTATTAACCAGATCGAGCTCCACCCCGGGTTCTCGCAGGCAGCGATGCGTTCCTTCGATGACCAGCACTCCATTCTGACGGAATCATGGTCGCCGTTAGCCCAGGGCAAGTACTTTGATGAGCCAGTTATTAAAGATTTGGCTGCTAAGTATGGAAAGACACCAGCGCAAATTGTTCTTCGCTGGCACCTTGATATGGGGCTCTCTGTCTTGACCCGCTCCAAGTCCAAAGAACATGTGGAATCCAACTTCGATATTCTCGATTGTTCCTTGACGACGGACGAAGTTGAGCAGATCACTGCGTTGGACCGTGAAGACGGACGCATTGGTGCTGATCCCAGCAACGCTAACTTTGAGTGATCCTCACGCAGCCCGTGTGACACGCGGGCGTCGTGCGTGTACGTTGGCGAAAACGCCGCGGGGGGCTCGCGCGGCGCATAGCCTGTATTTATGACGAATGAGAACAATGTCATATCCGCATCACCCGACGGCGAGGTCACATTAGACATCCTGCCCGTGGATAACGACACTCCAACCGATGGCGAGCCACAGCCACAGGTAGCAGTCATCACAATCCGTCGCGATCACAAGAGAAACTCGCTGAACGCCGACGTCTGCGGCCACATCGCGGCCTATGTACACGAGGCGGAAAATACGGACTCAGTTCGCGCCATCCTTCTCCGCGGGGAGGGGAAGGCTTTTTGCGCCGGAGCAGACCTCGCCGGCGGCGTGTACACCTCCGCTTTCCATCACAATCT
>NZ_JAUMTY010000011.1:36307-54135 GCF_030530965.1 Corynebacterium sp. | reverse complement strand
AAGCATTGTGAGGTGTTGAGGTGACCGGTACTAATTGACCGAACTAAACAACAACAATCGTTTTGTGGCATGGTGCGAAAAGGGTTTTGTTGGTTGCTTGCGTCTGCTGTTTGGTGTCTTGTGCAGCACGCCCCCCGGTGTCGGGTTGTGTTGTCCTTTTTGGTTGTGTTGGTGGTTAGTGCGGTGGGGTCACGCCCGGTCCCTTTCCGAACCCGGAAGCTAAGCCTGCCTGCGCCGATGGTACTGCACCTGGGAGGGTGTGGGAGAGTAGGTCGCCGCCAACCGTAACGTAAAGAACTGAATACAGTGTTTGTGTGTGGTGCGAGCCTGAGCCTGTGGGGGGTGGGCCCGCACCACACACCTTTATGTATGAGCCCACCCGTAAAACGGGTGAAGCACTTAAGAAAATCGGGGGAATAGAGTTTTCTAGCCATTCAGGGCGTATTCAGTTCGCACAGACCCCAACGCGATTCCGTCCACCATCCGTTCCGCTGAAACTACTCTTTTAACCTCTGCTATTATCTTCTCGGTTAACTCATTGCTGTCATCGGTGCTCCAGCACATCAAACACAGTGATGACACGTGTTTTACAAAAATCTGTTAAGAAGTGAGCAGTACTATGAACGAATCCGAATCAAATAAACGCCACAGTGGGTCTGCTGCCAACCGAAAACACGGTTCGGGTGGATTTAGCGGCGGTAATCGCGGAAAGCGCTACGACAAGTCCGGCTCTAGCGACAGGAAACACCGGGGCAATAATCGCGACTTTAATAAAAAGAACTCCCACCGTGGCAACAATCGTAAGGCGAAGTACGCGTCAGGACGTTCGGGTCCGAAGAAGAGCGGTTACCGGGAAGAGCGGTCTAAGAAGCACCTCAATGAACCGTCACTCCCACCCGATATTTCTGAACGCGATTTAGATCCGACCGTCCGGCAGGACCTCCGCAGCCTTTCGAAACAGAATGCCGAGGTCGTGGCGAAACACATGGTAGCCAGTGCCTTAGCCATGGAAGAGGATCCCGAGCTCGCTCTTAAGCACGCTCGCGCAGCGAAAGACCGAGCAGGACGAGTGTCCATTGCCCGTGAGACCTGTGGCATCGCGGCTTACCATGCCGGCCAATGGAAAGAGGCTCTTTCCGAGCTCCGGGCGGCGCGTCGAATCTCCGGGGGACCGGGCCTGCTCGCCGTCATGGCCGACTGCGAACGCGGACTAGGACACCCCGAGAAAGCCATCTCCCTCGGTACATCGGACCAGGCGAAGCTCCTTGACTCAAACTCGGCTGAGGAACTCGCGATTGTCGTGGCTGGTGCCCGTCGAGACTTAGAGCAATACGACGCAGCCGTCGTCGGGCTTGAACAAGAGAATCTCGATGAGAAGCGGAAAGATGAGGAAGCTCCTCGGTTGTTCTACGCTTACGCCGATTCGCTAGCTGCTGCAGGGAGAACTGCAGAAGCGAAGGCGTGGTTCCAAAAGACAATCGATCATGATCCCGACGAGCTTCTTGACGCAAAAGAACGCTTAGCTGAGCTCAATTAAGATAAACACACCGTACGGTGTCGTTATGTACTGATCCCTACGGATGATATCCAGTAAGGAAGATTTGATGGCCGCCTCAAGCAATGACAGCGCTGGTATGTCTGACGAGCGTTTGATCGACCGCACCGACGCGTTACTCCTCGATCTCGACGGAACCGTGTACCACGGTGCACGACCAATCCCGGAAGCAGTATCGGCCCTTAACAAGGCTCACTCCCACGTCGGTTTGAAGTACATAACGAACAATGCTTCCCGCTCACCTAGCGCCGTTGCCGAGGCTCTGCAGGAGATGGGTATTCCTGCCTCTGAGAACGAAGTCTTAACCTCCGCGCAAGCTGGAGTAACGCTGCTGACCAGCAAAATTCCCGCAGGCTCGCGCGTCATCGTATTGGGATCAGACTCGCTCAAAGACCTCGTCAACGAAGCCGGGTTTAGCGTCGTCACGTCGGCCGACGATCAACCAGCTGCTGTGATCCAAGGCCACGCGACGACGACAGGCTGGCCGCAAATGTCAGAAGCTGCACTGGCAATTAATAACGGTGCGGTCTACGTGGCGACGAATATGGACACCACGTTGCCCACCGAGCGTGGATTGACCGTCGGAAATGGGTCGATGATTGCTGCGATTACCACGGCAACGGGAGTCACCCCTGATTCTGCCGGAAAACCAGCCGGTGACATGTTTACCCAGGCGGCCGAAGAACTCCATTCTGATCGCCCGTTGGCTGTGGGCGACCGCCTTAACACTGACATTGCCGGAGGCGTTGCGGCGGGAATCCCATCTTTGATGGTCATTACCGGGATATCAGGGCACAAAGACCTTCTGACTGCGGATCCTGCTGAGCGACCCACATATATCGCCGCCGATATGATGGCCTTGTTCGACCCGATTGATCGGTCGACACCTGGGCCGAAGCAAGGGTGGAAAGCAGAGCTGACGTCGGATGGCGTTCTGCAACTGTCGTCCGTTGACGGCGAGGCCTTCGAGGGCTCGTCCGAAGAATCCCCGGACGGTGCAGATTCGACCCAGCAAGCTCGCTTGTCTGATCGACGACGCCACGCCGCCTTGCTGACCGCGATTGCTGCAGCATGGGAAGACGGAGCTCCCGCCGTGACACAGGTGACAGCGACCGATTCGACTGCACAAAGCGTGATCGATACATGGCGATAACACCCGGCGACGTCGAACGTCTCAGGCAGCAACGTCTGGCTGAAGCGAATAAATCGCTCGAGGAATTAAACGCCGAATTATCAGCGCACATGTACGAAATCCTCGACGGAGACCCCTCTGAACTCTCTGCAGAAGCTGATCGCCTCGAGAAGGCTCATGATCTTCTTCATCAGGCCTTGGAGGATTCCCGTGACTAAGCAGCCTAGTCGACGTCGCCTCGACGCTGAGTTAGTAAACCGTAAAGTTGCGCGATCACGCGACCAGGCCGTTGAGATGATTCGCAGCGGCCGCGTCATGGTTAACGGATTCCAAGCCACCAAGCCAGCAACCCGAGTTGACCCGGGTATATCCATCAAAGTGGAGAAAAGCGTCGACGATAATTGGGCATCGCGTGGGGCTCACAAACTCCTTGGAGCGTGTGATGCTTTCGAACCCGAGGGCCTGTCATTCGAGGGACGTCGGGTATTAGACGCGGGAGCCTCAACAGGAGGTTTTACCGACGTTTGTCTCAAGCGCGGGGCTCGCGAAGTCGTCGCTGTCGACGTCGGCTATGGGCAACTAATCTGGCGCCTACAAAATGATGAACGGGTCCGAGTAGTAGACAGGACGAATGTACGTCACCTGACCCCGGAGCTGACAGGCGGGCCATGTGACCTGATGGTGGGGGACCTGTCGTTTATCTCTCTGAAATTGGTTCTCCCGGCGATCGTTGAGTGCATGGGTGGGGGAGCAGATCTCCTACCCATGGTGAAGCCACAGTTTGAGGTAGGGAAATACCGTTTAGAGCACGGCGGTGTGGTCCGCTCGGAAAGCCTGCGGACGAGCGCAACAGTGGACGTCGCCCGGTATGCTCAGAATCTTGGGCTGTCGCTTCGTGGTGTGGTCGCCTCGCCTCTGCCGGGGCCCAGCGGCAATGTGGAGTATTTTTTATGGCTTGTTAAGGATGGTGGGGTCCGGGCCATTGAACCCGGTAAACTTGAATCCATGGTGTCGGCAGCAGTGCAGGAAGGACCTCAATGACGGAGAAGAATCGGGAAATTCTGCTTGTTGCAAACACAGGGCGGGATTCAAACTTGGCAGCGGCGGCGGAAGCTGCTGAATATCTGAAGGACGCAGGGCTGACCGTATGGGTCCTCGCCAGTGAGTCGTCGGACCCCATTACGAAGCACCCGGTCCTCGGCACATTTCCGATTTTTCGATCAGGAGAAGTTGATACGGCGCGGATTGAGCTAGTACTCGTCCTCGGGGGCGACGGAACCTTCTTACGTGCCGCCGATATTGCTCATGCTGCCGATCTACCCGTCTTGGGGATCAACCTTGGCCACGTCGGTTTCTTGGCTGAATGGGAGCAAGAGTCCCTCCCCGAGGCGCTTCAGCTCGTCATCAATCACAGCTGGCGTGTGGAAGACCGTATGACGCTCTCGGTCAGTGTTCACGGTCCCGACGGGCGAAACCTCGGCCGTGGCTGGGCCCTTAACGAAGTGGCCGTGGAGAACGTGGATAGACAAGGCGTGCTCGATGCAGTGTTGGAAGTGGATCAACGCCCTGTGAGTTCCTTCGGATGTGACGGAGTGCTGGTCTCTACTCCCACCGGGTCCACCGCATATGCGTTCTCAGCCGGTGGTCCTGTTCTATGGCCATCGCTGGACGCCATCCTTGTTGTCCCGAACAACGCCCACGCATTGTTCGCAAGACCTCTGGTGGTGAGCCCCTTCTCCGAGGTCGCCATAGAAACAAACACATCAACGCAGTCGGCGACGGCGAACCTGGATGGGATCAGAAGAATCCCTATCCCGCCCGGATCCAGGGTGGAAGTCCGTCGTGGCGATCAACCAGTCAGGTGGGTCAGGCTAGACGCGGCACCTTTTACGGACCGTCTAGTGTCGAAGTTTCGCCTGCCTGTCTCCGGGTGGCGGGGGCCCAAAAAGTAACGCACGAGCCTCGGTCGCCAGAGCTGGGATACGATGCGGACGTCGAAAAAGCTTTCGGTCGGTAGGCACGTGTATGAAAGGGGAAACTAGTGCTCGTTGAACTCAGCATTGAGAACCTGGGAGTTTTGCCTAGCGCTACCGCATCATGGGCGCCCGGCCTTACTGTTCTCACTGGTGAGACCGGCGCAGGTAAAACCTTCTTACTGTCGGGCCTGAAACTCATTCAGGGTGCACGGGCTGATTCGTCGCGGGTCAGAGAAGGCCAGTCCCAAGCATTCGTCGAGGGCATCTTTGACTTTTCAGAGATCGACGAAGCTGACCGTGCTGCCATCACGGATGAAATTGAAAACGTCGGCGGGGATACCGAAAACAACGAAGTCGTCGTGTCCCGATCAGTCTCGTCGAAAGGTCGATCACGTGCCCACGTCGGCGGGCGGACCGTCACCGCAGGACGACTGGCAGCTGTGGTGGATAATTTGCTAGTTATCCATGGTCAAAATGATCAATTGCGTTTATTGTCGACGGATCAGCAGCGGGATGCCCTCGATTCGTTTGACCCCGAAATTGCGGCCATTAAGTCGCGCTACCAAGTGTTGAGGGACCAGTGGCGGTCAGTGACACGCGAACTCACGAGGCGCCAACAGCATCGTCGAGAAATGGCTCAGGAAGAAGATCGGCTCCGATTCGCCCTCGACGAGATCGAGGCCGTAAGTCCCACGCCGCATGAAGACGAGTTACTCGTCGACAAGGTTAAGCGACTGCAGGATGTTGATTCGCTCCGAGACTCCGCGGGGAGAGCTTTTCAGGCGTTAAGTTCCGACGATACCGAGGAAACGTCATCGGCTATCGACCTCCTGGGGGAAGCCCAATCAGCGTTGGCATCCAGCGGTGATTCGCAGCTGGTTCACCTGGGAACGCAAATTCACAACCTGCTTGAACAGGTAGGCGACATTTCATCCGACCTCAGCAGATATTTGGGCGGGCTCTCATCTGACCCTGGTGAACTCGATGCTGCACTTCAACGTCAAGCACAGTTAAATGAGTTGACGAGAAAATATGCCGCGAATATTGACGAGGTCCTGGAATGGCGTGATAACGCCTACAAGCGGTTGGAAAGCCTCGATACCTCCACCGAAACAATTGAAAAACTAGCCAAGGAAGCAGAAGAAGCAGGGACAAAGACCCGAGAGATCGCCGAAAAACTAACCGCTGCTCGCCGACGTGCCGCACGGAAACTCGAACAAGCGGTCACGGAAGAAATGAGGGGCTTGGCGATGCCGACGTCGTCGCTCGACATCGCAGTAACAACAAATACCGTCTTCCGAAAAAATGGGACCGATGAAGTCGAATTTCGGCTGCGATCTTATGACGGCGCCGAACCCCGTCCGCTGACACAGGCGGCTTCGGGCGGTGAACTATCCCGAATCATGCTCGCCCTTGAAGTTGTCCTCTCCGCTGAACGACGCGGCACAACGATCGTCTTCGACGAAGTTGACGCCGGCGTGGGAGGACGCGCCGGGGTGGAGATTGGTCGGCGTCTTATGCGGCTATCACGACAGTGCCAGGTGATTGTTGTTACTCACCTGCCACAGGTAGCGGCTTTCGCCGATCAACATCTCGTTGTCACGAAAAGTGTCGATGCCTCAGTGGCGGCGACGTCGGGCGTCAAAACCCTAGCGGAGAGCGAGCGCGTTGAAGAGCTTGCGCGAATGCTCGCCGGTTTGGACCACACCGATACTGGACGCGCACATGCCGAGGAATTGTTGGCCACCGCAGCCCGCGAACGCTCGCAGGCGTAAGAAGCGTCCGTAAGAAACGTCGGATTTATAGTCCTCGTACCAGCAGATATCTGACCGAGATGACTCTTTAGTCGGCGCGCCTCTGTGCATAACGGTTGGTAATCAGGAATGATGGCTCCCATGAAACTGTTCTCTCGGTCGCAGTCGGATCTGCCGGGGCTCAACGCCACGGTTCGAGATATCGCTCACTCCTCAAAAGAGCTGCGTAAGCTTGCTGAAGGCGATATTGCCATCATTGATGGGCCCGAAATCCCTCGAGGCCTGGCCCAGCGCCTTATTGACATGCATGTTTCCGCAGTCGCGACAGAGGTAGAGACAGAGCAGGGGAGTATCCCTCGCTTCGGTCCCCAGATGCTTATCGACGCGGGCGTTGTTTTTATCGACGGTATCGGCTCTGATGGGCGGCAGGCTCTTCAATCTGGGAAGAAATATCGCCTCGACGAAGGCACTTTCTACCGAGGAGATGACGAAGTCGCTCGAGGTAAGGAAATTACCCTCGACCGGGCCGTAGCAGTCTTTGAGGATTCGCGTGAACAGCTCGCGGATCACATGGAAGCGTTATCCGGCAACGTGACAGAATTCGTGCGTTCCGAATCGCCGCTTTTCATCGACGGTTTAGGAATCCCAGATGTTGATGTCCCCATCCAAGACCGCAAAGTTATCGTCGTCAGCCCGTCTGCCGACGTCGAGTCGCAGCTTAAAGACTTGCGCTCGTTTATTCGCGAATACGATCCGCTGCTTATCGGTGTGGAAAATGCAGCTGACGTCCTGGTGGACAAGGGATACAAGCCGTCGATCATCGTGGGCGATCCTGAGCTCATTAACGACCGCGCGTTACGCTCCGGGGCAACGGTGATTTTGCCCGCCGATCCTGATGGGCACGCTGCAGGCTTGGAGCGAATCCAGGACCTGGGCATCGGCGCGATGACCTTCCCAGCGGCCACCGACTCAGCCACGGATTTGGCATTGCTCATCGCTAGCTATCATGGCGCGTCACTCGTCGTTAATTGTGGTTCACCCTTTGATATTGAGACGTTGTTTGATGAGAATCAGCGGGATGCTGCTCCGTCAGCGTTGCTGACTCGTGCGCGAGTCGGTACCCGGTTGGTCGATGCCTCCGCCGTGAATGAGCTTTATCTGGTGCGGTCGTCGGGCTTGGGATGGGTGTGGGCAGTCATTGCCATTATTATCGCGCTGGTCACCATTATTCTTATTTCGGGGTTGTCAGGTGATGATTCATTTATCAACAACCTGATAGATACGTGGAACAGTTTCGCGATTAGTGTTCAGAATCTGTTCAAGTAAGGCAGTTTTACAGCCATAGGAGCACAGTTTGTCTCACAATCGATCAGGCATTGCAGTTGCCGGCGCGGCGTGCGGAATTGCGCTCGGAACCGTCTTCGGCGTGTATGTTTTAGGCCCACACTCGGGCGCGAGCAGCCACATCACCCGGCACAATGTTGATACCGAGCGCAAGGTCGACTCAGTCACCGCGGAACGTAACCAGGCTAATAAGAGTGTTCAGGCGGCCGACCAACTCGGGGTGACGCTTGCACCGGATGCGGTCAAAGGGCGGTTGCAGGATAAGGCTGTGCTGATCATCACCACGCCTGACGTCAACAAAGATGATGTGAAGGCTGTTAATGGCCTCATTGAACCTGCAGGTGCCCACGTCGCTGGCACTATTGGGCTGAAAGACAAATTTGTTTCTCGCGACGGCGGTGATGACCTCAAGTCCATTGCCGCGACGACGCTACCGGCAGGTGTCCAACTGTCCGAGAGAAATTCGTCACCCGGCTGGCATATCGGGCAACTGATGGGCGGCGCCTTCTTGAAGAAGAGTGAAGGCGGAGATAATGCTCAAGAGCAATCGACCGGCCCGGAGAGAAAAATAGTCAGGGATTCACTAACTCAGGGAGATTTCCTGACTGCCGACGGCCTGGATGAACCGGCCGATGTGGCTATTCTCATCACCGGAGGTTCTGACGGCAAAAAGGGAAACAATGATTATGTAGCAGGCTTCCTTCGTGATTTCACTGAAGGCCTTGGCCACAACGGGTCTGGTGTTGTTGCTGCGTCCCGTCCCGGCGCGGCCGAAGACAACGGGGTTATTGCTCGACTTCGTGATTCCCACGATGGGCAAGAGAACTCCCAAGCCAAAATCTCCACCGTCGATGACATTAACCATGTCACGGGGCAGGTCAGTGCAATTCGTGCCTCAGCTGACGTCATCACAGGGAAAACTGGCTCTTACGGAATTATGGACGGTGCAACGGCGGCCGTTGCCCAGTAAGGCCTCTTCTTGGCCTGGGTTCCCGCTGCTGTGGTTGGTTGTGTACCGCAAAATGACGACGGTGAAAGTGACGATGGTGAAAGTTTCGTGTTAGGCTGAAGTCCCGAGGGATTGTGGATATCTACCGATAATTGCCACTTTGACCGATGGATTTTCCGTTAACCGGCGAGCTCTACGAAGCCAGTTGCGGTTGTCCTGCATTGATCACCGTCCATCATCGATCCTCGGGAGAGCATAGTGTCGCAATCGCGCGCCGAGCATGTCACCAAATTTGTATTCGTCACCGGCGGTGTTGCCTCATCGCTGGGTAAAGGATTGACAGCATCCTCATTAGGTCAACTGCTGACGGCACGTGGCCTGAAAGTCACCATGCAGAAGCTTGATCCCTATTTGAATGTGGATCCGGGGACAATGAACCCGTTCCAGCATGGGGAAGTGTTTGTGACCGACGATGGTGCGGAAACCGACCTTGATCTGGGGCACTACGAGCGTTTCTTAAACCGCAACTTGTCGGGGAACGCGAATGTGACCACGGGGCAGGTTTATTCTGAGGTCATTGCCAAGGAGCGCCGCGGAGAATACCTCGGGGATACCGTGCAGGTTATTCCCCACATTACGGATGAAATCAAGCATCGCATTTTGACGATGGATCGTCCGGATGAAAATGGTGTTCGCCCCGATATCGTTATTACGGAGATCGGCGGAACTGTCGGTGATATCGAATCCCAGCCATTCCTTGAAGCTGCACGTCAGACACGGCATGACGTGGGACGAGAGAACATTTTCTTCATCCATGTCTCCCTTGTTCCGTATCTTGCTCCGTCAGGCGAGTTGAAGACCAAGCCGACTCAGCATTCAGTGGCCGCCTTGCGATCGATCGGTATCGTTCCAGACGCACTGGTCCTCCGGTGTGATCGTGAAGTTCCGGAGCCACTCAAGGCAAAGATCGCTTTGATGTGCGACGTTGATCAGGAAGGTGTTATTTCCTGTCCCGACGCCGATTCCATCTACGAAATTCCTAAAGTTTTGCACCGCGAGCACCTGGATGCGTTCCTCATTCGTCGGCTGGATTTGCCGTTCCGCGATGTTGACTGGGAAGAGTGGGACTCGTTGCTTCGGAAAGTCCACGAGCCGGAGCATGAGTTGACCGTGGCTCTGGTGGGCAAGTACATCGATCTTCCCGACGCGTATCTCAGCGTGACAGAAGCTATCCGCGCAGGTGGATTTGCTAATAATGCTCGTGCCCGCGTGAAGTGGGTCCCCTCGGATTTGTGCCAGACCGAGGAGGGTGCAGAAAAAGAGCTTGGAAACGTGGACGCCATCGTCGTTCCGGGTGGCTTCGGCATTCGTGGAATTGAAGGCAAGATCGGCGCGGTCCGCTACGCACGGACGCATCGCGTTCCGTTCTTGGGTCTGTGCTTGGGCCTGCAATGCATGGTGATTGAGGCTGCGCGCGCCGCGGGAATTACCGACGCGTCCTCAACCGAGTTTGACCCCCAGACGACGGAACCCGTGGTCTCGACGATGGCCGAGCAGATTGCTGCTGTCTCCGGAGAAGCGGATCTTGGTGGGACCATGCGTTTGGGTGCTTATCCTGCTGTGTTGGACAAGGGTTCGGTGGTGGCTGAGGCCTACCAGACGCTAGAGGTCTCGGAGCGTCACCGTCACCGCTATGAGGTCAACAATGCGTACCGTCAACGGATTACCGATGGCGTTGGACTGAAGTTCTCTGGTACTTCTCCTGATGGAAAACTTGTTGAGTTTATTGAGTATCCGGACCACCCGTACATGGTTGCGACGCAGGCTCACCCGGAATATAAGTCTCGCCCGACAAAAGCTCACCCATTATTCGCTGCCCTGGTTAAAGCTGGGTTGAAGCACAAGAATGATGAGGAAAAGTAGTTACGGTAAGTGAGGAGGACTAGCCACGAATCCGTCAGACAACACACCTGATACCGGCTCATTAGATGAGGGCGCGAACCCGTCGGCTCAGAGCCGCCCGGGGTCGTACGACTTCACGGTAGAGAAATCTACGTATTTGCTCGACAAACCGATTATTGCGGTTCGGCAGGATACTGTCTCCATGCCGGGTGGATCATCTGCACGACGTGAAATCGTCGAGCACTTTGGTGCCGTCGCTGTGGTGGCTTTCGACGGGAAACGCGTGAAGCTGATCCACCAATATCGGCATAGCGTGGGTCGACGGCTATGGGAATTGCCTGCCGGACTCTTGGACGCTGCAGGTGAAGACCCCCTTCAGGCTGCGTCCCGTGAACTGCAGGAAGAAGTGGGCCTCGCCGCTGAGCGTTGGGACCTGTTGTCGGATCTTGTGTCGTCGCCTGGATTCTGTGAAGAGGCCGTTCGCGTATATCTTGCGCGGGATCTTAGCGACGTTGATCGTCCAGAATCGGATGATGAAGAGGCTGATTTGACGTCGACGTGGGTGGATCTGGACACTGCCGTTTCTCAGATCATGGATGGGACGATTTGCAATGCTATCGCGACATCCGGGATCTTGATGGCTGCGCAGGTGATACGAAACGATGTTTCCCCACGTAGTGTCGACGAACCCTATACTTTGCGCCCGTATCGATTGGCTGAGCGCCGCGAAACACAGTTGCGTGAAGCAGGGAAATCGACTGCAGATCTCAAGGTGACGGTGACAGATAAACTACCTGGAGAAACCCACCATGAGTGAGCGCGTCACACGCGTGTAGTTGAGTTCTCTGCGCACAACGAAGTGTGAGGTTATGTCTTCTACGTCGACTCCAGGGCCGCTGACCCCGCCTGCGGATGAGCCTCGCGAGGGGCAGCACTCGGGAGCGGACGCGTCCCACATGGTGGCTGCTTATATCGATCACCTTGCCGTGGAAAAGAACGCGAGCCCGAATACGTTGTCGAATTACCAACGTGATTTGAATAAATATGTCGCGTGGCTGGATCAGCATAATCTCAGCATCGATAGCGTCGATGAGCCCGATATCGAGCAATTTATTGCGGATTTACGACGAGGGGACTCGACGTTGGGGTGGTCGCCTCTGGCGGCGTCGTCTGCTGCGCGTGCAACCGTCGCCGTTCGTTCTCTGCATCGGTTTTCCCACGAGGAAGGGCAACTAGCTCGGGACGTCACTGCAGGAGTGACTGTTCCGCGTTCCGGTCAATCGTTGCCTCATGCTCTGACTGTGGAACAGGTCAATCGGCTCATTGAGTCGTGCCCGGTGAATGAGTCGAGTAGCCCGATTGCTCTTCGCGACCGTGCCGTTATTGAACTTCTGTATGGCACGGGAATGCGAATTAGCGAGGCCCTTAATCTCGACATCGATTCAATTGATCGAAATCACGCGTTTGTGCGTGTCGTGGGAAAGGGGAGGAAGGAACGACTCGTTCCGATCGGTGCGCCGGCGCTTCACGCTATTGATGCGTGGCTAGTCCGTGGTCGCCCCTCGATGGTCAAGCGGAGCGATAAAGCGTTATTTCTGAATGCTCGGGGTAACCGTTTGGGCCGGCAATCGGTATGGAAGTTTCTCCACGCGGCAGCGGAACGTTGTGGGCTCGGCGATTCGGTAGGACCTCACACGTTGCGACACTCGTATGCGACTCATCTTCTTCAAGGTGGCGCGGATATTAGGGCGGTTCAGGAGCTCTTGGGGCACGCAAGCGTGACGACGACGCAGATTTACACCGCCGTGTCTATTGATAATCTTCGGGAAGTGTATGCGACGTCGCATCCTCGGGCATAAGTCGGCTGTGGAATAGTCTCGACCTTGACTCTATGTATGTTCGTCGTCGTCGGCCCGGTTTTCGGCATAATGCCACGTTAAGTTCTCAATACGAACTTGAACTATGTCAAGTTTTAATCCTTGACATCTGCGCCATAGCCCCTTCGTATTGTAGAGTAATAGTCGAATTACATCGATGGTTTTCATCGTTGCTGCACTGTACGCATGGTGGCCGAATGCATCGCATTGCTCGAGACAATGATCTGCGTGCGTGTATCGACGACAAGTTCCGGAGGAAGGATTGACTGTGGTTGCATCGTCTCCACATGAGTCGGATAAGGGTGATGGTCTTTTCGACGACCCGACGCCCGAGCTGGGGCTGACTGGTCGCCCACGCCGACAGATTCCGGAGCCGCCTCAGCTCGATCGCCATGGGCCAGCAACGATCGTCTCGATGTGTAACCAGAAGGGTGGCGTCGGCAAGACGACGTCGACCATTAACTTGGGAGCGGCTTTAGCTGAATATGGGCGACGGGTCCTCCTCGTTGATCTCGACCCTCAGGGGGCACTGTCAGCTGGCCTGGGCATTCCGCATGATGAATTAGATCTCACGGTATTTAACTTGTTGGTGGATCCGTCGACGTCGATTCTTGAGACCATCCACCGAACCGCTGTCTCGGGTTTGGATTTGGTCCCTGCCAATATTGACTTATCCGCAGCGGAAATTCAGTTAGTTAATGAAGTGGGGCGTGAGCAGTGCCTGGGCCGGGCTCTTCGGCCGGTGATGGGCGAATACGATTACATCATTATTGATTGCCAGCCGTCACTTGGTCTGCTCACCGTGAATGCCTTGGCATGCTCGCAGGGAGTCATTATCCCGATGGAATGTGAGTATTTCTCTTTGCGTGGCCTTGCTCTCTTGACCGATACCGTTGATAAGGTTCGCGATCGACTGAACTTTAACCTGGAAATTATCGGAATACTGGTCACGATGTTTGATCGACGAACTCTTCACGCGCGGGAAGTGATGGAGCGCGTGATTGAGGTCTTTGGAGACCAAGTATTCGATTCCGTTATTACGCGGACCGTCAGATTCCCCGAGACGTCAGTAGCAGGAGAACCTATTACGACCTGGGCGCCGACGTCGGAAGCCGCGGAACAATACCGGGGCGTGGCCAGTGAAATGGTGGAGCGTCTGAGTAAGTGACCGACTCGGATGCTGCGATGCCCTCTAATGGCGAGGGCGTCCAAGAGGAAATCACAGGGTTCCGTGTGGCTCTCGCGAATTTTACGGGCCCGTTTGATCTTCTCCTTCAACTCATTCACAGTCACAAAATGGACGTGACCGAGGTTGCTCTTGCGCAGGTCACGGATGAATTTGTCAGCTATACGCGAAGCCTGAGCAAAACTGAGGACCTCGATGAGATCACGGAGTTCCTCGTTATTGCGGCGAGCTTATTGGATTTGAAGACGGCGCGTCTGTTGCCTCGGGGTGAGGTCGATAGCGAGGAAGATCTGGCGCTCTTAGAAACCCAAGATCTGCTGTTTGCTCGATTGCTTCAATATCGCGCTTATAAGGAGATCGCCGACGAGTTGCGCGTGCGGCACGCACATGCTGCCCGACGCTATCCGCGCGCGGTTGGCATGGAAGAAAAATTCGCGTCTCTGTTGCCACCGGTCCGGATTGATCACACCCCGCAATCGTTTGCGGAGATGGCGGCAGCCGTGTTCCGCCCCCGCCCACCTGAGACGGTGAATACCTCCCATGTTCACTCTGTGGCCGTGTCTGTCCCGGAGCAAGCCGGGCGCATCCTCTCCATGCTGCATTCCGTCGGTGCGTATTCGTGGTGCTCATTTGAGCAATTGACCTCCGACTGCACAGTATCGATGCAAGTCGTCGGCAGGTTCTTAGCATTGTTAGAGTTATTTAAAGCTCATGCCACTGACATCGACCAAGATGAGCCTTTGGGAGAAATGTTAGTGGCGTGGACGGGCCTTGAGGTTGATCCAGCAGTCGTTGCGGCCGCGAACTGGGAGTAGTTTCCGGTCGCGAGACTAGGGGTCAGTACCTCACACACGAGGATTGGCAGACACGAGGATCGGCGAAGTGACAGATACCACCACGAACCCGAATAATTTACCGAAGATCTCTGCGCTTCGTGCGGCAGTGGAGTCGGTGATGCTGGTGTTGGACGATCCTGCCCCTATTTCCGACATTTCCCGCGCGGTGGGTGCGTCGGAGGAAGACACGCGCGCAGTCATCGAAGAGTGGAGAGACGAACTCGATCAACGGGGCAGTGGCATTGAACTGCGCCACGTCGGCGATGGGTGGAGGCTCTACACCCGGGCTGAGCACGCGCCCGCCGTCGAGGCATTTTTGCTGGATGGAGCACAAACGAAGTTGTCGCGAGCGGCACTGGAAACCCTCGCGGTGGTGGCTTATCGCCAGCCGGTCACCCGCTCCCAAGTCGCCGCTGTCCGCGGGGTTAACTGTGACGGGGTCATGCGAACCTTGGCGCTGCGTGGTTTGGTGAAGGAAGTGGGGGAGGAGCAGACGTCGGGGGCCCATTTATATGCCACAACTGAGTTGTTCTTAGAGACGATGGGCTTGTCGGATGTCTCTGAGCTGCCAGACTTGGCGCCTTTGCTACCTGATGTGGAAGCGATTGATGAGGCCATCGCAGATTACTGAACACTGTTCAGTAGGGTGGCAAGTATGGAGGATCTTGCACGTTTCGACCAAGAACATATTTGGCATCCATACGGCCCGATGCCAGCAGCAGTACCTTCCATCCCCGTGACGTCCGCGGAAGGAGTTACGCTGCATCTTGACGATGGTCGAAACATCATTGACGGGATGAGTTCCTGGTGGGCTGTAGCACACGGACACCGCCACCCCCACTTGGTTGAGGCCGCGCACAGGCAAATTAATCAGATGCCGCATGTGATGTTTGGGGGACTGACTCACAAACCGGCGGTGGATTTAGCCGAGTGGCTGGTAGATATCACGCCAGAGGGTCTTGACCTGGTTTTTTATTCTGATTCGGGGTCGGTCTCTGTTGAGGTCGCCATCAAGATGGCCCTCCAATATCAGATGGGGAATGGCCATCCAGAGCGCAACCGGCTCGTGACGTGGCGACGCGGGTATCACGGCGATACTCAGGGGCCAATGAGTGTGTGTGACCCCGAGGGCGGCATGCACTCTCTATGGCGAGGCACCTTGGTGGAACAAGTTTTCGCCCCCGAACCCCCAGCTGATCCGCTCTGCGACGTGGGCCATTCTGACGGTGACGACGGTTCCGGTGGTGCGCGCCTTAGCGACGATGAGCTCGAGTCTTATCTACGTGAATTCGAGACATATATCGACGACACCATCGCGGGAGTGATTATCGAGCCTGTCGTGCAGGGGGCCGGCGGCATGCGATTCCACGACCCACGATTGGTCGCTGGCCTTCGCCGCGTGTGCGATGACCACGACATCCTCCTCATTGCCGACGAGATCGCCACAGGTTTCGGACGCACGGGAAGTCTCTTTACCTGCGAGGCGGCTACGATCACCCCAGACATTATGTGCGTCGGCAAAGCCCTGACCGGGGGAATGATGAGTTTTGCCGCCACGCTGACCACTCGGCGCGTAGGCGAGGTGATTTCGATGCCCGAGGGCGGCGGAGCCTTAATGCACGGGCCGACTTTCATGGGCAACCCACTGGCGTGCTCGGTGGCTCGTGCTGCGGGCGACCTCATTGATGACGGCTACTGGCGATCGACAGTTCCGCGCATTGAACAGGACTTACGCCGCGGTTTGGCTCCACTTGCCGACGCCGAACAGGTGTCCTCGGTGCGTGTCCTGGGCGCTATCGGCGTCGTCGAACTAGCTCACCCTGTCGATATGAAGGTCGCGACGAAGGTAGCCGTGGAGTCGGGAGTGTGGCTTCGGCCTTTCGGAAAACTGGTTTATAGCATGCCGCCGTTTATATCGACCAGCAGCGATATCGAAAAAATCTGTGCGGCGATGCGGAACGTTGTCGCTGCGTCGGCCTAAGTGACCGGAGTCATCACAGAGGTGTTCGGTCAGGATTATTCACTGACCTAATGAGAGGAGATTAACAATGAGCATTGTCATCATGACGGGAACAGGGACAGATGTCGGCAAGACAGTCGCTACTGGAGCGGTTGCCTGCGTCCTTCAGAAAAGGGGATATGAGCCCTTCATCGTGAAGCCAGCGCAGACTGGTGAACCCGAAGGCGAAGGCGACGCTCCCCGCATCACCGCCTTGACCGGTATTGATAAAGCGGAGACGCTGTACCGGTTCCCCGAACCGCTCGCCCCAGCGACGTCAGCGCGCCGGGCGAATATGCCATACCCCGAGCTCACAACCGTTGCCGAAGAGATCAAGTCTTTCGATAAGCCTGGCCGCGTTGTTCTTGTCGAGGGCGCTGGCGGGCTCCTTGTGCGTATTGGTCAGGACTGGACTATTGCCGATCTGGCTCGAGAACTGGGTGCCCCGATTATTGTTGTGTGCTCAACAGGCCTCGGAAGTTTGAATGAGGCTGAATTGACGGTGGAAGCTGCCACACGCCGGGGCCTGACCGTTCTTGGTTTAATAGGTGGGTCCATTCCGGACTCCCCAGATTTGGCGACGCGGTGCAATAAGGAAGACTTGCCGGTGGTTACCGGGACCGATGTCTTGGGCTACATACCCGAGGGAGCTGGCGAGTGGCCTCAGCAGCGGTTCGTGCAGGAGGCGCCCGACTTTTTCGTACCAGATGTTGTCGGTCGGGTCACTCGTGAGAGCGATTAACTGCTATAGGCTGAATGGTGGCGTGACCGCGTTCGTCGGCCGGTGAGTCTGCACCTGGCAGATGTGCTGCCAGGCGATTGCGTCGCCACGCTCGTCAAGATAATGACACGAGTAAAGAACGTGATAGACTCACCGGTCACCATATGTTTTGCGTGGACGCCCGCTTATTTTTGATGCTATGAACCGGCGCCACGTTATCTCCTGTTTTTCAAAAGTGTAAATAACGCATAAATACGGAAAGGTCCACATCGTGGCTTCTACCGCTCGCCGTGACGGCACACCGGAATACGTACCCAAGGCCAAGCCCGCCCGCCATCAACACGTCAAGGGCACATCACCCGCCCATCATTCAGGTGAGGGCATTCGCCTGCAAAAGGTCTTGGCCGCTGCTGGCGTCGCCTCGCGGAGGATGTCAGAAAAGCTCATCGACGAGGGGCGCGTCGAGGTCAACGGGGACATCGTGACCCGTCAGGGCGTCCGCGTGGATCCCGATCATGACGTAATTCGCGTCGATGGCAGCAGAGTCGTCGTCGACGAATCGATGCAGTACTTCGCGTTGAACAAACCACGCGGTGT